>JBKJMX010000037.1:0-7760 GCA_046596135.1 Gemmatimonadales bacterium
ACCGCGGCCAGTCAATTACGCGCTGTCGTTCGTCGTCACAGCGCAGCCGTCAAAAGTGCCTGAACACCGAAATCTTGAGACGAGCATCCCGCTCATCATCACCAAGTGGAACACTGATCCCGGCTCCGACCATCAGCGACGATCCCTCATGTGGCGCAACCTTGAACCCGAACGCCAACGCCCGATTGCCCTCTCCCGCCTCTGCGCCACTCAACCCAGTTCCGGCGTTTAGTTCAGCCAGAAGCTGCAGCGTTGGTGATGCGTGATAGAGTGCGGCGAGGTCGTAGTGAAATTCCGTTTCGACCTCTTCCATATCGTCCTGGTTGATCGGGATCCCGAACCGCGCCCAAGCCACCACTTCCCATTTTCCGGGTGAGATGCCGGCGTTGAGAAAGGGCTCAACTTCCCAGATGTGGTCCGTCCCGGTGCCGGCGTCGGCGTCGCCCGTCGGGAGACCTACAGCCAGACCGTACCCCAGCAGGATTCCGTGATCCTCAAAAGCAAAGTTTGCAAACTTCATGGCGACCTCAACATTCCCCAGCCCCGAGCTCGATTCCTCCTCGTCGGGCGAGAGGAATGCATAGGGAGCACCGACCTCGATGCTGACCGAACGATGAAACGCGTATTCAGCTTCGATCTCAAGTTCGGTCTCACTGCCCTCGCTCGACCACTCCTTCCCGAAGTCCGCCCGAATCTTGGTGTCAGGACTGATTGATTCCGTGAAGAGCGGATGCGAGAAGTGGAGTCCCTCGGGATGACGACTCCGGCTGTCGAGATTGACGCGCAGGCCGATGGCCGGGAGCATCATGGTCGGGGCCAGGTTGTGCCGCGCGATCGGTGCGGTCGGTATGAGCTGCTGGGCCGCGAGCACCGTCGGCAGCGCCGCGGCGCAGGTGAGCAAACAGGAAAAACTTCTGACGGTGAAGCGGAATCGATTGAACATGTTGGCACGCTCCCTCGCCACCCGGGGTGGGCGGCTCGATCATGATCGGTGAACTGTGGCCCGAACGCGTCATTGCGCGCCGGGAATGGGAGGGCCATCAAGGCCCCGGACAGTTCAGCCGATCGGAGGTGCTGTTGTTGGTGGGAGTCGGTCGAGTGGACAGGATGCGACGCCGCTTGCGGTGGTCGGCGAAAGCTGCACCGACACCGACGTACCCACGGCAAACGCGTGGGAGAATTCGCGGGCGGCGGGGACGCCGCCCAGCGCCGGTGCATGGCAGCTGCCGACGCAGGTACAGTGCCCGTTGTCAGCATCGTCTGGCGCAATGGGCGCGTGTCCGGAGTGGGCGCCCTGCGGAGTTGCCGCTCCGTGGCCGTGCTCTCCGCCGCCCACTTCGCAGGGATGAACCATCGGCAGTACCAAGCCGCCCATCGCCGGGGAGGCGACGAGGAGCATGGCTGCAGCCCATCCGGAGCGAAATGCGGAAAGCATCAAGGGGAAGGTAATGCCGCTGGTGGACGGTCGGGACCAGGTACGGCACGTTTCGGCAGCCGATAGATGAACAGCGCCACCAGCACGAAGCCGAGTGCCACGGGCGTCGTCACATCGAGCTTGACCAGCCACAGAAAGTGCAGAATCCCGAGCGTCGCGGCGACATACACCATGCGATGCAACGGCGCCCAACGTTTGCCCAGGCGGCGAATCGCCCACGCGCTGGATGTGGCAGCGAGCGCCAGGAGGAGTATCCACGCGCCAAAGCCGACCGTGATGTACGGGCGCTCGAGGATGTCGTAGAAAATCTCGCCCCAAAGGAGCGATTGGTCGAAGACGAGATAGCAGCCGAGGTGGAGTGTCGCGTACGCAAATGCCCACAGACCGATCGGCTTGCGGAGCTTGACCAGCGCATTGATTCGCGTGAGTCGACGCAGGGGTGTCACGGCGAGCGACGCGAGCAACATCAACAGCGCGGTCATCCCGGTGAAGTGTTCAATCTCCTCGGCGGGATTGGCGCCGAAATCGTCGGCGACAAACCGGCGCACCAGCACCAGCAACGGGACCACGCCGAGCACGATGACCAGCGGGCGCACCACGCGCCCGATCCACTGCGCAGCGGTCATCGGGTTAGAAGTTCTTCCGGAGGTCCATGCCGGCGTACAGCGACGCGACCTGCGCGGCGTAGCCATTGAACGGCAGCGTGGGAATCTTCAGGAAATCGCCGATGCGCCGTTCACGCGCCTGACTCCAGCGCGGGTGATCGACCGCCGGGTTGACGTTGGCGTAGAAGCCGTACTCGCCGGGGATCAGCTGCTGCCAGGTGTTGAGCGGCTGCTGCTCGACAAACCGGATCCGCACGATCGACTTCCCGCCCTTGAAGCCGTACTTCCACGGGACGACGAGTCGCACCGGTGCCCCGTTCTGGTTGGGCATCGTCTTGCCGTACATCCCGGTCGCAAGCAACACGAGCGGGTTCATCGCCTCGTCCATCCGGAGCCCCTCGACGTACGGCCAATCGATCGTCCGCGAGCGCTGCAGCGGCATCTGCTTGGTGTCGTACAGCGTGGTGAACTCGACATACTTCGCCTTGGTGCCCGGCTCCACCTTGCGGATCAGGTCGGCAAGCGGGATGCCGTTCCACGGGATCACCATCGACCAACCCTCGACGCAACGGTGCCGATAGGTGCGGTCCACCGTGCCAATACCCGCGAGCAGCGCGGTGAGGTCGTGCCGGCCCGGCTTGCGGACGTCGCCATCGACCATCACCGTCCACGGCCGCGGCTGGAGCGTGTGCGCGTTGCGTGACGGGTCACCCTTCCCGGTTCCAAACTCGTAAAAGTTGTTGTACGTGCTCGCCTTGTCGTATGGCGTGATCTCGTCGCCCCCTCCGCCGGTTGCTGCACCGGCTGCGGCACCCGGAGCGGCAGACGCTCGTTCACCGCCACACGCGGAAAGTGAGGCGGGAAGGAGGCCGACAGCCGCCACCCCTGCCATCGTGAGCCACGATCGGCGGGAGAGGTAGAGCGACTCGTCGGTGATTTCGCGGGTGGGGATGTCATCCGGGCGGCGAATGAGCATGAAAGGGGCTCCATCGGTGCTGCGGAAACGGACAGGGAGGGATTCGAACCCTCGAGACGGCGTAAACCGCCTAAACGCGTTCCAGGCGTTCCTCTTCAACCACTCGAGCACCTGTCCGGGTGCGATGCCATGCATCGCGGCCGGAAACTAGCGGCGCTCGGGTGTCGGGACCACCCATCGATCACGCTCAGGGTGAACCGTTCCCGCTTAACTTCCCGTCATGGCGACGATTGCTCCAGATGACGGGTCGACGACGAACGATCCTGAGGGAATACGTCCGGACAGCAACATCGGATCCCCCGGCATTCCCAGCCGGCCATTCGGTCCTGCAGAAGAAGCAGCGCGCCTCGCCGCGCTGCGGCGGATGAAGTTCGCCGCGACCGGGCTCCTGGTGCTGGCCGCCGTGGTCTACGTGATCGCCCATGCCCTCGAGCCGGCCCACCCGTGGCTCGGCTACGTCCGCGCCACGGCCGAGGCCTCGCTGGTCGGCGGCATTGCCGACTGGTTTGCCGTCACCGCGCTGTTCCGTCACCCACTCGGCATCCCGATCCCGCACACCGCGATCATGCAGACCCAGAAGGACCGGATCGGCCGGATCCTCGGCAACTTCGTGCAGAACCATTTCCTGTCCCGCGAGGTGCTCTCGACGCGGCTTCGCGCCATCCGTCCGGCCGCGCGTATGGGCGAATGGCTCTCCAGTCCCGACCAGGCCGCCCGCCTCTCGCATCAACTCGCCGGTGCGCTGAGCCGCACCGTTGATGTGCTTCCCGATGCGGAAGTGCGCGCGCTCATCCATCGCGGCGCGACCGATCGGCTCGAACGGATCAAGCTGGCGCCGCTGCTCGGCGACGTGCTGGCGATCGCCACAGCCGGCTCGTGGCCCCAGGACCTGCTCGATCAGGTGCTCAGGCTCGTCGGCGACGCTGCCCAGACCGGGCGAGCGTCGATTCGCGAGCGGGTCCGAGAGGAGAGCCCGCGCTGGGTGCCCGGCCCGGTCAAGGATGCCGTTGCCGAGAAGATGGTCTCGGGCTTCGAGCGCTTCATTGCGCAGGTCACGGACGACCCCGATCACGCGCTGCGGGCCCGGTTCGACGACATCCTGCTCCAGTTCATCGAACGACTGCGATACTCGCCCGAACTCAATGCGCAGGCCGAGGCGATGAAGGCCGACCTGATCGCGCATCCGATGATCGGCGACATGGCCGACTCGATCTGGGACCGAGTGCGCAAGGCGGCGGCACGTTACCGGGCAGATCCAGGTGCAGCATCGCTGGCACCGGTCGAGGCCGCACTGGTGAGCGTCGGCGAGTCGCTCGCCGAAAACGAGCAGTTGCGGGACGACGTGGATGCATTCCTGAGCGACGTGGCGTCGGCATTCCTCGAGCAGCATCGCCACGAAGTCGCCGACCTGATCGCGGCCACCGTTCGCGACTGGGATCCCGAACTCGCCGCGAGCCGCATTGAACTCGCAGTGGGTCGCGACCTGCAGTTCATCCGACTCAACGGAACACTGGTCGGCGGGTTCGCCGGCCTCGTCATCTACACCCTGTCGCGGTTCTTCTGAGGAGACACCTCGTGCGTACCACACCCCTGCTCGGCACCCTCGTACTCATCGTCGCCTGTACTCCGGCGGGATCCGGCCAGGTCGTCCCGGTGACGCCACCGGCAGGAAGTTGCGCTCCGCTGGCGATCGTCGATTCGACGAGCCTGATGCGAGACGTGTCACGCCTGGCTGATGATTCGATGCGTGGCCGCCTGTTCGGATCGCCGGAAGCGATACGCGCGCGCGACTATCTCGCGGCGCGATTCGACGAGGTCGGTCTCGCGACAGTAGGCGCGGGACGGACGCACGAGTTTCCCGTCACACCGACCCGCGACGCGATTTCCCGCGCATGGAATGTTGTCGGCATGGTGCGCGGCACCGAGCGTCCCGATGAATACATCGTGGTGACCGCGCACTACGATCATATCGGAGTGGGCCGACCGGTCGCCGGTGATTCGATTTACAACGGCGCCGACGACAACGCCTCGGGGGCAGCGGCGCTGGTCGCGCTGGCCAGGATGTTCGTCGCCTCTCCACCGCGACACACGGTCGTGTTCGCGGCAGTGGACGGCGAGGAGCGCGGGATGTGGGGCAGCAAGTATTTCGTCGACGCGCCGACGGTGCCACTCGACCGAATCCTCGTCAACGTGAACATGGACATGATTGGCCGCAACGTCGGGAACGAGCTGTATGCTGCCGGGCCGGGTCGTTATCCCGCGCTCGCACCGCTGGTTGAGGCCACGGCGGTGTGCGCGCCGATCACGCTGCGCATGGGGCATGACACGCCAGCCGCGGGTCCCGGCGACGATTGGACGTCGCAATCCGACCACGCCTCATTCCACCGCCGCGGCATTCCGTTTGTGTATTTCGGGGAGGAGGACCATCCGGACTACCATCGTCCCGGCGACTCGGTCGACCACCTGATGCCGGCATTCTACGTCGGTTCGGTCCGCACGGTCGCTGCGTTCATCCGGCGATTCGACAACACCCCGGTGGCCCGCGCCGCGCCGTGAGCGGCCATCACTTCCCTCGTGAACGGCGAGGACGAACCGCGAGGTAGCGGTCGGCAACCTGCTCCAGGCGGTCGTCGCCAGCGGTGATGGCATCGTCGCGAATTCGCTCGACATGCGGCCGGAGCCGAGGCTCCCCCCACGGATATCCCGTCGCCAGCTCGGCGTGCGCGGTCTCGCCGATCCTGGCCGCCTCAAGCAGCGCCTCGGCGGCCAAGGTATCGAACGACGGGTCGTCGCGCGGCGGCAGCGCGATCGACCGTGGCGGCGGTTCGAAATCATCTTCCTTCACGAATGCGCGTGACATCCTACCGCCTTACCGCGCTGACGCGCAGCGCGCGCCCCTTCCCTGACCCGCGGCGCTCGCCAGCCGCCAAAGCCACCTCACCGGCCACCGTCACCACGTCAACGCCCTCGGCGTACTGGAACGGATCCTCGAACGTGGCGCGATCGCGCACCGTGTCCGGGTTGAACATCACGACATCGGCGGGCGCACCGACCACGAGCCGACCGCGGTCACTGAGTGCGGCGCGGGATGCCGGGAACGCGCTCATCCGGTGCACCGCTGCCTCGATGGTAAGCACCCGTCGCTCACGAACGTAGTGGCCCAGGACCTTGGCAAACGCGCCGATGCCGCGGGGATGCGGATGCCCGCGTCGGGCGGGACCGTCGATCGCAATCGCACCGCCGTCGCTGCACACCATCCCTCGGGGGTGCGCGAGGATCCGCTCGAGGTTGTCCTCGCTCATCGCGAAGCCGACCATGCCGACGGCGGCGCGATTGCGGCGCAGCAAGGCCACCGTGAAGGCATACGGCTCGATGTTCGCACCCGCTGCGGCCGCGCCGAGTCGCTGACCCTCGAGGGCGCGATCGTCGGGGTTGCGGACGCCAGTCACCATCGCATGATCCCACCCGCCGATCGACTCGACCTTGGCGAGCGTCGCCTCACGAATCCGGGCCGATGTCTCGGCGCCATCCAGCCTCGCAAAGAAGGCATCGGTACCGCCGTCACGGCTCCACACCGGGAAGAGGTTGGTGAGGCCGGTGGAGTAGGCGACATATGGATACCGGTCGAAGGCAACGTCGATACCGGCAGCTGCCGCCGCATCGATCCGGTCGAAGGCCGCATCGAGCTTGTCCCAGTTTCGCGGCCCCTGAGTCTTGAGGTGCGATACCTGGAGTCGGCATCCGGCACCGGCGGCCACAGCAATCGCTTCGTCGATCGCCTCGAGAACGCGGTCGTCTTCGTTGCGCATGTGACTCGCGTACGCGAGCCCGCGAGACGCCAACGGGCGAGCGAGCGCAATCAACTCGTCGCGTGACGCAAACGCACCGGGCGTGTACTCCAGGCCGGATGACGCACCACAAGCACCTGCGTCGAGCGCAGCCGTCACCGCCGCCGTCATGCGGGAAAGCTCCTTGGGCGTTGCCGGTCGGTCGGGGTTTCCGACCACTGCCCCACGCACCGAGCCCAGACCGATCATCGCGGCGACGTTCACGGCCGGGTGCCAACCATCAACCTGATCGAGGTAGCGGGCAAAGGCATCACCACCCGGGCCAGCTCCCCGGGAGCTGCCGTCCTGACCGACGACGATCGTGGTCACACCCTGGCGGATCAGCGATTCGGCCCTTGGATCGGCGTCAAGCGATTCATCGCCATGCGAGTGGATGTCAACGAAGCCCGGCGACACAACGCGACCGCGCGCGTCGAACTCGTCGCGACCCTGCCCCGCGATCTTGGGCCCGATTGCCGTGACACGCGATCCACTGATCGCCACGTCGGCGACAAAACCCGGGGTGCCGCTGCCGTCGACGACGGTACCGCCACGGAAGACGATGTCGTGCGCCGCACGGGCCTGCATCCCAGGTAGCCGTCGTCCGGCGGCCACGAGTGTGCCGCCGGCAACGAGGAACTCACGTCTTGTGGTCATGCACGGCCTCCGCGCCGGGTTGACGGGCGCATCGCGAGGCGCATCCGCCCTAGAACTTCACGTTGAACTTGCCATTGGTGATCACCCGGTTGCCGACCGTACCACCAGTGCCGACAGTCGTGACCGCGAACGTACCGGCCACTCGGCTCGACGAGATACTGGTGACGACCACCGTGCCGGTCCCACCGTTTGCCGATGTGACATATGGGCTCAGCCCGATGTTGTATGTCACGACGGCCCCGAAACCCGGGCCAGCGTCG
>JBKJMX010000082.1:0-3161 GCA_046596135.1 Gemmatimonadales bacterium
ATGAACGGCATGATCAGGAACGCGAGGCTGTCGCCCTCACCGACATCGTAGATCGGGACGATGTTGGGATGCCGCAGGGTGGCGATCGTTTCGGCTTCCCGCCGGAAGCGCTCTACCATGCCTGGGGTGAGTCCGAGCTCGGGGCGGAGCACCTTGACGGCGAGGTCGCGTTTGAGGCGGAGGTCGCGGGCCTTGAACACCTCAGCGAAGCCACCGGCGCCGATCCGGTCGCCGAGCTCGTAGCCGGGGCCCAGAGCGCGCTGGAGCTTCTTGCGCAACTCGGCCGGGCTCATCCCGACGCCGGACACGGCGACCATCTCGCCGGTTTCGCGATTCAGGCCTCCCGGCGGGGTGGCGGATCCACAGACGTAGCAGAACGCGGCCACGCCCGGCAGGGGCGTGTGGCACGTTGGGCACGCCCGGGTCGGCTGGCTCATGCGAGATCCACGTTGGGTGAAGAGAGATGTAGGCTAGCCAGCTTCGGGGTCGCGTTCAAGGGCAACCGGTCGCCGGCCGGCTTCAATCCGCGGCGAGCTGGCGTGCGGGCGCGCCAGGGCGGGTGACGAAGAACGCCGACGCGGTGCGAGTCTGCGGATGGGCGGTGGAGTGGTCCGACTCCCACGCCTTGAGAAATGCGTCGGTACTCCCGACGTGAATGATTGCCCAGACACTCCCGCCAAACCCCGCGCCGAACGCCGAGGACGCCACGGCGCCGAGCCGGAGCGCAGATTCCACCAGTCCGCGCGTTTCCGGCACCTGGTTGCCGAGTACAGTATCGGCCAGCTGCTGCGAGCGGGCGATCAGTGGCGCGATCGCCTCGACCCGCCCTGCTGCGAGGTGCCGGGTGACCTCAGGGATGATCTCCAGCGACTCGGCCCTGAACTGGTCGAGCCGGCGATGGAGGGCCGGGGTGGCCGAGGCGGGCAACATCGCGCCTGCCTCCATGCGGCGAAGCAGCGACCGATCGTCGGTGTCGCCGTCCTGCCCGAGTGCGTCGACCAGTGCCGACGTCTCCATCGCCAAGGCATTGTACCGATCCTTCGCGCCGGCGCTCTTCGATGCGCGGACCCCTGACATCGCCACGGCAAAGATCCATTCGTCAGGGAGCGGAACAGTCCGTTGATGCTCGACCGGCAGGAACCGGAACTGCGAGAGCATTCCCGCCTCGCAACAGAGGATCGCCGTGTGATCCTGGCTGCCGCCGTGGGTGCCGACGCCACGATCGGCTGGAAACGCACCGAAGGCCTTCCCGTTCTCAACGGCGCCGAGGTATCCGGCGATGTCGAGAGGTGTGGGTAGCGCAGCTTGCCATGCAGCATTGCTATCGAGCTCATTGGCATTGGCCAAAGCGAGATAGCAGCCGATCACAAATGCACTCGACGACGACAGCCCCGATGCTCGCGGCAGGGACGACGAGAACGCGATGTCGGCACCGCGGGTAATACCCGCATCACGCACGAGGCGCCGGACCACCGAGACGGGATAGTTGATCCATTGGCCCGGCCGCGCCGGCGCATCGGCCGACACCGGCACCGAGGCCGGGCGTCTGCTGGCAGCGTCGAGCAGCTGCACCACGCCATCGGTTCGGGGCCGTGCCATGATGTGGAAGCCACGCTCGACGGTGCAAAGCAGGGAACGACCGCCGCCATAGTCGGTGTGCTTCCCCAGTACTTCGATCCGTCCCGGTACCCACCACGCAGGCAACGAGCTTCCCGGCTCGGCGCCCAGCCCCAACGCGCATCGGCTGAAGTGCGGTGCGGCGTCCCGCGCGGCGGTGTCCGTGAGCCCGATGCCTCGCAGCCGCGCCACCCAGCGAGAGCTCATGGGTCGACACGCTTTTCCGCGAGGCGCGCCGCGACGGTCGCGATGTCGTCACGCGCAGACAGATCGAGGACGCCAGTTGCAGTTCTCACCAGTCGGCACACCATCCCTCGTATGATCGCGAGACTCACGGCACCGGGCAGCTCATGTTCACCCCGTTCGGACGCGCCGACGTCGCGACAGGCCGGAAAGATCCCGGCATCGAACCGCCAGAGGTTCATGCTTACCGGTGCGTCGGGCGGCAGTGCTGCGAGCCTGGCATCGGTCGGCTTCTCCACCACATCGAGCAGCCGGCCGTCCCCGTCGGTCACCAGACGCGCGAAGCCACGCACCCGCGCCGCCGGGAAGTTGCTCCGATGCACCAACGCCGCCGCGTCGAACGCGGCACACGCCGGGCCTTCGGTGCTGGCGAGCTCGGCGAGCAGCGTGCTGTCGTAGAGATTGTCGGCGTTGAGCACGAGGAACGGCTGGTTGCCGGCCCAATCGCTGGCTGCCAGGACCGCGTGGGCGGTGCCGGTAGCTTCATGCTGCACGACGAGTGTGACCCTGGTGCGGCGCGGCGGATGCACGGCGAGGTGCGCCGCGATCGCGTCGTGTACCGGCGGGACGACGAGGCCGACACGCCGGATGCCGGCATCGGCGAGCGACGTGAGGATATGGTCGAGCAGCGGACGCCCGCGCGCATCTGGCACCATCGACTTGACACCGAGCGCCGCGAGTCGGTTCTGCTCCGCGTCGAGTGACGCCCCCGACGCGGGACGCTGCATGCGGGTCCCGCGCCCGCCCGCGAGCAGCAGCGCCGAATCGGTCGGCACCATCACGATGCGGGCGCGCTGCTCCAGAGCTGGCGGACGATGCGTGTGAGCAGCGTTCCGCTGACGACGAACACGACACTCCAGAAGAGTGCGGTTCCGTGGTGTCCGTACAGGAACGACCCGGTGCCGAAGAGCGCGCCATACACGGTGAGGCAGCCCAGCATCCACGCGAGGAAAGCCTGCGGCAGCGAATCGGGCGATGGTGGCAACCCCGATTCAGCTCGAAGTGCCGCCCACCCCGGCCCGGCCGGTCGGACGGTGCGATAGAACGACACCAGCTTCTCGCGTTCGGTGGGCTGGGTCACGAATGCGGTCACCACCCATGCGACGGTGGTGATCGCGACCGTGGCGAGCAGCGGCACGTGCGCCGGCATCACCACACCCTGCTTGTACGCGATGAAGAAACCGAGCGCCGCGGTGAACGACGCCACCATCGCGGCGATCTCGCACCACGCATTGATGCGCCACCAGAACCACCGAAGCAGGTAGAGCAGGCCTGTTCCCGCACCGATTGACAGCAGGAGC
>JBKJMX010000144.1:0-7081 GCA_046596135.1 Gemmatimonadales bacterium
GAGTCGCCGGCCTTCTTGCGAGCTGCGACGAGGCGCTCGGCGTAGTGCTCGAAGCCGAGCGGGTCGGCCGACTGGAGATCGCCATTGAGTTCGCGCCACGACCCTTCGTCGGTCAGCAGCTCGATATACTCGTCGGCGGTGAACCGCTTGTGGGTGCCGCATTCGGGGCACACGTTGAAGACCCGCTCGAACTTCTCGCGGATATCAACGTGGCCACACTCCTCACACTTCTCCCATGCGTCCGCCGGAATCTCGTGCCTTTCCCGGGGGGCCGTCCTGGGCTTGCGCTCTTTCTTGAACCACGCCATAACGGGCATGAGACCTCTGTTAACCCTGAGCCGGGGGGGCCCAAGGGATACTGGAAGGTGCGGTGCGCTGGGGCGTCGCGCAAGGTGCCGAAACCTAAGTCGTTGTCAGAAATCAACATAGCCAGAGGCCCGAGACTCCCCTGCGGCCCTCATCCCGATCCCGATGCAGATAGCCAACGCCACCAGGAACGACCCACCGTAGGAAAAGAACGGCAGTGGAATTCCGGTGATCGGCATCAGCGACACCGTCATCCCGACGTTCTCGAAGATGTGGGTGAAGATCAGCCCGACGATCCCGAACACCACCAGCGAGGTGAATGGATCGCTGGCTCGGCGCGCGATCCGGATCAGGACCAGCAGCATCGCCAGCAGCAATCCGAGCGCGATCATCACGCCGACGAAGCCGAGTTCCTCGCCGACCACCGCGAAGACGAAGTCGGTCCAGTGCTCGGGGATGAACCCCGAACGCTTCTGCGGGCCTTCGGTGAAACCGGTGCCGAACCAGCCGCCGGACCCGATCGCGACCTTCGACTGGATCGCCTGGTACGCGGGGCCCTTCCGGAACTCCTCGGGGTTGAGGAACGAGAGGATCCGGTTTTTCTGGTAGCCCTCCATCTTGGCCCAGACCATCATCAGCAGAACGCCCGCGACCGAGTTGGCGACGTACACGCCGATTGCCTCGAGGATGAACGGCCGCCAAATCAGCAGCAGGATGAACAGCACCACCATCCACGCGCTCCAGAGCGCGGTGTTCCATGCGAGCAGCAGCGAGATGACGGGCGACAACAGCAGCACCAGCAGCGACGGCGCGACGCCGGCCCAGAAGAGCGCGGCGAAGAGGATTCCGGCGAACACCATCGCGCTGCCGAGGTCGGGCTGCTTGAGGACGATCAGCATCGGGACCACGGCGATCACGATCGGCGTGAAGAGGCCGGTGAGGGTGTTTGGTGGTTCACGGCGTGCGGCGAACCAGCGCGCGAGCATGAGGATGGTCGCGACCTTCGCGAACTCCACGGGCTGGCCCAGCCGGACGCCGCCGATCTGCAGCCAGCTCGTGGTACTGGCGGCCGTGCCGGCAGCGCCACCGAGTCCGACCACAGTGAGCACCAGCAGGAATATCGTGATGCCGTAGAGCCACGGCGCGCCCCATTCCAGGATGCGGAACGAGGTGCGATACGCGAGCGCAGCCGACACCACGCCGATGCCGAGCCAGACGATCTGCCCGATCCATTTGCCTGACGCATTTGTCGGAGCGTCGGTCTGGCCGGTGGAGTAGAGGACACCGAGCCCGAAGAGTGCCAGCATGGTGGCGATGACGAGGAGTGCGCGCGCGTGACGACCGCTCATCGTGGCCGCTTCGGTGCCGAGTCAGGCCGCGGCGCAGGTGCCAGCGACGGTGCTGTCGGTGGAGTGCTGTCAACGCCGCCAACCTGGCCGAGCGGTTCGTCCTCCAGCACGGCGTCGGCGCGACGGAGCGCGAGCGTGTCGGGTCCGATCAGGAAACGCCCGATGGTGCGCACTGCGTACTTCGCGATCGACGACCCGTGCAGGCCTTCTTCGACGACGATGCCGACGACGATCTTCGGGTTCTCCACCGGTGCGAACGAGAGGAACCAGGCGATGTCTGCCTGGTTGGTCATCTGGCCTGTGCCGGTCTTGCCGGCGACGTTGAACTCGCGACCACCCGATGCGGCGGCGGTGCCGCCCTGCACCACCGCCGCCATGGCGTCGCGCAGCCCCTGCAGCTCCTCGCCGGTAAGGTCGAGGTTGTGGGTTTCCTTACCCTGTGCGCCTTGCACGATGAACGGTGCGCGCTTGATGCCGTCGCCGGCGAGCGCGGCGTAGAACGCCGTCATGTTGATCAGCGTCTGTGCGTTTTCGCCCTGACCGATCGAGAGATTGAGAATCTCACCTCGGGCCCAGCGTGATGCGCCGCGGGAGTTGACGTATGACTCGAGGTTGCGCGGGAATGCGGGTCGTGTCTCCGGGCGCAGGTCGATGCCGCTGCGGTCGGCGAAGCCGAATCGTACGCCATCTTCGAAGATTGCCTGTTCGCCGAGCATCAGTCCGAGCTGATAGAAGTAGACGTCACACGACGACGCGATCGCGCCGGTGAGCGTGAGCGATCCGTGGCCGCCGGCCTTCCAGCAGCGGTAGTACCGGCGGCCGAACTGCAGCCCGCCGGTGCACGGTTGCGCCATCCGGGTGTTCATCGTCACCAGCTTGCGGCGTAGCCCCATTGCCGCGGTCGCGAGCTTGAACGGCGACGCGGGTGGATAACGGCCTTGAATCACCCGATTATAGAGCGGCAGCCCGGTGGTGTCAGCGCGATTCTCGCGGTATGTCTCGATGAAGAGGTTCGGGTCGTAGGCGGGATACGAGTAATAGGCGAGGATCGCGCCCTGCGGCGTCATCGCCACGAGGGCGCCGCGCATCTCGGGGAGGTCGTGCCGCCACATCGAATCGACGAAGCGCTGCAGCGGCAGGTCGATCGTGGTGGCGAGGGTGCGGCCTGCAAGGGGACGCACCGCGTTGTTCACCGACTGCTCGCGAATGGCGCGCCCGCGCGAGTTGACCTCCACGTAGCGGATTCCCGGTCGGCCGCGCAGCAACGAGTCGTATTCGAGCTCAATACCGAGCTTGCCGACGAGGTCGCCGGATACGGCCCCCGGATACCGATTCGAGTCGAGGTCGGTACGGCTGACCTCCTGCACATATCCGACGAGGTGTCCGACGCCGGCACCGAGCGAGTAATTGCGACGGGGTGCCGACTGCACCACGATTCCGGGCAGCGCGGCACGATGTTCCTCGATCTTGAACACCACCCGCGGATCACTCGAATCGAAGACCAGCACCGGTTCGTGCTTCGAGGCCTGCCACCGGCGCACCACGACGTCGCTGTCGATTTCCATCTCGGGCAGGAACTCGGCGAGCCGTGCTACCATCGCACGCAACGAATCTTCGCGCTGCGTGAGCAACTTGATGGCATACCCCGGCACGTTCTCGGCGATCGCGAGTCCGTTGCGATCGAGAATGTCGCCGCGGGGTGCCGGAAGTGGTAGTGGGCGCAGCCGGTTGTTCGACGACTCCAGTTCGAAGCGTTCGTGATCGACAATCTGCGCCCTGAAGAACGCCGCAGAGAGGCCGGCGAAGACGAGGACGATGATCGCGGTGGCAGCACTCGCGCGGCGGCCCACTTCCCATGAGCTGAAGCTGCTCACTTCAGCACCCGAACCACGAGCCAGTCGCGAAAGAGCACCACGAGAACGAGGCCGGCGAGTGTGGTGCTCAGCCCCTGGATCGGCGCCCAAACGGTCGCCTCGACGGCGAGCTCGGCCATCGACGTGCCGCTCACGGCAACGAGCAGGACGTTGCGGGTCCAGGTGCCCAGAAAGAAGAAGCCGGCGTTGACGAGCAGGTTGTCGGCGAAGAACACCGCGCGACCCGACGCGACCGCCCATCCCACCAGCACATGCGCGATCATCCCGGCACCGAAGGCAGCGGGGGTGAGCACGTCCACGATGAAGCCCACTGCAAGCCCCGCGATCGCTGCAGTACCCGGACGCGACCGCATCGAGACGATGAGCAGCGCGAGCAGGAGGAAGTCGGGGAGACCGCGACCGACGGCGAACGATGGCCGGACATAAAACTCGAGCACGGCAAGTACGAGCACCACGATCCAGACACGCGCCCGGTCGGTGCTTCGGTTGCGGCGGCCCCTGTCGGAGTAGCGGGTGCCCATCACGGACGCACCGCACCAGCTGGGAGTGCCACGGAATCGGGATCAACGGGAAGGGCGAGATACGTGGAGTCCCGCGGCTCGGTGAGCACGAGGACGTGACTCGATGCACCCGGGTTTGCATACGGCGCGATCCGGTAGACACGTTCGTAGCCGAGTGGATCGTCGCCGATCGACATGACGTGCCCGATCGGCACACCGCGGGGATACACGCCACCAAGACCTGCGGTGAACACCTCGGTGCCGATCGGCAACGAATCACGGAGCGCCACGCCGGTGAGCTGCAGCGTGATGCGTCGGCCCTCTGGTGCGCTCGCGGCGAGCACCATGCCGAGCACTCGGCCGTCGGCGGTCACGGCGGAGGCGCGGAATTCGGGATGCGACCACGTCATGACAGTGGAGGCGCGCGGTCCGACGTGCCACACATAACCGAGGAGGCCCTCGGGGCTCACCACCGGGTCGAACGGACGAACGCCGTCCATCTCTCCCGCCCCGATGAGCAGGGTGCGGGAGTCAGTGGGGACGCTGCGGTGCAACACTTCGGCAGCGATATATGGCTGGGAAAGGCGGTGGCGGAGCTGCATCAGCTCGCGCAGGTTTTCGTTCTCACGCCGAGTGACCGCCCCGGCCTGCACCAGAAGCGCGAGCGAATCGCGCTGCCGCTGGATCCCCTCGATCGCGAATCGGGACGCGTTGTTGGCCGCGCCTTTTTCGGCGAGGAGCACCACGGGACGGAGTGCGGTGCGCCGGATCCCAGCGGCGAGGCCCTGTGCCCAGGTCTCGGGCATTGCGCGGCCAGCGAGCGCGACGGCGAGGCACCCCACCAGAATCAGCAGGCTGCCGCGGGTGTCCTCGCGCCCTGCCAGGTCGCGCATGGTCAGTCCATCAGGTAGGGAGGGTCAGGCTCAGGTGACGAGAACGCCGCGATACTTCTCGAAATCGTCGAGGATCCTGCCGGTGCCGCGAACTACGCAGGTGAGCGGATCGTCATCGACGTGAATGGGGAGCCCGGTTTCCTGCGACAGGAGGTGGTCGAGTCCCCGGATCAGCGCGCCACCACCGGTCATCACGATCCCGCGATCGACGATGTCGGATGCAAGTTCCGGCGGTGTGATCTCGAGCGCGCGACGCACCGCATCGACAATTTGCTGGATCGGTTCCTGGATCGCCTCACGGATCTCGGTCGAGTGCACGCGAACGGTCTTCGGGATACCCGACACGAGGTCGCGCCCCTTCACTTCCATCTCGCGCTCTTCGCCGATCGGGTACGCCGATCCGACCTTGATCTTGATCAGTTCCGCGGTGGGTTCGCCGACGAGCAGGTTGTAGTTCTTGCGCATGAACAGCACGATCGCCTGGTCGAGCTCGTCGCCACCGATGCGGATCGACGTGTCAGAGACGATGCCACTGAGTGCGATGACGGCGATCTCGGTGGTACCACCGCCGATGTCGATCACCATGTTGCCCGTGGGCGTCTCGACCGGCAGCCCGACACCGATCGCAGCGGCCATCGGTTCGGCCACCATGAGCACCTGCTTCGCTCCCGCCGTTTCGGCAGAGTCGCGCACTGCTCGACGTTCCACTTCGGTGATTCCCGACGGCACCGCAACGATCACCTTGGGCTTCACCCGAAAGACATGCTTGTCGATGATGGTCTTCAGGAAGTAGCGGAGCATCTTCTCGGTGACATCGAAATCGGCGATCACGCCATCGCGCATTGGGCGCACGGCGATGATCCCTTCGGGCGTCCGCCCGAGCATCCGTTTCGCTTCGAGACCGATCCCTTTCACGCGACCAGTGGCTTTTTCAAGCGCGACGACGGACGGCTCGTTCAGCACGATGCCTTCGCCCTTCACGTAGATGAGCGTGTTCGCCGTGCCAAGATCGACTGCGATCTCGTTGGCCGGAAGAAATGAACCAAAATTCGGGAATTTCACTGGGATGCGCCGCCGGAAGAGTGCGATGAAGCAAAGCTAAGAGGAGGTATCGGTCTCTACAAGCACAACCTGTTGTCGGGGGCCGAGTTGGCAGCGGACGGACGTTGTCGCGGAAAGGACCACATGAGTGGTTGCTCGCATGTGAGTGTGCGCTCAGGTTGGAAGGTCTCAGGGTCGGTGGCAGGTGCGCCTGCGCGTTTGTCGCGCGGTCTCGGGCGCGGGGATTCCGGCAACCGTCGGCTCGGAAGCCCGCCCATTCTGCACCCGTATGATCCGAGCCTCCTCTGCCGGACCCCGCGTCCCTCGCCGCCATTGAGTTTTCCGTAGCCCCCGGAACAGGGCAAGCGGGTTCGCGGCGCGCTGCGGCGGGAGGACTTCTCTTCCGCGCGCCCCTGCCGCATGGGCCGTTCGCTTCCCGAGGGAAGCCGTGCCGCTGCGAGGGCGCGAAGCGACCGGCAGCGGCGGAAGGCGACGAGGGAAGCGAGGCGCGCGGAGTAAGTCCGACCAAGCGGCGGGTCGCGGCCCGCGAGCCCGTGGGCGGGAGTTAGCGACCGAGACCACGTGACGGACCGTTCGACCGGCCCGCGTAATGGTCAGTCCAGCTCCAACCGCTTCTGCCTACCCAGCTACTGACACGTGTACGGCCGCCCCGGCGCGACGACTTCCGGCCGCGGCCAGACGTTGTCGATGTGGTTGCGGTCCGGGAACCGGCAGGCCGGGTCGAGGATGATCCGCTGAATCTTGCGGGGGCCGAAGTCGAGCGTGGCCACGGCCGTCCGCGAGCCCCCGAACCAGACGTCGACCGGCAGCGTCACCCGCATGCTGATGCTGCTCACCAGCTCGGCGCCAGCCATCTGCTTGATGGGCGGACCTTCCGACGCGAACTGCACCAGGAGCACCACCGGTGCCGGCATCTGGCCCACCTGGCGGACAACCACCTTGGTGATGCCGTTGGCTGCCGTAGTGACCGATTCGATAGAGCCGTCGACGGCATCGGTATTGAACAGCCACGCGTTCCAGAACCAGCCCAGGTCGCGACCGAGCGCGCGATTCATGAAGAACATGAAGTCCCACGGCGACGGATGCTTGAAGCGCCA
>JBKJMX010000025.1:0-7386 GCA_046596135.1 Gemmatimonadales bacterium
CCACCGTTGGGATCGACGTGATGCGGGCTCGTCGCGGAGTGGTGCCCGATCGGCAGCTCACCAATGGCCCTGGCAAGCTCACACAGGCATTCGGGATCACCGGTGAGCACGACGGGATGCGTGCGACGCGGTCGTCATTGCTGCGCGTGCAGGGGACGCCACGCAAAGCGCGGGGTGACGTGATCGTCACCCCGCGCATCGGTATCACCCGTGCAGCGGACTGGCCGCTACGGTTCGTGCTCGCGCCGACTCAATAACCGCCGGCGCGAATTCCCTCGCGGGCGCTGCCGAGGCCGATCCGGAGGCCGCCGTGCACCGAGTGCAGCGCGCCACGGATGAGCTTGTCGTTGGAGGGTGCGGTGCCCAGCTGGTACTGACCGAACGCGGTGAATCGTCCCCACCGTCCCTGGATACCACCCATGAAGGTCAGGAACCCGCTGGATGACGATTCCTGGAACTCGTCCTGAAGGTCCTGTCGGTCGTTCGGATCCAGCACCACGGCGTTGACCCGAACACCAACCGCCTGCAGGACGCCACCGCCAACCCCGAAGTACGGTTCGAGCGGCGATGAGAACGGGAATGCAATCAACACCGCCTGATAACGACGCAGGTCGTTGAAGAGCGCCAGCCCTGACGGCTCATCGGATCCGAAGCCCTCGTCGACACCCACCTGCAGGCCGACCCGCGACGCCATGATCAGGAGATGTGCGCCAAATGATGGCAGCACCTCGGTGTCCTGGGTGCGAGTCTGGAATATCATCGAGCCTGCTGAGGCACCGATCGCCCAGGTGTGCGAGTCGCTGCGCTGGGCGTGAGCCACCTGCGGCAGCAGGAATGTTGCGGCGAGGGTGCCGACCTGCGCGACCCGACGGATGGACATCATCGAAAACGCCTCCGAGTGGAGATTCTGGTGTTGCATCAGCAAGGTTTGCGCCCGGATCAGATGAGGCCGAGCGACCTGCCGACCCGCTCGAAGGCGCTGAGAGCCTCCTCCAGGTCCTGCCGGGTGTGGGCCGCCGAGAGCTGACAGCGGACCCGCGCCTCGCCCTGCGGCACCACCGGAAAGCCGAAACCTGTGGCGAAGACCCCTTCCTCGAGGAGCAACTCGCTCATCCGGATTGCTGCCGCGGTTTCACCGAGGATCACGGGCACTATTGGAGTATCGCCCGGAAGGGGACGGAACCCGAGGTCCTGAAGTCTTCCGCGGAACCACCGGGCGTTTTCCCGGAGTGTGGTGACCCGCTCCGGTTCCCGTTCGAGGACCTCGATCGCTGCCATCGCGCTGGCGGCGACGGTCGCCGGCAGCGCATTGGTGAAGAGCTGTGGACGCGCGCGTTGCGTGAGGAAATCGCAGACTGCCGCCGATCCGGCGACGAACCCACCGGCTGCGCCGCCGAGCGCCTTGCCGAGGGTGGAGGTGATCAGGTCCACTTCTCCGACGAGCCCGAAATGTTCGGCGGTTCCCCTCCCGCCTTGGCCGAGCACCCCCGTGGCGTGGGAGTCGTCGAGCCATAGGATCGCCTCGTGGCGTCGGCACACCGCGAGGAGGGCGGGGAGGTCGACGATCGTCCCTTCCATCGAGAACACGCCATCGCTCACCACCAACTTGACCTCGCGGTCCGCGGCAGCCGAGAGCTTCGCATCGAGGTCCGCATAGTCGCCATGACGGAACACTCCCGTCTGGCACTTGGTGATTGACTTCGCGAGGCGAAGCCCGTCGATGATCGATGCGTGGTTGAGCTGATCCGAAAGAATGATGTCGCGGTCCGTCAGCAGCGTCCCCGGCAGCGCCTCGTTCGCGTTCCAGCAACTCACGAACGACAGCGCCGCTTCGGTTCCCACCAGGCGCGCGCATGCTGCCTCGAGTTCCCGGTGGACGGTGAATGTCCCGCAGATGAACCGCACCGATGCGGTACCGGCGCCGAACTCGTCGAGTCCGTGCTTCCCCGCGGCCACCACGTCGGGATGGTTGCTCAGCCCGAGGTAGTTGTTGGATGAGAGGATGATGACCTCGCCCCGTCCCTCCATGATCACCCGGGCATCCTGTGGTGACGCAATGTGGTTGAGGGTCTTGTAGACACCGTCGGCGCGGAAGCATTCGAGCCCGGCGGTCACGCGGGCCTCGAGGGCGTTGGCACGGGGTGCGGTCATGTGGCGATCTCCAGGATCACCTTGCCGGCTGATCCATCCTTGATGACGCCGATCGCGTCGGCGATTCGATCGAGCGGGAAGCGGTGCGTCACGACCGGCGCGGGGTCGAAGCGACCCGATGCGAGCAGGCGGCGCATCTGGATCCATGTCGAGTACATCTTGCGTCCGGTGACGCCGTAGAGCGTGAGCCCCTTGAAGATGATGTCCCGCGCGAAGTCCACCTCGGTCGTCCGGCTTGGCGTGCCCAGGAGGTTGACTCGCGCGCCCGGGCGTGCAGCTGCGAACGCCTGCGCATGCCCCGCGGGGTGCCCGCTCATCTCGCAAACCAGGTCGACACCGATCCCCCCGGTCAGCTCCCGAACCCGCGCGACGATGTCGTCGGACGCCGGGTCGAAGGTGTGGTCGGCGCCCATCGTGGCCGCGAGCTCACGCCGAACCGGGTTGAAGTCTGATGCGACCACCAGTGCCGCGCCAGCTGCCCTCGCGACGCCAACGGCGAAGCAGCCGATCGGCCCGCAACCGATCACCAGCACGGTGCTCCCGGGCACCTCACCGCCCTCCAGAACGGTGTGCACCGCATTGCCGACCGGATCCATGATCGCACCAATATCGGTCGGAATGCCGTCGAGGCCCATCACGTTCGAGGCGGGCATGGCGATGTAGTCGGCAAATGCGCCGTCCCGATCGACCCCGATGATCTGCGTGCGGACGCAGAGGTGACCGTGGCCCGTTCGGCACGGCAGGCAGTGGCCACAGACGATGTGTCCCTCGGCGGTCACCATGTCGCCAATGGCGAGCAACCCGTCGGCCTTCGCATCGGCGCCGAGGTCGACGACCTCGCCCGCGAACTCGTGACCGATCACGACGGGTGGCCGCAGGCGACCGGCTGCCCATGCATCCCATTCCCAGATATGCAGGTCAGTACCGCACACGCCAGCGTGGTGAACCTTGATCAGTACGTCGTGGTCGCCGATGGTCGGAATCGGTCGGTCGACCAGGTCCATGCCGATGCCGGGAGCTGCCTTTATGAGTGCGCGCATGTGGAAACCAGTTGGGGTGGATTGCGGCAATATGCGCGACTTCGGAGGACAACCCAAGGACCAGCGTCACCGGACGACCCGGGGAAAAACAGCTTTCGGAAGATAAATTCACGCCCGCCGCCGGGGTGAGTTTTCCCCGAAAAACGTCCCTCCGGGACATGCGCCGCACGCCGATCCACATGACCGGAAGCGCGTGCAGCCGGAACATTGGCTGGCGGCACGTCTCGCGCACACCAGTGAGCGATTGCCCCGCGTGGTGCGGCAGGTCGCCCGGAAACCCTTGCCAACACTGAGTTTGCGCGCGGTCGTCCCGCAACGGCACTGCAGTGCGTGCAGACGCGACCGATCTCATCGGGCATGCGGTGCATCCGACCGGTGTTCCGTTCGCCCTTCCGGAAATGTCCCGCAGCGATGTGGAAGAGCTCGGGAAGGTGATGCCCTGTTGGAGCTTCCGGGTCGTCCGGGTATTGCGCGTGGTACGAAATTTCCGATCTTGTATATGCCGACGCTACTCCGTGACTCGAGCACGAGCGTCGCTGCGGGTGTCGCCGTGTATGGTCGCCACTCGCCACCATCAACTCCTCAGGGAGGCTCCATGGCAAGGAAGAAGGCAGCGAAGAAGTCGGCGAAGCGCGGCGCCAAGAAGTCGGCGAAGCGCGGCGCCAAGAAGACGGCGAAGCGCGGCGCCAAGAAGACGGCGAAGCGCGGCGCCAAGAAGACGGCGAAGCGTGGCGCCAAGAAGTCGGCGAAGCGCGGCGCCAAGAAGACGGCGAAGCGTGGCGCCAAGAAGACGGCAAAGCGTGGCGCCAAGAAGTCGGCGAAGCGTGGCGCCAAGAAGACGGCGAAGCGTGGCGCCAAGAAGTCGGCAAAGCGTGGCGCCAAGAAGACGGCGAAGCGCGGCGCCAAGAAGTCGGCGAAGCGTGGCGCCAAGAAGACCGCCAAGCGTGGCGGCCGAAAGGCTGCCAAGCGCAGCAAGCGCGGCGCGGCGGCCATGAGCGCGCCGGCGGACGCTGGCGCGATGTAACAACCCGGTCCGCAGCAGCGGCTGCGGACAAGCAGGAAAAGGGCCGGCGCGTCGCCGGCCCTATGCTTTACCCTTGGGCCCGCGCATCGCCGCGGGCCTGCTCGTTTGCCCCTGCTGGTCGGACGAAGAGAGCGCCGCGGGAAACCGTGCCGCGGGTGCGTCGACCGGCGGGCGGCATCGCCTCACGGGTCCACGATGCATAGTGCCCGGCGAAGCCCTCCGGCCCCGACCCCAGCGCGTCGGGCACCAACGCGTGCATGCCACCGGGTACAGTGAGATCTTGGAGCGCGCTCAGGAGGACCCGCCGCTCACCAGGCGAAAGCGCCGCCAGTGTCCCGGCATCGATCACCGCCAGATCGCATGGCGCGACGCACGGGAGCCACTTCCCGAACTGGACGCAGATCGCAAAAAAAGTTGACGAGAGCGACTCGGCGGCAACGCGGTGCTCGGTGCGCTCGATCACCCCGAAGTCGCCGTCGAGAAAGGTGACAGTCGCCTCGTGCGCCGCGAGGAGGTAGGCACACGACTCGGCGCCCGACCCGACTACCAGTACGTGGTCCTCCGGCTCCAGCCTCGGCGCGAGCCCGGCGACGAGGTGTCCGCTGTCCATGCCCCAGTGAATCGGGTCGCGCTGACCTGCACGAAGCTTGGGGAAGTACTTCCGCCAGGCCTCGAACGACTTCACGCCGAGGCGCCGCTTGATCCGGGCGTCGACGGCTTCCTGGATCACCATCTCGGTGAGGACGAACTGTGACTCCCCGCTATCCCCGATGTCGTCCATCGACTCCGTGGCGAGGCGAAGGAGCTCCCCGCGCGGAATGGAATTCTTGTAGTGCTCGATCCGGTCCATCACATAGAGGTCGTATTGCTGTCGCAGCGAGCGGAGCGGGCGCCGACGGACGGCCGGGACGAGAAGCTGCTGCTGGGAGAGCATGTACCAAACTCGTGAACTTCCGGCGGTCCGTCAATCCACGCGAAGCACCGCCCCCTTGAGATAGCCTGTTTCCGGGATCGTCAGGATCTCCGGATGATCGCGCGGCTGCCCCAGGACGGCGTGCAGGGTGCACCGCCTCCCCGCATCAGCGGCGGCGCGGGTCAGCATCTCGAGGAACTCCGGCCTGCGGACATGGAACGAGCAAGATGCCGTGAGCAGCCACCCCCCAGGCGCGACGAGGCGGATAGCCCGACGGTTGATCTCGTGGTAGCCCCGGAGCGCTTTGGGTACCTGGGCGCGCCCCTTGGCGAATGCCGGTGGGTCAACCACAACAACGTCGAATGAGCGACCGGCGCGGCCCCACTCGGGCAGGACGTCGAACGCGTCGCCACGCACGAACTCGATCTGATCGAGGTGATTGAGCGCTGCATGCTCTTCACCCCTGGCGAGCGCATCGGCGCTGACATCGAGCGCGGTGACGGCTGCTGCACGGCCGGCGAGGTGGAGCGCGAAGGAACCGTGATACGCAAAGCAATCGAGTGCGGTGCCGCCGTCCGGCACCAGCGTGCCTGCGAGCAGCCGGTTCTCGCGCTGGTCGAGAAACGCACCGGTTTTCTGTCCGGTCCACGGAGCTGCGTACCACCGTACCGTGCCCTCACGCACCTCGATGTGTTCGGGTACGGTGCCCCACGCCAGTTCCACTTCCTGTGAGAGTCCCTCGAGCCGACGGGCCGGCGCATCGTTCCGGAAGAGAATTCCCTCGGGCTCGAACACCTCGCGCAGCGCCTCCACAATGGTCGCCCGGATTGGCTCGAGTGCCGCCGAGAGGAGTTGCACGACGAGCCAGCGGTCGTAACGGTCCACGATGAGTGCGGGGAGGCCGTCGCCCTCGGCGTGCACCGCGCGCCATGCGTTGGCATCGATGCCCACTCGGTGCTGCCGACAAGTCGACAGCCTCTCCACCCACCATCCAGAATCGATCGGTCGGGTCGACCGCTCCAGCAACCGGAGCCGGATCTCGCTTCGCGGTGAGCAGAGCGCCTGTCCCAGGAATCGTCCGCGGGCGTCGTGCACCGCCACGATCCCCGCGGTGTCGGGGGCATTGATGACGTCGCTGCGGTAAATCCACGGGTGACCCGCGTTCCATCGGGCCGCTCCCCGCGCGCTGACGCTGGCGTCACCGCCCCCGATCGCACTGATTTCACTCATCATGAACGAGAATCTAGCTCGCTCGCTTCGCTTGCTCCTTGTCACCGACGATCAGTTCATGGCTGACGGCGATGGCGTGGCGCGGATCGAAGCTGCGGTGAAGGGCGGGGCAACGGCGGTCCAACTTCGCCTGAAACACGCCCGCGACTGCGACTTCATCGCGATCGGCCGGCAACTGGTGGGCGCGTTGCCAGTGCCGGTGCTGGTCAATGATCGACTCGATATCGCCCTGGCGTGCGGCGCGGCGGGGGTTCACTTGGGGTCGGATGATCTTGCGCCGCGTCTGGCACGTGCGATCGTGCCCCCGGGTTTCATCATTGGCGCTTCGGTCGGCTCAGCCGATGAGGTGTCGCGGGGCTGGTCGGCTGACTACTGGGGGATCGGCCCGCTTCGGCCGACCACGACCAAGACCGATGCAGGATCCGCATTGGGTTGGGACGGTGCGGGCACGCTGTTGACACAAGCGGACCATCGACCCTGCGTGCTGATCGGTGGGATCGTACCGATGGATGTGGCGGAAGCAATGAGCCGTGGATTTGCGGGAGTTGCGGTCGCGTCGGGGATCCTTGGCGCGGCCGACACAGCGACCGCTGCCGCTGCCTACTGCCCCACCGGTTAGCTGCTGACCATTACTCGCGGATTTGCCGAATTGCCTGAAGATGCTCGGCGTATGTCGTGGAGAAACGATGCCGACCCGACGAGTCGGCGACAAAGTACAGGTAGGGGACAGGGGCCGGAGAAAGCACCGCCTCGATCGCCTCGCGTGTCGGGTTGCCGATCGGGCCCGGCGGAAGGCCGGGTACGAGATATGTATTCCAGGGTGACACGAACTCGTAGTCCGCATTGTACAAGCGGGGGCGGCGGGCCCCCTGCGCCACGAGATATCCGTACTGAATGGTGGGATCTGCCTGCAACGCCATCCCGATCCGGAGTCGGTTGCGATACACCGCAGCAATCGTCGGGCGCTCGGCTGGGTCGAGTGCCTCCGCCTCCACGATGCTCGCCAGCGTCAGCAGCGCGCGCTCGTC
>JBKJMX010000155.1:0-5014 GCA_046596135.1 Gemmatimonadales bacterium
GAGCCGATGTCGAAGACGGTTTTCGACGAGATCGGCACGCGTCGCTCGAGGTCGGCCAGGCCGTAACCCCGTGCGTACTGGATCTTGCCGTCGCGATAGACGCCGACAGCACAACCGGGCACAGTGGCGCTGTCGTACGCGGCAAAGACGGCGTCCACCCGAACGTCTGGTGCGTACTGCTGGCCGACCGCCAGGGCCGAGGGGATCCAGAGGCTGGTCAGGAGCAGGTACAGCGGTTTGGCCATGAAACCTTCAGACTGTGGGGAACGCTTCTCTAGTCGCCGAAGCGGCTCGGCGCATTGAGCGCTCGCGCCAATCTCGTCGACCTGGACGTGTGGCAGACGCGCGAGCGCGGTGCCGTGCTCGCGCGTCATGCTGACAAGATGTCCGTCCTTGTCGAGATCGACATAGACGCTCTCCGACATTTCGCGCGTTTCGTCCACCGGTGTGTCAGCTTTTGGAGCGTTTTGATCATGGCTCAACGCGTGCGCTTCGGGCCGAACCAACATGCGCGGCGTCATCCGCCGCGCTGCTCGATCTCGTCAAGAACCTCCTGCCATGGCCGGCCGGGTGGGCCCGTTTCCAGCAACGCGCGGCGGCGCAGTAATTCGTGAGTTTGGCTCTCGGAGAGCGGCAGGGCCGACGGTTCCAAGCTATTCCAAAGCTCCTCGGCGAGCTCGATGCGCTCCGAGGGGGTCAGATGGCTGAAATCAAGCGTTGGTCGAGTCGCCATACCCGCAATCTCCAATCGAGAGTCGCCGCTGGCAAGTACGATGTTTGACAACAAGCCCAAGTCGAGCCCACGGGTGGGCCCCCCTCGCTGCGGTCCCGACCCACGAGCCCACGGGTGGTCCGGCCCTTCGGGTCGGACATCACCCGGGCTCGGCGCTGAGGGCGAGTAAACTCGCCTTGCTTCGTGCCGAGAGCAGATTTTGTCAATGCGCGAAACAAGAAGGCTCTCAGCCTCCCTCTTTGCCGAGAAGCGGCTATCAGCCGCTGCCAGAGGCGCTGGCGGTTACGCGGAGCTCGCGTCGATTTCCTCGACCGGGACGTGTGGCAGGTGAGCGAGGGCGGCGGCGTGTTCAATCGTCATGCTGACAAGATTGCCATTCTTGTCGAGGTCGACGACGACATTCTCCGAAATCTCGCGCGTTTCGTCCACCGCCGAGTCGGAGAACTCGAGCAACGCCGTGTCGGTGTCCCTGAAATATTTCACATTCATGGCTGGAACCTGCGGTCGAAGAACGCGTTGTGAAGGGCCGCAGGGATCAGTTCGTCCGCGGATCAGACACCCACATGTTGCACGGAGCCTGTCGCGATCACGGGCAGCAGTTCGAGAACTCGTGGTAAAAGCACAGCAAGGTCAGGCGAACCGCTGTCTTCTCTGGAAAATCATGCGTCAGGCGGCGTGGCACGCACTCGTCGATCAGGACAAACGGGGTCACGCAGTCGGGGCCCGCTCAAGCAAGGCAGTTTTCGCGATTTCAAGAAGTCCGATGGCTTGTCCACGCTCGACTGAGGGGAAATCCTCGAGGAACTCGTCCAACGGGTCGCCGGCCTCCAAATATTCAAGCAAGGTGCTCACCGGGACCCGCGTGCCAACGAACACCGGTGTGCCACCCAGAATATCGGGATCGCTGTGGTACGGCAGGGTGAGCGGGGTCATCAGGCTCCTCCGAATAAGGCATGTTGAAGTTACTCGGAGAACCGGAGCCTTGCAGGTGCAGGGTCGGCCCCGCGGCGGAGATGGTCTGAACGAACGGAGCAAGGAGGTTCTCAGCCTCTTGAGCCCACGGGTGATCCGCCCCTTCGGGGCGGGCATCACCCGGGCTCGGCACTGAGGGCGAGTAAACTCGCCTTGCTTTGTGCGTCGGACTGTTCGCAGCACAGCGTGAAGCAAGGAGGCTTTCAACCTCCCTCTCTGCCGAGAAGCGGCTCTTAGCCGCTGGCGGAGGGCGAGTAAACTCGCCTTGCTTTGTGCGTCGGACCGTTCGCAGCACAGCGTGAAGCAAGGAGGCTTTCAGCCTCCCTCCGTGCCGAGAAGCGGCTCTTAGCAGCTGGCACAGCACTCCCTCTTCTCTGCCGAGAAGCGGCTCTTAGCCGCTGGCGCCTACTGTTGCGCATGCGGACGGGCATTCATCCCGAAGTCAGCCTCGATGCGGTCGTACCACGCAGCGTCGTCGAGGGCGCCCATGGCTACCCACGACTCGTCGCTCATTGACCTGCGCCAACCGAGGAAGGGCTCGGCGTCCGGTCCGACGGGATGCCGCAGTTGGTGAGTGTTGCCGACCGCAATCTCGAGGATCTTCTCGGCAACTACCGAGGGAGGGACGGGGGCCTGAAGTGCCGTCGCGAAGAGCGCAGCCATTCGCCGCTGTTGGGCATAGGGGGACGGGGCCAACACCACACCAATGTTTCGCGACATCTTGGTATCAATGATGCCGGGTTCGACGATTGCCACTCGGATGTTGAACGACGCAACCTCCTGCGCCAGGCATTCGCTGAGCCCCTCGAGCGCGAACTTCGAGGCCGCGTAAGCTGCCATTGGTGCCGAAGCAACGTGGCCCGCCACCGAGGCCACATTGATGATGCAGCCGCTGCGTCGCTCTCGCATCGCAGGAAGCACCGCCTGGGTGCATCGAATCACGCCGAAGTAGTTGGTCTCCATGACTGCGCGAAACTCCGAGAGGGGCAATTCCTCGACGGATCCCATGCGCTCAATGCCGGCGTTGTTGACCAGCACGTCGATCGGGCCCACCTCTCGCTCAGCGCGGGCGATCCCGTCTCGTACGGACGCATCGGCATCCACGTCCATCGGTAGCACGGTCACGGAAAGCTTCTCGCGCGCCGCCGCTTCGGCCAATCCGGGCGCAGTGGCCGGGTTGCGCATGGTCGCGACGACCCGATGGCCAGCGCGACCGAAGGCGAGGGCGGTTGCCATGCCTATGCCAGTACTGGTACCGGTGATGAGGACTGTGGTCATGTTGTCTGCTCCAGGGGCGAGAAAGGCGCTGCAAGGATACTGAAAATCGGCGGCTCGCGAGGCGCGCCGTCAGATGTCTTGACCCTGCCGCTCCCCGAACCAAAAGCAGAGCCCATCCGGCGCGACGACATAGAACACATTCCATGGCGACCCGTCCCGAAACTCGGTACCGATGTCGGACGGCGCCTTCGGCGGTCTCCTGCCCATGTATTCGGCAAGAAGCGCCTCCAGGCCGTTCACGTGGAAGGCACAGCCGTCATCCTCCGGCTTGCCGCCGTTCTCTGCGATTCCGATCGTCACATTGTCGCGGGCAAGCACCGCCGATTTGTGCGGTGCCTCGCTGCGTGACACCAGACGGAAACCGAGCATCGATTCGTAGTACGGCACCGATGCGTCAACACTCGGCACCGGAAGATTCATCGGGTTGCCCTGGTAGCCGAATGCCTTTTCAAGAGTTGCACTCATCCTCGCTCCTCCGGTGTCGTGCGTCCTCAGAAGATTACCGCAATCGAGGCACGACGTCACGCTCTCCCTCGCGCCATCCGCCCGGTGATACCATTCAGGCCGGTTCGGACCCGGTTCCGTGACGTGGACGTGCTGATGAAGGCGCAGCTGCTAAGGGTGGAGCGTAGCTTCGGGGAATCATGGCGTCACGACAACAGTGTCCGGACCACTCAGTTTGGCGATGTGGCATTCATCTGCCCTGAACACGAAGTCGGCAGCGAACCCCCTCGTGCCATCCGCCCCGGTGACTCGCACTGTCTCGACCTCCCGCGGCAGCTCGCGGCGGTGACCGTCGGTGAAGACCTGGTAGTCGCCCAAGCGGGTACCGGACATCTGCATGATGTCGAAGGCGTGTCCCGTCCGGGTGAGCGAGTCACGAATCGCCAGGCCTGCGACCGGGTCGCCCGCCGCGGTCACGGCGGTGACCTGCACCATCGCGAAGTCCGTCGTGCAGAGGTTGCCGTCGTTGCATGCTGCCAGGAAGCAGAGTGTGGCGCAAGCCGCGAACTTCAGGTCGCGCATTCGTCGATCCTCACCGTATGGGCCCGTTCAACGTAACGCCATCGGGCCGAGCGTAACCCGGCACCGCCTGGTGCGCCATGCTCCTGTCATCCCGAGCGAAGCAGAACGATGACAGGGATCGAGGATTCGGACCAATGACCGACAGCATTCCGTTGTCACCACACGGCGCGGCGCCCCCCTCGCCAGTGACTATACCCCCCTACTTCTCGAACGTCCCCGTCTTCACTTCCCCGCCCCTCACGTAGCGTGTGATGATCACGCCGGTGGCGGTGGTCGACGACTCAACAAGGTTGAACTCCGACGGCATCGCGTCGTCGCCGAAGAGCCGCCTCCCCTTACCCAGGACGAGTGGATAGAACAGAAGCCGGAGCTCGTCCACCAGGCCTGCGGCGAGGAGGTGGCGCACCATCTCGCCGCTGCCGTGGGTGATGAGGGTGGGTCCGTCCTGTGCCTTGAGTTGTCGCACGCCCTCCGCGATATCGGCGCCGAGCCCGTCGCTGTGTTGCCACGTGAGGGTGTCGGGGTGATGGGTAGCGACGTGCTTCCGGGTGCGGTGGAACGGGCCGGCGATCGGGTGGTCGGGCGACCGGGCCGCGACGTCGGGCCAGTAGTCGGCCCAGATGTCGTAAGTACGCCGGCCGAGGAGCAGTTCGAACGGCTCGGCGTATAGTGACATGATCGCGTCGCCCACGGTGTCGTCGCTGTACGGCGCCTGCCATCCGCCGAACCGGAACCCACCGCTCGGATCCTCGTTCGGGCCACCGGGGGCCTGGATGACGTCGTCGAGGGAGAGGAATTCGACAACGATTGACTTGCGCATCAAGAAATTCCTCGAGGGAGGTGTCGAGTTGCTCGTCAGCTACAGCTTGCGCGGCCGCCCGCCCTTCAACCCATTGGCTCGCGATGCATGAGCCTTCGCTGCCGTGCGGACGGAGCCGCCCACCGCACCGGATGCCTGAAGCAACGCCTGCTTGCCGAGGGCGACTCGCGCCAGCCCGGCAATGC
>JBKJMX010000026.1:0-9918 GCA_046596135.1 Gemmatimonadales bacterium
GCCATCCGCTGCACGTACGCGGTGAAGACGAGAACCGGTAGGCCGGCGAGCATTACGCCTGCCGAACCAGGGAGCACCCAGTCGGGCAAGCCGATCGCCTCCCGCGCCGCCCAGGCAGTGAGGATCACTGCCGCAGTCGCGCCAGCCCACATCGCGACCGCCCGGCCCAGCCGGATCCGCCCGCCACGCAGGATCTCGGGCACCGCCTGTCCACTCCCGCTCGATGTCACGGTCTCGAGCACCTGCACCAGTTCGCCCGCGCCCTGCGGACGCGCGTCGGGTTCCTTCTCCAGACACCGCATCACGATGGCCGCCAGCGCCGGTGGGCAATCCGGGCGGAAATCGAGCAGGTTGCGCGGCGTCTCTGTCATGTGCGCGGCAAGCAGCTTTGTTGGCGTGCTCGCCACGAACGGGGTGCGCCCCGCGAGGATCTCGTACGCCATCACCCCGAATGCATAGAGGTCGGCCCGATGATCGGTATCCGGGTCGCCCGCCGCCTGCTCCGGAGACATGTACGCCGGCGTGCCGATCGACGTCCCGACCTGGGTCAGCGTCTCACCGAGGCCGCCGTCGGTACGCGCGGCGCTGATCGCCTTCGCGATGCCGAAGTCGGTCACGGTGGCGCTTCCACCGGAGAGCAGGACGTTGTCGGGCTTGATGTCGCGATGGACAATCCGGTTGGCGTGTGCGTACGCGAGCGCCCGCGCCACGTCGCGCAGGATGCTCACCGCCTCGCCGATCCCGACGCCGCCGCGACTGAGGCGGTGGCGGAGCGAATCGCCGTCGACATACGGCATTGTGAACCACGGGATCCCGCCGACATCTCCCGCCGTGAGCACCGGCACCACGTGCGGATGCTGGAGCTGCGCGGCCAGCAGCACCTCCCGCCTGAATCGCTCGACCGAGATCCCGGCCAGCAGTTCGGGTGCAAGGACCTTGATCACGACCCGGCGCTGGAGCGCCTCCTCGCGGGCCAGGTAGGTGCGCGACATCCCGCCACCGCCCAGTTCACGCTCGATCACGTACACGCCGGCAAGCGCCTGTTCAAGCTGCTGGCGGATCTGATCCATGAGGGGCAGGCTCGTATGTGGGGAGGAAGGCGGAAATATGGGCCCCCGGCCGCCCCAGAGGAAGGCGAGGCGCCCCGGCACAATGCGCCGGCGCTGGCTATTTTGGGGGATGACGACATCTGCGCGCAGTGTCCGGATCGGACTGGTTCAGCAGCGGGTCGGCCCCGACGTGGCGACCAACATCGATCGTGCCATCGAAGGCATCCGCGAGGCCGCGTCCCGTGGTGCCCAGATCGTGTGCCTCCAGGAGCTCTTCAGTTGGTACTACTTCTGCCAGCGCGAGGACCACGAGTTCTTCAAGCTCGCCGAGCCGATCCCGGGACCGACCACCGACCGTCTCGCAACACTCGCCGGTGAACTCGGTGTGTCGATCGTGGCGTCGATGTTCGAGCGCCGGGCCCAAGGCCTTTACCACAACACGGCCGCGATGCTCGACGCCGACGGGTCGTACATGGGCAAGTATCGGAAGATGCACATCCCCGATGACCCGCAATTCTACGAGAAGTTCTATTTCACCCCCGGTGACCTCGGCTTCCTGCGGTGGAACACCCGACATGCTCCGATCGGTACCCTCGTCTGCTGGGATCAGTGGTACCCGGAGGCAGCGAGACTCACCGCGCTGACCGGCGCCGAGGTGCTGTTCTACCCCACTGCGATCGGATGGCTGCCCGATGAGAAGGAAGAGTACGGGTCGCGCCAGAAATCGTCGTGGGAGATCATCCAGCGCAGTCATGCGGTCGCGAACGGCGTGTTCGTCTGCGCCGTCAACCGTACCGGCCACGAGGTGCTTCCCGGCAGCGAGCCCGGCCACCGTGGGATCGAGTTCTGGGGCGGGTCGTTCATCGCCGATCCGAGCGGCGAGGTGATCGCACAAGCGGGTCAGGACGAGGAGGTGCTGGTGGCCGACTGCGACCTGTCGCTGGTGGACGCCGCGCGCACCCACTGGCCGTTCCTACGCGATCGTCGTATCGACGCTTATGGCGACATCACCAAGCGCTACCTTGACTGAGACACCCACCAGCCGTGGCTTCATGATGCCGGCGGAATGGGAACCGCATCGGGGCACATTCCTGTCGTGGCCGCACAAGGAAGCGTCGTGGCCCGGCAAGTTTTCCCTGGTGCACGGCGTGTATGCGCAGATGGTGCGCGAGCTCGCGATCGGCGAGGAGGTGCACATCAACGTCATCGACGGTGCGATGGAAACGCTCGCGCGCGGCGTGCTCGATGCGGCAGGCGCCAACCTGGCCAATGTGTACTTCCATCACTTGCCCACTAACGATGCGTGGTGCCGGGATCATGGGCCGATCATCGTACAGCGCGGTGAAGCGGGTGCGCGCGAACAAATCTTTCTCGACTGGGGATTCAACGCGTGGGGCGACAAGTACCCGCCGTATGATCTGGACGACACCGTTCCTACGAGGTTGGGTGCCGAACTAGGTGTGCCCGTGGAACACCCCGGAATGATCCTCGAAGGCGGATCGATCGACGTGAACGGCAAGGGAACGCTGCTCACCACCGAGGCGTGCCTACTCAACCCGAATCGCAATCCACATCTGTCGCGCGCCGAGATCGAGCGGCGACTGCGTAATTTCCTCGGTGTCACGAACATCCTCTGGCTCGGCGACGGCATCGTCGGTGACGATACCGACGGGCACATCGATGACATTACTCGGTTCGTCGATGCGACGACGATTGTCACGGTGGTCGAGGACGACCGGTCCGATGCGAATTATGGGTTGCTGCAGGACAATCTCCGCCGCCTCGAGTCGATGGTTGATCAGGACGGAAAGCCGTTCCGCATCGTCGCACTGCCGATGCCGCGAGACGTGTCCTGGGAAGACCAGCGCCTCCCTGCGAGCTACGCCAACTTCTACATCGGCAACGAAGTCGTACTCGTCCCCGGCTATGACCCGGAGCGCGACGAGATCGCTGCGGCCACGCTTGCTGGCCTCTTCCCCACTCACCGAGTAGTTGTGATCGACTGCACTGATCTCGTCTGGGGTCTTGGTGCCTTCCACTGCCTTACCCAGCAGTGGCCCAGGTAGCTGGCGGTCCATTGCTGCGGCCTCGTGGCGTCGGATGATGCAACCCTATGGCCAGTGAGCCCGTCAAACCCTTCGTGAATGCCCTCTCGATGCCGATGACCACCCCGCTCGGCACGCCGGTGGTGAATGTTGACACTGCTCTGGCCCGCCGTGCATCGCGGGGCGACGAGCGGGCATTCGAGATGTTGTATCGCCGGCATGTCGCCCGAGTCCACACTCTCATGCGACGCATGGCCGACCCCGACACGGCCGATGAGCTGACGCAAGATGTGTTTGTTCGGGCTTGGACCCGGCTCGGCAGCTTCCGCGGCGACAGCGCGTTCGGGACCTGGTTGCATCGGTTGGCGGTCAATGTGGTGCTCACCCGTCGGCGGGCGGAGCGCACCGAGCGAGGATGGATCCACGATGGAGCGGGCGATGTCGCCGAGCGCCCGGTCAGGCCGGTGCATCCCGGCATCCGGATGGATCTCGAGGCGGCAATGGCAAAGCTTCCCGAGGGCGCGCGCCAGGTATTCATCCTGCATGACGTCGAGGGCTGGACCCACGAGGAGATCGCTGAGCGACTCGGCCTGGTGGCTGGCACATCGAAATCACAACTCTCGCGGGCACGTGCAGCACTGAGGAGGATGCTCGATGGACTTTGAACGTGATGACCTCGGACCGGAGCTGCGGGATGCGATCGGAACACTGCGCGACCGCGATCCCGAGCATGACTTGTGGCCGACGATCGCGGAAGCGGTCGCTGCCGAAGGACGCCCAGGGTTCATCCAGGTTCGGCGTCCGGTGCTGATCGCGGCTGGTCTCGCACTGGTCGCGGCTTCGGTCGCGATCACGGTGGCGCTGCGGGAACCGCCGGTGCCGACGGTGGTGGCCGGCATTCCACCGGCTGCGGTCGCCCCCGCGGCAGCAGTGCTACCGGCAGGCTTCAACGCTGCGACGCTCACTCTGGAGCGCGCCATCGAGCAGCTCGAAGCGGCAGTGGCGATGGAATCGTCGACACTCGACCCCAGCACCCGGCTCCGTATTGAGGGATCGATGGCCGCCTTGAATGGCGCAATTGCCGATGCTCGCGCTCGTGCAGACGCCGCGCCGCGCGATGTCGGTGCGGCGCGTTACCTCACCCGAACGATGCAGCGCAAGCTCGACGTGCTGCAATCGGTCGCATCAATGACACGGCGGAGTTGATCATGCTTCCAGTGCTATTGGTTGCGATGGCCGTCGCCGGGAACAGCTTGGTGCCTGTCGACACGACGTTTAGGCTGACGCGGGGCGCGGTCATAGAGATTTCGAGTTTCTCACAGCCGATTGTGGTCACCGGCGTCGAAGGCGACGAAGTGGTGGTGCAGGGCGCGGATGTCGACGTCGGACGTGGACAGGTGAGCATCGATGGAAAGATGTTCGGTCGTGGCTCGCAAGGACCGATCATGGTGCGGCTTCCCACTTGGGCGCATCTCAGTGTCAGCGCCGTCAATGGCCCGATCACCATCACGAACGCCCCAGCCCGCCTGGAGGTCGACGCCGTCAACGGCCGTGTCGAAGTCTCCGGCGGGACCGGCCAGATGGTGTTGTCGGCGATCGGCGAGATCGTGGTGCGCGGATTCACCGGCACACAGCTCGACATCGAGGGGGTCTCGGGAAGTATCAGCGTTCGTGGCGCCACCGGGCGGATCGCCATTGAGAACGTCAACGGTCCGATCCAGCTCGATGACATCGAGTCCCGCGACGTCTCAGTGGCATCGACCAACGGTCAGGTACGGTGGAAAGGCGGATTCGATCCTGCCGGTCGCTACCGGATCGAATCGCACAACGGCGGCATCGAGATCCATGCACCAGCGAATCTCAATGCTCGAATTCGCCTCACCACGTTTCAGGGCGGCTTGTCGTCAGAGATCCCGGCGACGATCGCAGGACCGGATGAGCGTAGGAACGGCCCGATGTCGGAACGGCGGGTGACGGCAACGTACGGCCGTGGACAGGCCACGATCGACATCACGACGTTCAACGGCGGTGTGCGAGTGAGGGACCTCAGCAAGACGTGATAGCGGGTCGTGCAACCATTCAGCGGCGCGGCGTGTCCAAGTAGTTGTGCACCACACCTGCTCCACTGCTCGCCGGGAGACCTCATGATCCGCATCATTCTCGCTGCCGCCACGATCGGCTTCGGATTCGCCACCACGCCCGGGATGCCCGCCATCCCTGACTGGCGCCCCGCTCCCGATGAGTTCCGGTTCACCCGTGCACTGCGCCCCGGCCAGACGCTCGGCATCGGCAACATCGACGGCGACGTACACATTACCCGCGGGAACGGACGGGAAGCCGAGGTTGTTGTCACCCGCCGAGTGATTCGGGGCAACGGCGAACTGGTGAAAGCGATCATGGAAGAGACCAGCGACGGCATCAAGGTCTGCACGGTGTATCTCCAGACGCCGGGTGAGTCGCGAACCACGTGCGGGAACCGGAACGGTACCCACGGCCGCCGCGGAGAACCGCTGGAAGTGGCGATGACCTATGTGGTCCGCCTCCCAGCCGGCGTGCGCCTTGATGCGGCTACAGTGGATGGCGACCTGACGATCGAAGGGATCGACACGCCGGCACGAATCAGCACGGTCGATGGCAACGTCACGCTGCGCGGCACCATGCCGGAGCGCGTCAGCTCGGTAGACGGCGACGTGACGCTCGACATTGTCGGGCGGTTCACGCACGATGTGCGGATTACCACTGTGGATGGGTCGATCGACCTCACGCTCCCTGCCGACGTCGCGCTGGACGTCTCGGCGACGGCCGTCGATGGCGAGCTCACCAGCAACTTCCCGATGACGGTGGCGGGTCAGTGGGGACCGCGCACGATGCGCGGCCAGATCAATGGCGGCGGTCCGATGCTACGCGTCAACTCCGTTGACGGCGCGCTCACGATCCGGAAGCGCTGATCGGGACTGGTGTTCGTCACCCGGAAGGCGGCTGCGTAGCTTTCCGGCATGCCCGATCTCTTCTCACCCGATGGCCTCGCGGCGTGGCACAAGCGACTTGATGCCTCACCCGCGTTCAAGGAAGCCGCGCGCGACTGGTCCGGCACCATCGTGCTGCGCGAGCGCGGCACCCGATCGAAACCCCGTCGCACCTGGATCGAACTCGACGGGGGCCGCCTGACGGCACTCCGCCCCGCCGATGCCAACGACGAGGCATCGGCGGAGTTCGTCCTGGAGGGATCCACCGCGACATGGCGCGATCTCGTCGCCGGGTCACGGGATCTGGCTGCGGCCGCGCTCGGCGGTGATGTCGCCCTCAAACGTGGGTCGATCTGGAAACTGATCCCGCATGTGAAAGCCGCCGCGTCACTGTTGGCCGCCGCGAGGGCCGACCCCTGAAGGATTGATTCCAGCTCCCCTGCTCCACCCCCCTACATTGCGAAATGGCCGATTCACTTGAACGCCTGCAGCAACACCTCGGTGGCCGCTACCGGATCGAGCGCGAAATCGGCCGGGGCGGCATGGCAACTGTCTGGCTCGCCGAAGACCTGAAGCACCACCGCCCGGTCGCGATCAAGGTGCTGAATCCCGACTTGTCAGCCGCGGTGAGCGGCGAGCGATTCCTTCAGGAGATCCAGGTCACGGCCGGGCTTCAGCACCCGCACGTCCTGCCGCTCTTCGATTCGGGCGATGCCGACGGGATGCTGTTCTACGTGATGCCCTTCGTCGCGGGAGAATCGCTTCGGCATCGTCTCGACCGCGACGGCCGACTCCCGCTCGATCAAGCGCTTGCGATTGCGGGCGACGTCGCAGCGGCGCTCACGGTCGCGCATGCCCGCGGGATCGTCCACCGCGACATCAAGCCCGAGAACATCCTGATCGAGGACGGCGAAGGTCTCGTCGCCGACTTCGGGATCGCACTCGCACTGGCTGGCAGCGCCGATGCCCGCCTTACATCGGCTGGCCTTTCGATCGGGACTCCGGCGTACATGAGTCCCGAGCAAGTTGCGGGAGACTCCACGATCGATGGACGCAGCGACACCTACGCATTGGCCTGCGTGCTCTTCGAGATGTTGACCGGGCAGCCACCATTCACAGGTGCGTCGCCGCAAGCCATCATCGGGCGCGCGCTGGGCACCACCGCACCGACGGCGCGCTCATTGGTGCCCAATCTCCCGGCCGAGGTCGACGTTGCCATCGCGCGAGCGCTGGCGAAGGATCCCGCCGATCGGTTTGCGACCCCCCGGGATTTCATTGACGCCGCCACGCCTGCGGTGCGAGCACCGCACCGCCGCCTCTGGCTGGCCGGTGCGGCAGTGGCATTGCTGGCGACCGCCGCGGCGTTCGCAGTTCCACTGTGGCGGGCGCGCCAGACAGCGGCGGCGCGAGCGATGCTGACCACGATCGCGGCCCTGGCGCGCGAAGGCCGATACGCCGCTGCGTACCAGCAGGCAATAGTTGTGGAGCGGCGGATTCCGACCGACACCACGCTGCAGCGGTTGATGGGCGAAGTGTCAGATGCCATCACCGTGACCAGCGTGCCGGCGGGTGCCCAGGTGTACCTGCAGCGCGCGCCCGACGCCGACGGCGCGCCGGAAGACAGCGTCGAACTCGGCACTACCCCGATCACCGATCATCGCGTCGCGCGCGGCGACTATCGGATTGTGATCAGGCACCCGGACTACGCGACTGCCGAACGGATGATCTCGAGCGCACTGGGCCGGGCCGAGCAGCGGCTGGATGAGGGACGCGTCGTCTCAATTGCGACGACGCTTGTGCGTGGCGACTCGGTGCCGGACGGAATGATCGCTGTCCCCGGTGGGCGCTACACACTCGTCGGCCCGGATCTGCCAGTGGACCTGGCCGACGACCTCGAACCATTTCTCATCGACCAGCACGAGGTGAGCAACGGCGACTATAGCGAGTTCATTGCGCAGGGCGGCTACGGCAATTTGTCGTGGTGGCGCCGCGCTGATGCAGACGGTATCGCGCGGTCCCAGTTCACCGATCGCACCGGGCTGCAGGCGCCGCGGGAGTGGGTGAGCCAAGAGGGGCCGGCGGGTCGCGGTCGCCACCCAGTCACGGGCATCTCGTGGTACGAAGCCGACGCCTACTGCACTGCACAGGGGAAACGGCTGCCAACGCTGTTTGAATGGGAAAAAGTTGCCCGGGACGGCGTCACCTCGCTCACCGGGGTCATCATGCCCTGGGGGTATACGTCGGCGGTCGTGGCGGACAACCCCCGCGCCAATTTCAGCAGCGCCTCGACGGTCCCGGTCGATGCGATGCCGTTCGGCATGAGCCCCTACGGCGCACACGCGATGGCAGGCAACGTCAAGGAGTGGCTCGCCAACCCGGTGGACAATGGATTCGCGGTGGCTGGTGGCTCGTGGCAGGATCCTGCCTATCTCTTCTCGGAAGTCGGATCGGTGAAGGCGACCGACGCGTCGGGCACCATTGGTGTGCGCTGCGCCCGTAACCGTGGGATCGGCAGTGCAGCCACGCTTGTCGCACGGCGCCTCCAGCTCCACGCCCCGCCGCCGGTGTATCACCCCGTTGACGCGTCGACGTATCGATCGCTGCTCACGTTCTATCGATACGATCGGCGCCCCGCGAATCCACGTACCGAAGTTGTGGAGACTACGGCCGGCTGGACGCGTGAGCGAGTCTGGATCGACGGAGTCGCCGGCGATTCGGTGCTCATCCACCTCTTCCTGCCGGTCCTTGCCGCGCCGCCGTTCCAGACACTGCTGTACATACCGAGTTCCGCGGCGTTCTTCTTCGCACCGGTGTGGCAGTCCGCGGCCGCCGACCTCGGCCCGCACATCAAGGCCGGCCGGGCGGTTGCGGCGGTCGTGCTCAAGGGGATGGTCGAGCGGCCGGTGGCAGGGGGGCTCGACATTCCGCCCAGTGAGTCGGTGCGCTTTCGCGACCTGATGGTGCTGCATGCCACCGAGATGCGTTTGGCGATCGACTACCTGGAGACACGTCGCGAGATCGACATGAATCGCCTCGCGTATGTGGGGGTCAGCTTCGGCGCGGGTTCGCGCTTGCCGTTCGCTGCGGTGGACAACCGCTTCCGTAGCGTGGTGCTGATTGGTGCTGGCATCGACGAGCGGGTACAACCGACATTACCCGAAGCTGCGAACTACAACTTTGCCCCATACATCTCGGTGCCGAAGTTGATGCTCAACGGGCGGCTCGATGAGGAGCATCCCTGGACCACCCGGGCTGAACCGCTTTGGAAGCTGTTGCGGGAACCCAAGGAACTGGTACTCATCGACGGAGTCGGCCACCATCCACCCGTCGAACAACGAGTCGCACCAATCAACGCGTTCCTCGACCGGACCCTGGGCCCGGTGCGTCCGCGGGAATCGGGTGTTCCCGCCAATGAATGAGGTGTCACTGGTCAAGCAACCGTCGCGGCTAGCGCCTCGTTCCCGCGCCGCCGGCACGGAACCGTCATCGCTGTGAGCTGCCCGCCGTGGGCAGTGGATCAAACGCGATCGGGGCGGCGAGCAGTACGTCGGGGATCGCGAACGCATCCGTGACCTGCTCCGCAATCGGCCGTAGCTCAGCACAACACTTGTTGACCAGGTAGCGGATCGCCTTCGCCTTCGGTGTCTCGACCGCGCCACTCATCAGAAACCAGGCGAGGTCCCGCTCCATGGCTGCCGCCCAGTACAGGTCGCGGAGCAGCGCCAGTGTCGGGCGAAGCGTCTCGCTTGCCTGCTCGACTTCGGCCTGCATCGCCTCGAACGATTCGCGCTCAACATGCGCGGTGGCGAGGTGCATGAGGTGATCCTGCACGCCACCCATCGAGGCACTCCCGGAATC
>JBKJMX010000109.1:0-7169 GCA_046596135.1 Gemmatimonadales bacterium
GGATCGGTCACCGAGGGGCCATACGCGTTCTCGATGTCCGATGCGAAGTACCGGATGACGCTGTAGCGCGCGTCCTCGGTCGAGAACTCCGGGTCCTCGGCTGCGGTGGGTGGCTCCTTGCCCATGATCGCATTCTTGAATCCGGCGGCCTCGAAGGCCTTCTGCCAGTCGTTGACGCCCTGGATCAGGTACTTGCGCCACTTCACCGGCGTGGCTGGGTCGATGTAGTAGATGATTGGCTTGATCGGCTCGACCAGCTCGCCGCGCAGGAACGCTGCCGTGTCCTTCGGCTCCAGGCGCCAGCGGGAGATATACCGGCGGGCCACCGAGCGCTGCTCCTCCCGGCCATAGTCGACCTGCTGGATCGAGAAGTAGCCGACCCGTTCATCGCCGACTCGTGCCATCATCGGTATTTCGGGGAGGAGCACCATCGAGTGATTCATCTCGAGGGTGATCGCGCCGGTCGACGCATTCGAGGGCGGCTTGCCGGCCTCGTAGGTCAACACCACTCGCGTCTCGGTGTTGCGCGGGAACGACTTGATCGATGTGATGAACGTGCGGCTCGGATCGAGTCGGCGAACCTGGTACGTGGTGCGGGCTGTCGCGCCCATGCCGAGGAGTGGGACATCGGCCACGTAGAAACTGCCGATGTCGATCACGACGCTTGAGTCCTTTCCGTAGGCTGCGACATCGAAGCCGTACACGATCGGCTCGAGGTTGCTGTTGCGCACCGCGAGCGCGATCGGCTGACTGGTGTCGGCCACCGTTGAGTACGACACCTGGCGCAGGTACATCCGATCACCGCTGCGCTCCCAACGAACGACGTCGGTGTTGTTCTCCTCGCCGCCGTAGCCGATGCCCGAAGCAGTGCGGGCGATCCTCGTGACCAGGAGGAACTCGCGACCCATCATCTCTCGCGGGATCTCGTAGTACCACTTGTCTGCGACCTTGTGCACTGTGAACGCGCCGCTGTCGGTGACCGCCTTCTCGGTGATCACGGTCTTGTACGGCTTCGGCGCCGTCCGCGACGCCGTTCCCGCACCGCGACCAGACGAATCGCCGCCGGCTGCGGTGGGCGTCCCCGCCCGCGGTGCGGGCGTGGTGGCGGGTCGGGAACGGTTGCAACCGGCGACGGCGAGTGCCGTCAGCACCAGTGCGGCCGAACGGGGACATGACATCATCTGCATGAACCTCGGAGCATGGGAAGTGTGCAACGCGCTACTCGGCACGCAGCACCTCGAGAGGAGGACGCTCGAGGACGTCGAAGGAGTTCCAGAGTCCGACTATGGTCGTGAGGGCGACCAACCCGAGGGCGAGCAGCACCATCGGGACAACAGGCAACACGAAGTTCGCCTTGAACACTTGCCGCGCAAGGGCCCATCCCCCGACCGATGCAAGCACCGTGGCAACGAGAGCAGATGCCAGGCCGAGGGCCGCGTACTCGACACTGATGATGCGAAGGACCTGCCAGCGGGTCGCGCCGAGCGTGCGGAGCAACGTGCCTTCACGCACCCGCTGCCAACGGCTGGTGGCGATCGCTCCGACCAGCACGATCGCACCGGTGATGAGCGAGAACAGCGCCATGAACCGGATCGCGAGGACGATCCGGTCGATCACTGCTTCCAGTGCTCGCTGCACGTCGCCGAGGTCGACGGTGGTGACATTGGCGGCCCGCTCGGCGAGCACCCGCTGGACCCGACCGCGTGCGGCGGGATCGGGTGCGCGCGCCAGCGTCACCCAACTCTGCGGTGCCTTGTCGAGCGCACCTGGCGCAAAGATCACGAAGAAATTCGGCTCGAACTGCGCCCAGTTGACCTCTCGCAGCGACGTGATCCGGCTGTACACCGGGACGCCCTGCACGTCCCAAGTGATCAAGGCGTCGAGGCGTACGCCAAGTTCCTCGGCCAGCCCGGATTCCATCGAGATCTCGACGGGGTCCTCGGCGGTCCGGCCCGAACCACCGTCACCCGCTCCGAACCAGCGACCCGACGTGACGCGTTCAGCCGAGCCAACCTCTGAACGATACGTCGATCGATACTCGCGGCGGAATGCCCAGAGCGACCCGTCCCGCTCACCCCCCTCCGCCTCTGCCGAATCGGGGACGGTCGTGGTACCCCGCTCCAGGATCTGACGTACTGGTTGCCCATCCACCTCGGCGAGCCGCATCGGCACGATCGGCGTGAACGGGTTCACCGCGATTCCCTCACCGCGGATCGTTGCGCTCACGAGATCGCGCTGGTCGGGCTGGATGTCGAAGAGGAGAAGGTTGGGCCTCCCACGGCCGCCGTCATCGACACGGAACTCCCGAAGCAAGTTGTACTGCGCGGTGAAGAGTGTGGTCAGCAGGAACGCACCGAAGCCGAGCGCCACGACGACGGTCACGGTCTGGTTTGCGGGTCGGTGCAGGTTCGCCAGCCCCTGCCGCCAGACGTAGGACCAGGAGGCAGGCGTCCAGCGTCGCGCGGCGCGGATGACGGCGAGCGACGCGATCCACAGCACCAGCAGCGCGCCACCGATCGCTGCGGCGAACCATGCGCCCTGCCACCATGATCCCACCTGGATCGACGCGAGCGATACAACGCTGGCGGCCAAGGCGAGCGCGGCGGCGATTCGCGCCGGATCCCGCCGGCGTTTCGGAGGGTCCACGTCACGACGGAGTGTGGCCAGCGGCGAGATCTCCCGTACCCCGAGCAGGGGTAGCAGGGCATACACCCCGGCCGTCCAGACGCCGAGGCCGATGCCCAGAAGGATCGCTCGGGCCGACGGAACCACGCGCACCCCAACGGGGAGGAAGCCCTCGAGCACGAATGGCATGACTTGCTGCAGGCCGACGCCGAGTAGTGCACCGAGGATCGATCCGAGCAGGCCCATCGCGAGTGCCTGGAGCAACTGGATGGCGAACACCTGTCCGCTGGTTGCACCGAGGCAGCGCAGCATCGCGATCGTGTCGAGCTTCTGTCGGATGAAGACGTGTACGGCACTCGCGACCCCGAGACCGCCGAGCAGCAGCGCCGCGAGCGCGACCAGGCCGAGGTAGTTGCCCAACCGCGTGAGGCCATCGGTCAGGTTATCGCGATCGTCCGCCACGGTCCGCACGCGCATTCGTTCCGCACGAAGCAACGGTCCGGCGCTGGTCGCGACGGCCTGCGGATCGATCGACGCAGGCAGGCGCAGGAAGGTCTCGTGTTGCACCCGCGCCCCAAAACCCAGCAGGCCCGTGCTCGGGAGCGCATCGGTGCTGATGAACACGCGCGCGCCGAGTGCCATCTGGAGACCGACATCACCTGGCACGTTGATGACCGTTGCCACGATGGGGAACCGGCCCTCCCCCAATGCGAGGGTGTCGCCCACCTTCGCGTCGATCGCGGCGAGGAGCGACGGGTCCACGATCGCGCCACCGTCCTGGATCCGGGGCCACATTCCCGCGGGCGAGGTCTCGATGGTTCCATAGAATGGCCAGCCGGGCTCGACGCTGCGAAGCTGGACGAGGCGCGCGCCGCCGCTTTTCGGGAGGTACGCCATCGCGGCAAAGTTCACCGACGACGCGACTGCCACCGAATCGCCGCCAATGCTCCGCAGCGAATCAACGAGCCGCTGCGCCGCCTTCACCTCGCTCACCGGCTTGCGGCCCGAGATGGCGAGGTCCGCGCCAAGCAGCGCCTGCGCCTGCTCGGCCACCGACACCGTGAGGTTGTCGGTGAAGGAGTTGACGGCAACCAGCGCCCCCACGCCCGCCATCACGGAGGCCGTGAGCAGTGCAAGGCGTCGACGTGCGGCCCGGGCTTCCCGCCACGCCATGCGCAGCACGAATCCGGTACTGGTCATGCGGCGCTGTCGAAGACGATGGCCCCGTCGGCCAGACGAATGGTACGTCGAGCCCTCGCAGCCAAGTCGAGATCGTGGGTCACCAGCACCAGCGTCGTCCCGAACTCGGCGTTCAGCGCCTCCATCAACTCGACCACGGTCGCTCCGGTCACCGCGTCGAGGTTGCCGGTGGGTTCATCGGCAAAGAGGATGCGGGGGCGGGTGCTGAATGCGCGGGCCAGCGCGACGCGTTGCTGTTCCCCTCCCGACAGTTGGGACGGGTAGTGGTGGCTGCGCGCACCGAGACCGACACGGTCGAGGAGTTCCTGCGCGATTGGCGCGGCCCGGTCGGTGCCGGCAAGTTCCAGAGGGACCTGAACGTTCTCCCGTGCGGTAAGGGTGGGGATCAACTGGAATGACTGAAAGACGAACCCGACCTTGCTCCGGCGCAGGCGTGCGCGATCATCCTCGCCCAGGTGCCCAAGATCGTCACCCTCAAGCAGGACCCGGCCGCGGGTCGGGCGATCGAGGCCGGCAAGCAGGCCGAGCAGCGTGGTTTTGCCGCTGCCCGACGGACCAACAATCGCGACGTAACCGCCGTCCTCGACCCGGAACGTGATATCCTTGAGGACAGTGAGCGTGCGGCCAGCGGATGAGTAGTCATGACCGATGGCATCGCATTCGAGCATCTGTAACTCCGTGGGGGAGAGTCGCATGGTCAGGCTGATATGGGCACCCGCAACTCGCCGCTGGATGACCCTGCTGGCTCTGGCAGTGATGGCGTGTGGCTCCCAGCCGGGCAGCGACGCCGATCGGGATGGCACCAAGAATAGCGCGCCCGGACCCGTCACGACCGACGTGCGTCGAACAGTGATGTTCCTGGGCACATCGCTCACGGCGGGATACGGGCTTTCTCCTGCCGAGGCATATCCCGCACGGATCCAGGCGCGGATCGACTCGCTGAACCTGCCGTTCCGGGTGGTCAACGCCGGGGTGAGCGGCGAGACCTCGGCTGGTGCGCTCCGCCGCATCGACTGGCTGGCGCAGCAAGGGCCATTGGCCGTGCTCGTGGTAGAAATTGGCGCCAATGACGGACTGCGAGGCCAGTCGGTCGACAGCTTGCGGTCCAACCTCCGGCGAGTGCTCGCCCGCGCGGCGGCCCTTGAACCGCGCCCGGCCTTGATTGTTGCCGGGATGGAGGCGCCGCCGAACATGGGGCGGCAGTACGCCGTCCGCTTTCGGGATGTATTCCCCGAGGTTGCCGGTGAGTTCGGTGTTGCGTACCTGCCGTTCCTGCTTGACGGTGTGGCAGGGACCGAGCGCCTCAACCAGCGAGACGGGATTCATCCGACCGCGGAGGGAGCACGCCGGGTCGCAGAGAATGTGTGGCGCACGCTGGCGCCAATCCTCGACTCGATCGCCCGGACGCCCGGTGGTTTGTAGCGGGAACATGGACATGTGATGCACGTGACCGGCCCTGACGCCAGCCTGATGGCTGCGGTTTCACCAATGACCCGGATACCCACTCCGACAACGATGAGTTCATGACCGTTTTCGATACCACGCACCAGCGCGCCGCCTGGCTGGTGGCAATCCTTGGGGTGATCATTCTTGTCGCCCTTGTCCCGTATGCCTCGGGGCTCCTCGGCGCGCCGATCCTCTATGTGCTCCTTGAACCGATGCACACCTGGCTGGTACCGCGAGTGCGCAGCAGGGCGCTGGCCAGTGCCCTGACGATCGTGGTGGCGTTGGTCGGAATCGTACTCCCTCTGGTCTGGCTCATCTCGCTGCTCGTCGGGCAGGCGCAAGGGGCCGCGGCGAGCATTCTAGCCTCGCCGCTTCTCAATCAGCTCGACTCGATCAGCATCGGGCCGTACGAGATCGGTCCACAGATCAAGGAGGCCGGATCGCAAGTGGTCTCGATGATCGGCGGCAGCGCGCTCACGCTTCTCGGCAAGGCGACGTCGATCACGCTCAACCTGCTGTTCACCTTCTTCGGGTTGTACTACCTGCTCATGGATCCCCACGGGGCGTGGCAGTCGCTTCGTGCCTATATCCCGTTCTCCGACGAGAACGTCGAGATCCTGAAGTCGCGCTTCGAGGCGGTGACCAAGTCGACCGTGATCGGCACCGGATTGTCGGCGTTGATCCAGGGCGTCCTGCTCGCGGTCGGGTTCGCTGTGGCCGGTGTCGGCAACGCGGTGTTCTGGGGTGCCGTGACCCTCGTGGTGTCGATCCTCCCGGTGGTGGGAAGCGGAATGGTGTGGGGGCCTGCTGCCATCATGCTGTTTGTGACGCACCGCCCGGTGGCAGCGGTCGGGCTGATCATCTACGGTGCGGTCCTGGTCGGAAATGTCGACAACCTCATCCGTCCGTGGGTCACCAACCGTTACGCGCAAATCCATCCGCTCATCACGCTGGTTGGCGCTGTGGCCGGTGTCAGTTATGTGGGTCTCCTCGGTCTGCTGCTTGGCCCACTCGCACTGACGTACTTCTTCGAGCTCCTGAAGATGTACCACCGCGAATATCTCGATCGTGACGGGGGGCTGGTGAGGAGCAGTCGGTAGGACCAAATGGAGTGAGAAACGCACGAAGCCCCCGCAGATCACAGTCTGCGGGGGCTTCGTCTGATGCGGTGTTGCCGAGCTACATCAGTTGTTCTGCTTCACTTCGGTCCGGCGGTTGAGCGCGCGGCCTGCCGTACTGCCGTTGTCGGCAACCGGCTCTTCCTCGCCACGCCACTTCACCATGATCCGGCTCTCGCTGATCCCGTTGTCCATCAGGAACTGACGTACGGTCTCGGCACGCGCCTGTGACAGCTTCATGTTGTACGCGTTGGTACCGATCCAGTCGGTGTGACCAACAACGTCGACATTGACCGTCGGACGAGCCTTCAGTGTGTTCACGATCGCCATGACGGTGTCGCGACCACCGGCGGTAAGATCCGACCGGTCGAAGCGGAAGTGCACCGTCGCGAGCTCGAACGTGGCACGCGGCGCGGGGGCCGGTGCGGGCGCAGGAGCAGGAGCCGGGGCAGGTGGCGGCGGCGGCGGCGGCGTACGAACCGTCACGTTGGCGCTCGACATCAGGCCGCCCTTCTTGCTGTAGGCGGTGATCTGCGCGGTGCCCGGCGTGGTGGCCGTGTACCGACCAGTCAGCGAGTCGAGGGAGCCCGGGCCGGTGAGGCGGTAGACCACCGCGTCATCCTTGCCGCAGTACATCGCGGTCGAGCTGAAGGTCTGGCTCTGGCCAGGCTCAAGCGTGACCGACGTCGGCGAGATGCTGACCATGTCGCCATCATGGCTGCAGCCCCCGAAGAGGAGCGACGCGCCAGCCTGCAGGGCGATGTTGGTGTTGCTCTCGTC
>JBKJMX010000160.1:0-3048 GCA_046596135.1 Gemmatimonadales bacterium
CGTCGCGCTTCAGCAATCCGTTCCTGCAGCAGGACCCGTCCGCTCGCGCCCGCCGCCTCGCCCGCGCCCTGATCTCCGACCTCGTGGTGTACCACCCCGAGAAGCGCCAGCGCGGACTCGCCGAAGGCAACCTGAAGGAGCTCTTTGGCGAGGAGATCCGGAAGAGTTGGGAGGAGTACGCCGGGCAGGTGGGCGAGGACGTCGCCAACACCACGCCGTACTTCACCGAAGCGCTGAACGAGATCCTGGCGGAGGGAAGGAAGCTGTTTGGTTGACGGAGAACGGAGATCGGATGACGGAGAACGGATGACGGAGAGCGGGGAGCTCGGCGGGGTCGGTCGTAGGGGGGCCGGATTCGCGGATCGGCACCAATGTAGCGATCCGCGCCAGACCGCCGTCATCCGTTCTCCGTTCTCCGTTCTCCGTTCTCCGTTCTCCGTCATCCGTTATCTTCCCACCTCGCCACAACGAGGATTTTTCCGCATGGCCGATCTTGCCGAACGTGTCGCAGAAATGAAGCAGCGCCTGGTCGAACTCCGGGAGTTTCTTTGACGTCGATCGCAAGGTGGCCCGTCTCGATGACCTTGAGTCGCGTCAGGCCGACCCCGCATTCTGGGCCGACAGCGGTCGGGCCCGTGAGCAGGTCCAGGAAGTCAAGACGCTGAAGGGCTGGGTCACGCCCTTTTTGGAGCTCGTGACCCGTCTCGACGACGCCGGCGGGCTGCTTGAACTGCTCGACGCCGAGCCTGATGCGGAGATGGTCACCGAACTCGAGGACGAGGTCACGCGCGCCGGCACCGACCTCGACGAGCTCGAGTTGCAGACGATGCTGCAGGGTCCCGACGATTCGCGTGGCGCGATCGTCACGATCCACCCGGGCGCCGGTGGGACCGAATCACAGGACTGGGCCGAGATGCTGCTGCGCATGTACGTGCGCTGGGCGGAACGGAAGGGTCTCAAGGTGTCGATCCTCGATCGCATGGACGGCGAGGAGGCAGGGATCAAGTCGGTGACGATCGAACTCGCGGGCCAGTATGCCTACGGATACCTGAAGGCGGAGAAGGGCGTCCATCGGCTCGTGCGAATCTCGCCCTACGATTCGCAGGCCCGACGGCACACCTCCTTCGCGTCGGTGTTTGTCTATCCCGACATCGACGACACGATCGAGGTGGACCTGCGCGACGAGGACATCCGCATGGACGTCTATCGCGCCTCGGGCGCCGGTGGCCAGCATGTCAACAAGACGTCATCGGCCGTTCGCCTCACGCACGAGCCCACCGGCCTTGTGGTGACCTGTCAGCAGGAGCGCTCGCAGTTCAAGAACAAGGACACGGCGATGAAAATGCTCCGCGCCGCGATCTACCAGCTCAAGCTGGAGGAACAGGAGGCCGAGAAGGCGCTGGTCGAGGCCACCAAGACTGACAACTCGTGGGGCAATCAGATCCGTTCGTATGTCTTTCAGCCCTACACCATGGTCAACGATCACCGGACCGAACTCAAGCTGACCGATGTGCAGGCCGTGATGAACGGCGATCTCGATCCGTTCATTCATGCGTTCCTGAAGCGGTACGGCGGCCGACCCGGATGAGTACCGATCCGCTGGAGCGCGGTTACGTCGAGGAGGGTCGCCGCGTCAAGCGGCGCCAGCTGGAGGCACTCGGCGTGCCCACTTTCGCATATGCCTATGCGCGCACCCACGCCGCTGCCGCAGCGATCGCGGCGTATGACGACGCCATGGGCGAGGACGGCCCGCCGGTGCGGGTGGCCGGACGGCTCGTGGCGCTGCGCGGTCAGGGCCGCACCATGTTCGCACACCTGGAGGATGCTTCGGGCCGCGTTCAGCTCTACCTCCGCCGCGATGCGATCGAAACTGCATGGCCGATGCTCGAGCTGCTCGACCTCGATGATCACGTCGGCGTGGCCGGCACGATGTTCCGCACCCGCACCGGTGAGGTGTCGGTCAAGGTGTCGGACGTCGAGCTGCTCGCGAAATCGCTCCGCCCGCTCCCTCGCGGCAAGGTCGAGAAGCTTGATGACGGCACTACCGTGGTGCACGGCGGCCTCACCGATCCCGAGGTCCGGTTCAGGCAGCGCTACGCCGACTTTGCGGTCCACCCAGAATTGCGCGCCATTTTCGTATTGCGTGCCAGGGTGATTGCCTTCATTCGCCGTTTCCTCGACGAGCGCGGCTTCCTCGAGGTCGAGACGCCGGTGTTGCAGCCACTCTACGGCGGCGCGTCGGCGCGACCGTTCCGCACCCATCATCACGCGCTCGACATGCCACTTTTCCTGCGGATCGCCGACGAGCTCTACCTCAAGCGCCTTGTCGCAGGTGGATTCGAGCGCGTCTACGAGATCGGTCACGATTTCCGGAACGAAGGGATGGACCGGACGCACAATCCCGAGTTCACCATGCTCGAGTGGTACGAGGCATATGCCGACTACCTCGGCGTGCTCGATCGTTTCGAGGAACTGGTGAGCACGCTCGTGCAGGATACGCTCGGTACCACCAAGCTGCTGCGAGACGGGGTGACGCTCGACTTCACGCCGCCATACCGCCGCATCGCGTTCATCGACGGGATTCGTGCGGTGTCGGGCATCGATGTGTCGAGTGCCACTCAACGCGAGATGCGCGACTTTCTGGTGACCCGGGGCGAGTCGCGCGAGGTGTCCGAGACGCTCTCCGGCGGGCGACTGCTCGACGAGGTCTTTCGGCATACGCTTGAGCCGACGCTGCTGCAGCCCACCTTCGTGCTCGACTATCCCAAGGCACTCTCGCCGCTCGCCAAGGAGCATCGCACCAACTCGGCGCTCACCGAGCGGTTCGAGTTCTTCGTGCAGGGACGCGAGATCGCCAACGCCTTCAGCGAGCTCAACGATCCCGACGACCAGCGCGCCCGCTTCGAGGATCAGCTCGGACAGCGTGCTGCCGGTGATGACGAGGCGCAGCAGTTCGACGCCGATTACATCCGGGCATTGGAGTATGGCATGCCGCCCACCGGCGGGATCGGCATCGGCATCGACCGACTGGTGATGCTCCTCGCCGAC
>JBKJMX010000060.1:0-83739 GCA_046596135.1 Gemmatimonadales bacterium
GCGACGCCCGACACCTCGGCGTGCACATCGGCGCCACCAAGGTCGTCGAACGACACGTCCTCGTGGGTCACCGTCTTCACGACATTCGGCCCGGTGACGAACATGTAGCTCGTCCCGCGCACCATGTACGTGAAATCGGTGATGGCCGGCGAGTACACAGCCCCCCCAGCGCAGGGTCCAAGAATCGCGCTGATCTGCGGTACCACGCCAGACGCGAGGGTGTTGCGCAGGAAGATCTCGGCGTACCCCCCGAGCGACACCACGCCCTCCTGAATGCGAGCGCCACCCGAGTCATTGAGCCCGATCATCGGCGCGCCGTTGCGCACCGCGAGGTCCATCACCTTGCAGATCTTGGCGGCGTGCGTCTCGGAGAGGGAGCCACCGAAGACCGTGAAATCCTGGGCGAAGACGTAGACGAGGCGACCGTCGATCCGGCCCCAGCCCGTCACGACGCCGTCGCCAGGCGGTTGCTGGTCCTCGACCCCGAAGCCGATGGCGCGGTGGGTGACGAATCGGTCGAGCTCGACAAAGGTGCCCTGGTCGAGCAGGAGGTCGAGTCGTTCGCGCGCGGTGAGCTTCCCCTTGCGGTGCTGCTGTGCGACGCGGGCGGCACCACCACCCTCCTCGCTCAGGGCTTGTCGATGGTGCAGGTCGTGGAGGCGTGCATGGCTGTCAGTCATGTGCCTGCAAGTTAGCCGAGTTGGGCGTCCGGGCCACCCGGCACATGCTGGCGCCGTAGGGCCGATCGGCCCGGATGCGCCACGGGCGACCGATCATCCCGGTCGCCCGTGGTGTTGTCCAGCAGGCCGGACGATCAGGCGTCGTCGCCTTCGTCGTCGTCCTCGTCGTCGTCGGTGTCATCGGGAATCGGGGTCACGGCCTGTCCGAGAGGAATCTTCTCCTCGGGCACGCCATCGGCCGGGTAGTCGATGATCGCGACCACGATGCGGTGATGGATCGGGTCGACCTCGAGCACCTTGGCGAGCACCACCTGATTGGTGACCACCACGTCCTCGGGCTGCTGGTCGGTGCCGATGCCCATCTGCGACACGGGGGCGAAGCCCTCGATGTCGTCGCCGAGATCGACCACGATGCCCTTGTCGACCGGGCGCAGCACCGTCGCACGGAGCTCGACACCGACCGGCAGCTTCTCGCCGATGGTGAGCCACGGATCGTCGGTGGCCTGCTTGAGGCCGAGCGAGATGCGCTTGTTGTCGCTGTCGATGTTCAGGATGACCACGTCGACCGCGTCACCCTTCTTCACCACTTCCGACGGATGCTGCACCCGCTTGGTCCACGACATGTCGGAGATGTGGATCAGCCCGTCGATGCCCGGCTCGATCTCGACGAAGGCGCCGAACGAGGTCAGGTTGCGGACCTTGCCGGCCAGGCGCGTGCCCACCGGGTACTTGAGCGGCAGCACCATCCACGGATCCTGCTCGGTCTGCTTCATGCCGAGCGAGATCTTCTCATCGCCCTCGTCGACCTTCAGCACCACCGCCTCGATGGTCTCGCCGATCGACACGATCTTCGACGGGTGGCGGACGTTGCGGGTCCAGCTCATCTCGGAAATGTGCACCAGGCCTTCGATGCCGGGCTCGAGCTCGACAAACGCGCCGTAGTTGGTGATCGACACGACCTTGCCCTGCACGCGCGATCCGACCGGGTACTTCTCGGCGACGTTCTGCCACGGGTAGCTCTGGAGCTGCTTCATGCCGAGCGAGATGCGCTCACGCTGCCAATCGATGTCGAGGATCTTGACCTCGACCTCGCGGCCGATCGCCACGAGCTCACTGGGGTGCGACACGCGACCGTACGACATGTCGGTGATGTGCAGGAGGCCGTCGACGCCGCCGAGGTCGATGAACGCACCGAAGTCGGTGATGTTCTTGACGACACCCTTCCGGACCTGGCCAACCTCGAGCTCCTTCATCAAGTGCTCGCGCTTGTGCGCCCGCTCGTTCTCGAGGATCACGCGGCGCGACACGACGATGTTGCGCCGGCGCTTGTTGAGCTTGATGATCTTGAACTCGTAGGTGGCACCGAGCAGCTCGTCGATGTTCGGCACCCGGCGCAGCGCGATCTGCGAGCCCGGGAGGAAGGCATCGACGCCCATCAGGTTCACCACGACGCCACCCTTGATCTTCTTCATCAGGGTGCCCTCGACCGGCTGGTCGGACTCGTGGGCCTGACGGATCTTTTCCCACACCCGCATGAAGTCGGCTTTCTTCTTCGACAGCACGACCGCGCCTTCCTGATCCTCGAGGTGCTCGAGGAAGACCTCGACCTCGTCGCCGACCTGGAGGTTCTGCGGATCCTTGAACTCGTCCAGCGGCACCGATCCCTCGGACTTGAAGCCGACGTCGAGGATGACGGCGTTCTCGGTAATGCGCAGCACCTTCGACTTCACGATCTCGCCCTCGGCGATCTGCGACATCGTGCCTTCGTAGAGCGTGAGCATCTCCTCGTATTCGTCGTCCGAGTAGTCCTCATCGTACAGGTCGGCGCGCACGCGGATCCCGTTCGAACTGGCGAACGGCATCTCGGGCGTCGACGTCATCGTGGCGGGCGCAGGCGCGGCCGCAACGACGTCGGTAGCCTCAGCGGCCTCGGTGGCGTCGGTAGCGTCGGTGGCCGCGTCGGTGACGAGCTCGGATTCGGAATCGGTGCTGGGGCTGGCGGTTTCAGGCATTCGGGATGGGTCCTGCGGTGAAAGCCACCGCGCCATGGGCCGCGCGGGTTGAGGGATATTCCTCGGCGCCCCGGATCACCTGATACGGGACAGCCATGAAAGCTACGGGCCCGTCAGCTGAGGGGCAACCCGCGATCGCGGGCAAGATCGACGATCCGGGCCACCTGGGCATCGAACGTCAGGTCGGTTGTGTCTACCAGGATGGCGTCGTGGGCCTGCCGCAGAGGGGCCTCCTTGCGAGCGGCGTCGAGCCGATCACGGGCAGCCAGCAGCTCGGCCTCGTGCCGGGCCTCCGCCGGGGTGGGAGCGCCACCCCGCTGGACCAGCCGACGGCGGGCCCGGGCCTCGGCACTCGCTGTGAGGAATACCTTGAGCGCCGCATCGGGGAAGACAACTGTCCCAATGTCCCGGCCGTCGAGGACCGCCCACCCGGTGGCCCGCGCCGCGACCCGGAGGCGACGATTGACCCAGGCCCGGACCTCGGGGAGGGCGGCAACCGCCGACACGCCGGCCGTGACCCGCTCCGAGCGAATCTGCTCCTCGATGTCGTCCTCATCCTCCCCGGCCACGACGATCAGTCGCTGATCGCGCGGCGTGAGGTGCAGGCTGCGGGCGTCGGCTGCCTTCACGATTCTCTCGGCGTCGTCCAGTTCCCCCTCGAGCGCTAGCCAGGTGAGGGCCCGGTAGAGCGCACCGGTATCGACATGCGTCATGCCGAGCTGTCCCGCCACCGCCGCCGCCGTACTGGACTTGCCGGAGGCCGATGGACCGTCGATCGCAATCACGGTCGGGCTCGTCATCATGTGCGCTCCTCGAAAAGGGCGGCCAGCGCCGCCGGGAATCCCGGGAACGATACCGCTGCGGAGCCGGGATCATCCACGATGATCCGGTTGCGGGGCTCGGTCGCGAGAACCATGAACGCCATCGCGATGCGGTGGTCGCCGCCAGTGCACACCGTGCCAGCAAACGGGCGGTCGGTGCCGTCAACCACCAGGTCATCACCATCGATCGACGCGCGGCCACCGATTGCCGCAAGGTTTGACGCAATCAACTGCAGACGGTCGCTCTCCTTGACGCGAAGCTCCCCGACTCCGCAGAAGCGCGTCGTTCCCTCCGCTCGTGAGGCGAGGCAGGCAAGCATCGGGATCTCGTCGATCAATCCGGGCACCTCGCCTGCGAGAACCGTCGCGGACACGAGCCGGGCTGGTTGCACCGTCAGGCGACCGACTGGTTCACCGGCCTGGATTCCCGTCTGATCAATGCCGATGAATGCGCCCATCCGTTGAAGGACGATGAGTGCCGCTATGCGGGTGGGATTCAGTCCCACTTCCGTGATGTCCAGCGAACCCCCGGCGGCGAGGAGCGCCGCGCCTACGAGGAAAATCGCGGACGAGGGATCACCGGGCACGTCAACGTCGAACGGCGTGAACCGTCCGGTCGGCTTGAAGTCGATCGTGTTGTCGTGCCGCACGGCCTCGAAACCGAGCGCTGTCAACATTCGCTCGGTGTGGTCCCGTGACTCGCCCGGCTCGGTGATTCGTGCCTCAACGCCCGCCACCGCTGCGGCGAGGAGGATTGCGCTCTTCACCTGCGCCGAGGCGACCGGCAGTACCCACTCGATCGGAGTCAACGCCCCGCCCCGTATCGTGATAGGCAGACCGCCGGCCGATGCTTGGAGGATGGCCGCACCCATCGCAGAGAGCGGGCCCGTGACCCGACCCATCGGCCGCCTGCGGAGCGAGCGGTCGCCCGTCAGGCGGGCCTCAAATCCGTGCGCGGCGAGGATTCCGAGCATCAGGCGCGCCGTGGTCCCGGAATTGCCGCAGTGGAGCGTCAGATCGGGTGCCTTGAGCGTCCGGCGACCGGCCACCGTGACGACTGCGCCGGCGCGCAGCGGCGAGATGTCCGCGCCGAGCTGGCGCAATATGGCCGCGGTGGATCGTGCATCGAGCCCAGTGAGGGCGCCCGCAATGGATGAACGGCCGGGTGCGAGCGCGGCCAGCATCAACGCGCGGTGCGTGATGCTCTTGTCCCCCGGCACGCGGTGGACCCCTCCGACTCGGCGTCCGGACATCTGGCAACGTACTCCATGAATCGGGGAGAAGATGCAATTGGCAGCGGGAATCGTATCTTTCCCGGTCGCAGCCGACAAATCGATGCGCTGCGTCCCCCTGCACCACCTGGAAGACGGAACGTCATGAATCGCACTGCAACGGCGGAATTCTCCGACGCGTGGCTCGGCCCACTGTTGGTCGGGGCCGGGATCCTCACCGAGGAACGTCTCGCCGACATCCCCGCCCCCTCTGACGGAGGGCGCCTCTGGATCGCGCTGGTGCGAGGGGGCGTGACCGACGACGCCGCGATTCTGGGCGAGCTCACGCGACGGTTCAAGTTCCCAGCGGCAAACCTCGGGCTGGCCGACGCACGCATGACCGCGATGCTTCCCGAGGTCGCGGCGCGGCGCTATCACGTCGTGGTGCTTGGCGCCGACGAGAAGACGATTCGCCTCGGAACGTGCGATCCGCGCGACTACGCCGCCGAACAGGACTTGGGCTTTCTGACCGGACGCGATGTCCGCTTCGAGATCGCGTCACCGATGGCGATCGGGGAGAAGCTCGACGAGCTCTACCGCCCTGAGAACAGCATCAACCGCCTTCTGAGCGGTCTCCATTCCGGTGGCATCGAAATAGACATTTCGGCCGATATTCCGGAACCCGATCGCGACCCGGCGCTCGACGCGCCGATGGCAAAGCTGGTGGATGCCATGCTCGCCGACTCGGTCCGGTGCGGCGCCAGTGATGTGCACGCTGAGATTGAATCGGGGCACGTGGTTGTGCGGTACCGGATCGACGGCGTGCTGCGCGAAGTGATGCGGCTCCCTGAGGCGTCGGGACCCGCCCTTGTGCGACGGGTGAAGATCGTGGCCGGGCTGGATGTCACCAACTCGATGGTGCCCCAGGACGGTCGCAGCAGCGTGCGGGTCGACGGACAGGCCATTGACATGCGCGTGGCCACGGCGCCCGTGGCACGCCGCGGCGAGAAGCTGGTAATCCGGATCCTCGATCAGGCCAACCTCAAGACATCAGTGGGTGAACTGGCGCTCCCTGCCGATGAGGAGGAGCCACTGCTGCGGATGCTTGGTTATCGCGAGGGGATGGTGCTGGTCACCGGGCCGACGGGGTCGGGCAAGACGACCACCCTGTACGCCGTGCTCAATCATCTCAAGACGGGACGGGTGAACATCGTCACCGTCGAGGATCCGGTCGAGTACGACGTGAACGGCATCTCCCAGTTGCAGGTCAACGAGGCCCAGGATTTCACCTTCGCGACTGCGTTGCGTTCGGTGCTTCGGCAGGACCCGGACATCGTCCTCGTCGGCGAAATTCGCGATGCCGAGACGGCGTCGATCGCGATCCAGGCCGGGCTCACCGGCCACCTTGTGTTCTCGACGCTGCACACGAGCGACGCGGTGTCCGCAATCGTGCGCCTGCGCGACATGGATGTCGACCTCTTCAAGATCTCGACCGTCCTGAAGGGCGTGGTGGCGCAGCGACTGGTACGCCGGCTGTGTACCCACTGCGCCGAGCCGCATTCGATTGACGAACTGGCAGCGGAACTTCGGCCGCCGGAGGACTTCGTGGGCGCGGTGGCGCCGATGCGGTCGGTCGGCTGCAAGCGTTGCAACGGCACGGGCTACCGGGGGCGCGTTGCGGTGGTTGAGTTGCTCCCGATCGAGGGCAAGGTCGCCAAATTGATCGAGGCCGATGCGCCACGCGATCAGGTGCTCGCCGCCGCACGGCCGCACGGCATGAAGACGCTGTGGGAAAGTGGGATGCACCGTTTCTGGACCGGCCTCACGTCACTGGACGAGATCCACCGGGTGCTGGGCGAGTCCCATGACACCGATGCGTCGGAGCCCGCGGCGCCGGCGTTACGCGAGGTCCCCGCGAACACCAAGGGTAGAGGTACGGCCGCGGAGGACGGCAGCGGCGCCACGATCCTCCTGGCCGATGATGACGCCCAGATGCGCCGTCTGGTGCGCACCGTGCTCGAACGCGAGGGATTCACGGTGATCGAATCCGCAGATGGCCTCGACACGCTGGACGCAATCGATACCAAGTCGATCGACCTCGTGCTGCTCGATCATGACATGCCCCGGCTGACCGGGCTCGGTGTGCTCGAGGAACTTCGGGCACGGGTCACCACCGCGGGCCTGCCGGTGATCATGCTCACCGCCCGGACCGACGACACGGAAACTCATGCCCTCGAGCTGGGCGCGCAGGATTACCTCACCAAGCCGGTGCAACCGCGCTCGCTGGTTGCGCGGGTCCGGGCAGTCCTCAAGCGCAGCCGGATGGAGTGACGATGGCGCACCTGCTGATTGTCGAAGACAGCCCCGACAACATGAAGTTGTTCCGGACGCTGCTCACACTGAAGGGCCATGAGGTCACCGGCATACCCGGAGGCGAGACGCTGTTCGCGACGCTCGATGCGGCGACGCCTGAACTGGTGCTGATGGACATCCAGATGCCCGGAAAGGACGGCTACGCACTGCTCCGCGAGATTCGCGACAGCGCGCACTCGGGATTGCGAGTGATCGCGCTTACGGCGCACGCCATGTCGGGCGATCGCGAGAAGGCCATGGCGGCGGGATTCGACGGCTACATCACCAAGCCGATCGACATCCGCAGCTTCCCCGAGCAGGTGGCCAGTGCGCTCGCGGGGCAGAGGGTGGGTGATGAGTAGCAGCCGCTCACCCCGCCCCCACAGCGGCGAATCTCCGTCACGAGGCGGCCCGGACGAGCTGCGCAATGCGGTCCGCAACGTGATCGATTCGAAGCGGCAGGAAGCGATGGAACGCAAGGCAGCCATCGCGGCGGCGAAGCACCGCGAGCAACGACAGGCACCGATGGTGTTGCTACTCGCGGTGCTTTCCGCGACGCTGGCGTGGGCATGGATCGCGCGCCCGGCCGCAATTTTCGGCTCGCCTCCGGCGCCAGCGGTCCTCACTCCGGCCCGCGCAGAGGCGCAAGCGCGTTACGCGCTGTTCCTTGAGCGCGCTCGGGTCGACGCCTATCGGCAGGTCCACGGTCGCAACCCTGCCCAGCTCGCCGACGCCGGACCGGTGGAGGATGACGTCACCTACACGATTTCGGGACAGGGATTTGTGCTGGAGCGCCCGGTGAATGGAAAGGTCCTGCGCATGGACCACGCTACCCGGCCCGACTCCTTCCTGGGCGGCAGTCTGGACATCCTGCACCGCCAGTAAATTGGCGGAGCGCCAGCGTCAGTAGCAGGCCACCGTTCCCGGGGTGATCACGGCGGCGTTCGGCGAATAGGAAGCGTCCCCCACGAAGATTCCGCAGGTGTCCCGAGTGGGATCGGTCACCGACGGGTTGGTCATCGTCGCCGACCAGCCGACCCCGTTGGCTCCATCGGTCCTGATGATGTCCGCGGCGTTGCCGGGCGAGAGCCGGAATGCGACGATCCCGCCTGCCCCGGGACCAGGGACTTCGGCGGGCGCGAATCCGCTGGCGTAGTCCCGGTAGGTGACAAAGAAGGCCTCCTGCGCCGTCATCATGTTTTTCAGGTCGCTAATCATCGTGGCAACGGTCGCGCGCTGACGGGTGGCGGCCAGCTTCGGCAACGCGATGGTGGCGAGCAATCCCATGATCGCCACCACGACCAGCAACTCGATGATGGTGAACCCTCGACGTCCAGCTCGCATGATTCCTCGGTGGAACGGGAAAAGTGCTCGGGGCGGGAATCGAACCCGCATGGGGTTTCCCCCTGGGGATTTTAAGTCCCCTGCGTCTGCCATTTCGCCACCCGAGCATGCCAAGAATATGCCAGCGCGGTGCGGCGCGCATCCGACGCGCTAGTTTTCTGCGGATGAAACCTGGTATCGTCTCGCGAGCACTGTGCTGGAGCGGTCTGCTCACGGTGGTCGCCGGTCCCGTCGCGGCGCAGCTTCCCTCGCTCAACGCCCCGGCCGGCGCACTCCGCATCGAGCTCCGCGGCGCCTTCCATCCCACGACAGAGGTCTGGCGCGATGGCGTGCGCCAGCCGCTCGGCACGCTGATCACGCCGGGAGCCGCGCTCGACGCAGGCGCCACACCGCTCGTGGCCGAAGTCGACGCCCGACTCAGCGCGATTCTGGGCGCCGCCGCCCCGTTGAACAACCTGGGCCGGGTATCTCCGATCGCCGAGTGGCAGCGAGGCGTGGGCACGATCGGCCTCGCGTACGGGATAACCCGCCGGGTCACGGTGTACGGCAATGTCCCTATCGTCTCGGTACGCACCCAAGTCGACCTGGGGGTTGACTCAACTGGCGGTACCCTCGGGTTCAACCCGTCAGACCCCATTCTCGGAACAACCGCCGGAGCCAATCAGACTGCCACGTTTTTCGCAGAGTTCGACCAGGCACTGTCGGAACTCTCGACCCGCCTGAGCCGGGGCGACTATGCCGCAGACCCCGCCCGTGAGGCGCGGGCCCGAGCACTCCTTGGGTCCGGACCAGGCTTTCGCGCGATGCTGTTCGAGCTGCTAGCCGACCCCCAACTCTCCAGCCCTGTCCTGCCCACCACCGGGAGTGCCTCGGGCACCGCGCTGTTGGGACGGGTGGCGGCGGTCCGGGACGCGTTCGGCGACGATTTCGGCATCGGATTCAGCAGCGATCCGGCGCTCCCGACCGGCCCGGTCACGCCGGCGGAGTTCGATGCCCTGCTGGACGCCGGCACCGCGTTCGTGTACAGCCCCCGCAATGGCGCGCCGCGGGTGGCACTTGGGGATGTCGAGGGTGGAGTGATCGTGCAGGCGTTCCACCGCGAGGGAGAGGGCTCGAGGTCTGCGGCGTGGCTTCGAGGCGGCGTCAGATTTCCGACCGGCCAATCTCCTGCTGTGGGCGCGCTCCTCGACCAGGGAACGGGGGACCGACAGACGGATGTCGAGGTGGGAGCAACGGTCGAAGTGCTGCGCGGTCGCTTCGGAGTGAGGGCCGAGGGCAACTACACCCGGCAGCTTGCGGGTGACATCGAGGCACGGGTGGGTTCGCCACTTCAGGCACTCCTCCCCGCCCGCTTCCGGGCTGCGGTGTCCCGCGATCCCGGCGACATCGTCACGCTCGCCGCCCAGCCATTCTTCCGCATGGCCACGAACCTCGCGATCGCCGGTCTGGTTCAACATGAGCGACGTGGCGCGGACACCTTCCAATACGTCGACGGCCAGGCCCCGATCACCGGTGCCGATATTGCGGACCTCAGCATCGGGACGCGTTCCACGGTCACGCGGATCGGGCTCGGTCTCAGTTATTCGCATGACGGGCGAGCGCGCGAGGGGGTGCTGCGGATGCCTGTGGAGGCGAGCTTTTCGGTGGAGCGGACGGTGGCCAGTTCGAGTGGCGTTGTAGCTTCCCCGCTGACGTCGCGGGTACAGTTCCGGATCTACAAGGCGATTGCGCGGCGGTAGGACCGGCTAGCGCGCGGCGAGCAGCGACCCGGCAAGCTTTCGAGCAGCTGCATCGTCGGCGTCGCCGAGCATGCGCGCGAGCTCGATGATCCGGTCCTCACCATGCAGCACCGCCACATCGGTGGTGGCCACGCCACCACGATTGGCCTTCGCGATCTGGAGATGGCGATCGGCGCGGGCCGCGATCTGCGGCAGGTGGGTGATCACCAGCACCTGATGCTGCGCCGCCACGCCGGCGAGTGCCACCCCGACCTGCATCCCGATCTCTCCGCCAATTCCCTGATCGACTTCGTCGAATACCAGCGTCGGCACCTGGTCGTGCCGAGCGAGCACCAGCTTGAGCGCCAGCATCAACCGCGACAACTCACCACCAGATGCGGTGCGCGCGAGCGGGCGCATCTCCATGCCGCGATTGAGGCGAACCTCGAACACCACCGACTCACCGCCATCGGGGCCCGGTTCGTCGAGCGCGTCGAGGCGTACCGTGAACTCCCCATTGGACAGGCCCAGCGACGGCAGGTGTCGGGTGACGGCGCGCGCCAGCCGGGTGGCGGCGCTGTACCGTCGCTCGCCCAGCGCCGTCGCGAGACGACCCAATTCGTCCGTGGCACTGTCGATCCGGCGATCCAGCACCTGCAAGTCGAGCACCGATGAGTCGATCAGGTCGAGTTCGGCCGCAGCGAGGTCTCGCGTGGCGAGCACATCGGCGAGCGTGTCGCCGTGCTTGCGCCGAAGGGTGGCAAGGAGGTCGAGTCGCCGCTCGATATTCGTCAAGCGCTCCGGGTCATCGCGCAGGTCGCGAGCATAGTCGGCGGCGAGTCGGGCCAGTTCGTCAAGTTGTGCGTACGCGCCGTCGAGCAGGCTTCGCCACTCCGAAGCCGCTGGGTCGAGCCGCTCAAGGGCATTGAATGCCCGCTCCGCGCGGGCCAACGCGAGCCGCGTGGACCCTTCGTCGCCGTCGAGCGCCTCGACAATGCCGTTGGCGTGATCGGACAGTGTGGTCGCGTGAGCGAGGCGGGTGGCCTCCTGCTCCAGCTCGCCCTCCTCGTCGGGCTTCGGTGCCGCCGCGTGGACTTCCTCAATCACATGCCGAAGCCAATCGGCGCGACGCGCTGCCTCGTCGCGGCGGCTCCGGAGCGCGTGGTGTTCCGAGCGGAGCTGCTCGCGGTCCTGCCACGCATTTCGCACCGCCATGGCGTCGACGGAGGCGTTGCCGTGCGCATCAAGGAGTGCGCGCTGGGTCGCGGCGTCGAGCAGCTGCAGGGTCTGGTGCTGGCCGTGCAGGTCGCAGAGCGATTCGCCGATGGTGGCGAGCACGCCAATCGTCGTCGGGGAGCCGTTGACCCACGCCCTCGACGGACCGGACCGGCTCACCTCGCGACGAATCACGAGTGCATCCTGCACGTCGAGTCCGGCGGCTTCAACACGACCATTCACCGTCGGGCCGACGTCATCGAAGACCCCCTCGATCACCGCGCGTGCGGCACCGGGCCGCACCACGGCGCGGTCGGCACGATCACCCAGCAACAGCGCGAGGGAGTCGACGAGCATCGACTTCCCCGCCCCGGTTTCACCGGTCAGGACATTGAGCCCCGGTCCGAGTTCCAGGGTCACGTCGGCGATCGTCGCCAGGTCGCGAACCCGCAGTGTCGAGAGCATCAGGCGCCGCGATCGGAGAGGTCGCCCCAGTGCAGCTTGTCCCGAAGCCGCGGGAAGAAACCGGAGCCCGGGAACCGAACGAGGTGCACCTTGGTGTCCGCCGTGCGAACCTCGAGCGAGCCATCGGCGTCGAGCTCCGCTGTCTGCTGCCCGTCGACCGAGATCAGCAGCTCGAACGGCGACGGATTGGCGGGCTCGATCCGCACGACCGCATCGCCGCGCACCACGATCGGCCGCACGCCCAAGGAGTGCGCGCAGATCGGCGTCACGATGATGGCGTCGAGTGTCGGTACGACCACCGGCCCCCCGGCACTGAGTGAGTACGCGGTCGATCCGGTGGGTGACGCGATCACGAGGCCGTCCGCCGAGATCGGGCCCATGGCATCGCCATCGATGAGCACCTGGAACCGTACCACTCGCGCCACCCCGCCCTTGTGCACCACGATGTCGTTGAGGCCGCGTAGTACGGCGCGCCCGGTTCCAGCGGCATCGCGGACAACGGCCCCGAGCGTGCTGCGTTCCGACACCGCAAAGTCACCCGCCGCGCACGCTTCGAGGGCGACGGCAGCCTGCTCGCGCGGCACGGAAGTGAGGAACCCGACGCGCCCGAAGTTGATGCCGATGATCGGTACGGGCCGCCCTTCCAACAGGCGGGCGCCCTGCAGCAGCGTGCCGTCACCGCCAAGAGTGATCAGGAAATCGATGGCGTCGGGATCGATCGCGGCGACACTGGTGGCACCGAGGGGAATGACATCGGCATGCGCGGCGAGCGACCAGCCTCGCTCGGCGGCCAACCGCGTGATATCGGCGACAACCTCCGCGAGGCCGGCGTATCGCGGATTGCCAACCAGGCCGAGTCGCAGGGCCGGGGCCTCAGCGCACCGGCGCGTTGGTCAGCGCCGTGCGCACCGTGGCCGCGATAGCGGCCGGCGTGAGCCCGAAATGGGCCAGCTGGTCGGCGCGCGGCGCCTGCATCACCAGTTCATCGGCGACGCCGCAGGTAATCACCCGCACATGGGGGTGGACCCGCTGCATGTGCGCCGCCAGCGACGCACCAAACCCGTTCACCACCGTTCCCTCTTCCACCGTGACGATCAGCGAACAGCGCGACGCGATCGCCTCCAGCATCACGTCGTCCAGCGGCTTGATGAACCGGGCGTTGATGGCGGTGGCATCGAGTCCCTCTGCCGCCAGTTGCTCGGCCGCCGCGAGGGCGACAAGCGCCATGGTGCCCGTGCCGATGACCGCCACGTCCCGACCCGGACGTAGCTCCTCCCAGGTTCCGAACGGAACGGCCGGAACGCTCGCGACGGGATTCGGGTCGGACGGCGCCTTGTCACGCGGGTAACGCACGCAGAAGGGACCGTCGTGGGCGAGTGCGGTACGCAGTAGCCCGACGAGTTCGTCAGCATCCTTTGGAGCGGCGACCACCATCCCCGGGATCGCGAGCATGTAGGCGATGTCGTACAGCCCCATATGAGTCTGGCCGTCCTCACCGACAAGCCCGGCACGGTCCATGGCGAACACCACGGGAAGGTGCTGCACCGCCACGTCGTGGATGATGTTGTCGTAGCCCCGCTGCAGAAACGTCGAGTAGATCGCCACCACCGGCCGCATCCCCTGCGTCGCCAGGCCGGCGGCGAAGGTGACGCCGTGTCCCTCGGCGATGCCGACATCGAAGAACCGCGTGGGATGCGCCTTCTGGAAGATGCTCGCACCGGTCCCCGCAGGCATCGCTGCAGTGATCAGCGCGACGTCGGGATGCTCGTCGCCGAGCGCCACCATCGTGTCGCCGAACACCTGCGTCCACGTCGGCGGTCCACTCGCCTTCTTGCGCGCCTCGCCGGTGACGCGGTCGTAGGCAGCGAGACCGTGCCATTTCTCGCGATTCGCCTCGGCGAACGAGAAACCCTTCCCCTTCGTCGTGAGGACGTGGACCACCCGGGGACCATCCATGTCGCGCACGAACGCGAGCGTCTCGCGCAACTTCTCCAGGTCGTGCCCGTCGATCGGCCCGAAATACCGGAAGCCGAGCTCCTCGAAGAGCATGCCTTCGGAGAAGAGATTCTTGACCGATTCCTCGACGTTGCGGGCGAGACTCACCACACCGTCGCCCAGCACGTCGCCGATCTTCAGCGTCACCTTCTTGATGGCCTCGCGAACCCGGTTGGTGCGTGGATTGGCCACGATGCCGCCGAGCAGCTTGGAGATCGCGCCGACATTGGGCGAGATGCTCATGCCGTTGTCGTTGACGATCAGGATGATGTCGCGGGTGGAGTGACCAGCATTGTTCAGCGCCTCGTACACCAGGCCGCAGGTCAGCGCGCCGTCTCCCACCACGGCAATGACCTTGTTCTTGCCACCCTGGAGGTCGCGCGCGGTGGCCATGCCGACTGCGGCCGACAGCGCGGTGCCGGCGTGCCCCGCTCCGAACTGGTCGTGAGGGCTCTCGTCCCGCTTCAGGAAGCCGGAGAGGCCGCCGGTGGTGCGCAGCGTCGGGAAGCGATCGTTGCGCCCGGTCAGCAGCTTCCACGCATACGCCTGATGGCCGACGTCCCAGACGACCTTGTCGGTCGGCGAATCGAACTCGCGCAGCAGGGCAATCGTGAGCTCCACGACGCCCAGCGACGCGCCAATGTGACCACCCGTCACCGAGCAGCATTCGATCAGTCGATCGCGCACTTCCTGGGCAAGTGCGACCAGTTCGCCCTGCGTGAGCGACTTGAGGTCGTCCGGACCGCGGATCGTGGCGAGCAGCGACATTGCATCTCCCGATTGGGTGGCGTCAGGACCGTCTCTTCACAATATACCGAGCCAGATCGGCGAGCGGCTGGGCGGCGCCCCCCAGGGGGGCCAGTGCCATCACGGCGAGGTCGTGGTGGCGGAGTGCCTCCTGCCGCGCACCATCGACCCCCAGCAGCGAAACGTAGGTCGACTTGTCGAGCACTGCATCGAGTCCCGCCGTCTTCCCGAGGACCTCCGAGGTCGAGGTGGCATCGAGCACATCATCGGCGACCTGAAACGCGATGCCGATCTCGCGCCCGAAGGTCGAGAGCGCGTCCAGGGTGGCGTGATTCGCACCGGCGGCGATGCCGCCGAGCATCACCGACGCGCGGATCAGCGCTCCCGTCTTGCCAGCATGCACTCGCGTCAGCTGGTCGAGATCGAGCGCGGTGGCCTCGGCCTCGAGGTCCAGCCATTGACCGCCCACCATCCCCCGGATCCCGCCGGCCTCGAACAGTTCCTCGGCGAGCCGTCCGCACGTGGCTGCGCCGAGGCCGAGGGAGTGCGCCGATGTCGCCAGTACCTCTGCCGCCACCGGGACCAGCAGGAAGCCAACCCGGGTGGCGGTGGGCACGTCGAACTGACGGTGCGTAGTTTGCCGTCCTCGCCGAAGGTGATCGTTGTCCATGCACGGGAGATCGTCGTGCACGAGTGAGTAGGTATGCACGATTTCGACGGCGGTGGCGATCCCCGCGATGTCCGATGAGGTGCCGCCAGCCACCTGGTAGGCACCGAGCACCAGCGCCGGCCGTACCCGCTTGCCCGGACCGATCAACGCGTACGCCAATGCCTCGGCGAGCGGCGATGCGACCTCGCGCTGCATCCGCTCGGCGCAGGCGGAGAGCTCTCCCTCGACCATCTGCCGCGCCGCGTCGAGCAGCGCAGGTCCCGCGGCATCATTCATCCAGTGGCGCGAGACGGATCGTGCCGCCTTCGCTTGAGTCCTTCAGCACTTGGGTCACGCGGGTTTCGGCGTCGGCGAGGCGTGCCTGCGCCGACCGAAGCCGGGTCACCCCTTCTTCGAAGAGCTCGAGTGCCGATTCTAGACCGAGGTCCTCGTCCTCGAGCCGACGAACAATGTCTTCGAGTCGCTTGAGATCGTCGCCGAGCGTGGGGGAGTCAGACATGGGGATCCTCGGTCCGTGCCGCGACGGTCCCGTCGGACACGGTCAATGTGAAGGGAATGCCGGGCGAAAACTGATCAGTGCGCCGGAGGACGCGACCATCGGGGTCGCGCGCAACGGCGTAACCGCGTCCGAGCACGGCGAGTGGCGAGAGCGCATCGAGACTCGCGGCATGCGTCCGGCATCCGGCGTCGAACAACGCCAGCCGCCGACGCATTGCAGGGGCGAGACGTGATTCGATCCGGGCAAGCCTCTCGCGTGGGCGCACCACTCGACGCGCGAGCGCCGGCACAAGTTTTCCGCCGGCCGCGAGCAGTCGGCGCTCGGCACGACGCACCCGCTCGACCAGTGCCGACGCCATGCGATCGCGGGTTCGCTCAACGCGTTCGCTGCGGGCGCGAAGCAGTGCGGCGGTCACGCTGACGAGTCGGCGACGGGCGCGATCGAGACGCACTTCGACGTCGCGCCGATCCGGCAACGCAAACTCTGCTGCCTGTGATGGTGTTGCCGCACGAAGGTCCGCGACAAGGTCGGCCAGGGTCACGTCGACCTCGTGTCCGACCGCGGAGATCACCGGGATTCCGCACGCCGCAATCGCCCGGCAGACCATCTCGTCGTTGAACGCGATCAGGTCCTCCTTGCTGCCGCCGCCGCGACCGATGATGCAGCAATCGATGGCGTCGAGGTGGCAGAGCAGGTCGAGCGCCGCGACCAGTTCGGCCGCTGCGGTAGTGCCCTGCACCGCGCTATTGATGACGAACAGTTCCACGCCTGGCCAACGCCGAGCCGCCACCGTGATGATGTCCCGGACGGCAGCGCCAGCCACTGACGTGATCACCGCGATGCGGGTCGCATACTCCGGTACCGGCCGCTTGCGGGCCGGGTCGAGCAGCCCGTCGCGGAGCAGGAGTTGCTTGACGCGTTCCGCCTCCTGGGCAGCGGGACCGACGGCCGATGCGGGCAGTACCTGCGTGACGTTGAACCGCAGTGCGGTCCGTTCCTCCCACACGCTCGCCTGTCCGAGCGCGTAGACGACCGACCCTTCCTCAAGCGGTGCTTTCAGCCGCGCGACCGAGCTCCTCCAGATCGTGCAGTCGACACGCGCGAGGTCGTCGCGGAGGGAGAAGTAGCAGTGCCCGCTCGCGTACCGCTTGACGCCCGCGATCTCGCCCCGTACCCAGATCGGCGCGCCATCGTCCTCCACGCGCCGCTTGAGCGTGCGCGCCAGGAGGGATACCGTCCACGCCGCATCGAGTTCAGGCGTCGGCATTTGCCCTGGCCGTGGCTGCGTGCACCGTGTTCACGAGGAGCATGGCGATCGTCATCGGACCCACCCCGCCGGGTACCGGGGTGATCGCGCCGGCCACGGCGCTCACGGCGTCGAAGTCGACGTCTCCGGAAAGCCGGTAGCCGCGGGGGAGCGTTGCGTCGTCGACGCGATTCATGCCGACGTCGATCACCGTCGCGCCCGGCTGGACCGCGTCGACGCCGATGAATGCCGCGCGCCCGATCCCGACAACGAGGATGTCGGCGGTGCGGCAGAGCGCCGGCAGGTTGCGGGTGCGGGAGTGTGCCAGCGTTGTTGTGGCATTGCCGCCCGGCGTGTCGAGCGACAGCAGGTTTGCGAGCGGCTTCCCGACGATATTGGATCGGCCAACGATCACGGCGTGCGCGCCCTCAGTGGGAATCCCTGCCCTGACCAGCAACTCCTGAACACCGTAGGGCGTGGCAGGGCGGAAACCGGTTGGATCACCAAGGGCGGTCTTGCCGACGTTAACCGGATGGAAGCCATCGACATCCTTGTCCGGATTGATCCGGCGGATCACGCGCTCGGCGCTCACATGAGGCGGAACCGGAAGCTGGCAGAGGATACCGTGGATGCGTGGGTCGGCATTGAGTCGGTCGATCATCGCCAGGACGTCCGCCTCGGACGTTGTCGCGGGCAGGGTGACGGTTTCCGAATGCATGCCCGCCTCGAGGCACGCCCGTCCCTTCGACCGCACGTACACCTGCGATGCGGGGTCATCGCCAACGAGCACCACGGCAAGCCCCGGTACGACGCCGCGGCCGGCGAGCGCCGTCACGTGATCGCGTACCTCGCCCCGGATCGTGGCCGCGATCGCCACACCATCGAGTATTCGTGCGGTCACTTCGCGATATCCGACGCGCGCGTCTCGCGGATGACGGTGACCCGAATCTGGCCGGGATACTGCAGCTCGGACTCGATTCGGCGCGCGATGGCTTCGGACAACACCTGCGCCTGTGCATCGTCGACCTGGTCGGGCTTGACGATCACCCGAACCTCGCGTCCGGCCTGGATCACCGTGCACTTCTCGACGCCCGGACTCTCCTTGGCGATCTCCTCCAGGCGAGTCAGCCGTTTCATGTACGTCTCGAACGCCTCGCGCCGCGCACCTGGGCGCGAACCGCTGATCGCATCGGAGGCCTGCACCAGCACCGACTCGGTGCTCTCGTGCGGGACGTCATCGTGATGCGCCTCGATGCAGTTGATGACCGCCGCCGACTCGCCATACTTGCGCGCCATCTCGACACCGAGCTGCACGTGCGTGCCCTCGTGGTCGTGGGTCAGCACCTTCCCGACATCGTGCAGTAGTGCGCCGCGCCGCGCGAGGTTGACATCGGCGTGCAGTTCAGCCGCCATCATCCCCGCGAGCCAGGCGACTTCCTTGGAATGTTCGTAGAGGTTCTGGCCATACGAGGAGCGATAACGCATCCGCCCCACCAGTCGCACCAGTTCCGGATGCAGTCCGTGCACGCCGACGTCGTGCGCGGCGCGCTCACCCAGCTCGACGAGTTGCCCGTCGAGTTCCGATTGTGCCTTCTGCACCAGCTCCTCGATGCGTCCCGGATGGATGCGGCCATCCGCCACGAGCGCATCGAGGGCACGGCGGGCGACTTCGCGTCGGATCGGGTCGAAGCAGGAAATCACGACGGTGTCGGGCGTGTCGTCGATGATCACATCGACACCGGTGGCGAGCTCGAAGGCGCGAATGTTCCGTCCCTCGCGGCCGATGATCCGTCCCTTCATCTCGTCGGTGGGGAGCGCGACGGCGGCAACGGTCGATTCTGCTGTGTGTTCGGAGGCAAGGCGCTGGCTCGCCATCGCGATGATGCGGCGCGCGTCCTTGTCGGCATTGCGCTTGGCCTGCTCGCGGATGTCGCGCCCGAGCGCCGCCGCTTGCGCCCGCGCCTCGTCCTCGACCTGCTGGCGAACCTCCTGGGCGGCGTCGGCCGCACTCAGCGATGCCACGCGCTCCAGGCGTCGCTGGACCTCCTGCGTGTCGCGGCCGAGGGCCTCGCGGCCCGACACGAGCTCATCCTCGCCCTGCTTGAGGCCTGCGCGGCGCATCTCGATCGCGCGATCATCGGCGCGGAACCGATCCTCACGCTCACCGAGCTGCGCATCGCGATCGGCGAGCCGACGCTCCATCCGGTCCGCGTCCTCACGGCGCTTCGCGGCGTCGCGTCCTGCCTCCTCCTTCAGCGCCAGCGCCTCCTCGCGCGCCATGACGAGCTGGCGCTCACGGAGCAGTACCGCCTCCCGTTCGGCGGCATCCTGCCGCGCGTGGATGTCTGCATTGGCCCGGTCGACCAACGCGCGCATCGACCGCCCTACCGAGGCGAGTCGCCAATTCCAGAGGAGGATGCCGAGGAGCGCGCCCAGCGCCGCCCCAACCCCCAGCCCGATCAGGAGCGTCGATTCCATCATCTATCCTCGCCCGGCGTCGCTTGCCGGTTCGCGGTCAATCGCTCCCACCGCGGGTACCCCGCTTGGCGGGCGGCAGGAGGCGTGCAAGGTCCTCGGTGAGTCCCTCGATTCGGGTGGCGACTTCCGTATCGGTCCGGCGCGAGCGGAAGAGTTCGTCCGTGACGGCGAGGCCGGCAAGGATCGCGGCCTTGTGCGCCTCGATCGCGGGCGCCATCGCACGAATGTGTCGGAGGGCGTCGTCGTAGTACGCGGCCACCTCCCGGGTGTACTCTGGCGGAAGCTCGGAGCGCACGTTGAGCTCCTCGCCGCCGACCACCACGCGGACCGACTGCTTGTTGACGCTCATCGCGGAACTCCGCTGTCGTGCTCGGTCTCGAGGAACGCCAGGCGCTGCTGGAGTCGGGCCACCATGTCGCGGGCGCGGTCGACCCGGTTGCGGAGGTCGAGGTTTTCGCGCTCCAGGTCAAGCATGCGGCCGGTCACCTTGTGCACCTGGTCACCGGGCACCATGCCATCGCGCGCCTTGAGCGATTGCAACTCGCCCTCCGCCTTGAGGCAGCGACGGCGCCAGGCAGCGAGTTCATCAGTGAGATGACGCAGCACGCGCTCGAGTTCACCGAGCGCGGCGGCATCAGGACGAACGTAGGGAGACGTCAAGCTCTCGCTCCAGCGAAGTGCGGAGTCGACCGGTCGCCTGGTCGACTTCGGTATCAGTCAGGGTCCGATGATCGCTGCGGAACACCAGTCGCACCGTCACGCTCCGGGTACCAGCGCCCACTGCGGGGTCTCGGTACTCATCGATGACATGCACCGCACGCAGGTCGTGCCGAGCGCCACGCTGGACGAGCAGCGACGAGATCTCCGCGACAGCTCGGCCCGCAGGGACCTGGAGCGTCAAGTCGCGGGTCACCGCGGGGAAGGTCGGCAGCGGTGCAAACTTCGCATGACCGCGGTCGACGGTCCCGAGCTCGATCTCGCCGGCGAACAGCGGCGCGGCCCAGGGCGGCGAGTCGGCGGTGATGGGGCCGGCGTGGCCAATGCGCCGACCATCGGTTGCGTGCACCGCCCAGCCGTCCCCCTCAACTTGGAGCGCCGCGCCGGGATGCGCCAGACCGACGAGCTGTTGGAGCAGGTTCTTTGCATCCCACCGGTCCCACGTTTGCGGGTCAGCGTCGTTCCAGTGCGCCGGCTGCCGCCGCCCCGTGAGGGCGAACGCCGCGTGTTGCGCCTCGCGCGGAGCCGCTCCGAGCCGCTCCGCCGCGGTGAATACGGTACCGACTTCGAAGAGTCGGACATCGCCGATGTGTGCGGCCCAGTTGCGCTCAACTTCCGTGGTGAGTGCCGGCACGAGCGCTGGCCGCAGGCAACGATGGTCATTCGACAGCGGATTGAGCAGCACAGGAGCTCGGGGGTCGCCTGCGGCCACCATCGGCAGCGTCAGGACCTCGGAGATCCCGGCGGCAACCAGCACCTGCCGCGCGCGATGCGCAGCGGCCCACCCCGCATCGTCAGGCCGAAAGACCGGACGGACCGGTCCCACCGTACCGGGAATCGCATCATATCCGTGGATCCGCGCGACTTCCTCGATCAAGTCGATTTCGGCGACGAGATCGGGGCGCCATCCGGGAACGTCGACCGCAATGCGGGCGTCGTCAGGCTTGGAGACCACGGTCGCGCCGATCGCCACGAGACACCGCTCGATCTCGCGCCAGTCGAGATCGAGCCCAAGTACTTGTACCACCCGCGACGGACGCAGGAAGATGCGGGGGGGGTGCGAGGGTGCCGGGAAGCAATCGAGCGTCGGCAGGTCGATCGTGCCGCCGGTTACGCTGGCCAGGAGCCGCATAGCACGGCGGAAGGCGTCGACTGCGCCCCACCGGTCGGTGCCACGCTCGAATCGCTGGGAGGCATCGGTGGTCATGCCGAGCGCACGTCGCGCCGCGCGAACCCGGGAGGGGTCGAACGCGGCACACTCGAGCAACACATTGGTCGTGGCGGAAGTCACCTCCGAATCCCGGCCGCCCATCACGCCGGCGATACCGATGGCGCCTTCCCCGTCGACGATCACCAGCGCCCCATCGGGAATCGTGCGCGTCGATCCGTCGAGGGTAACGAGCACTTCGCCGGCCGCGGCGGGACGCACACCGATGGCCGATCCGCGCAGCGCATCGGCGTCGTAGGCGTGCATCGGCTGGTTGAGTTCGAACATCACGTAATTGGTGACGTCGACCACGTTGTTGATCGAGCGCACGCCCACGGCGGTCAGGCGCTGCCGCAACCACTCCGGCGAAGGCCCGATGTTCACGTTGCGAACCACCCCCGCCAGAAACCGCGTACATCCCTGTCGGTCGGCAATGGACACGGTGATCCCGCTCGTGGCGCCCGAATCTGACGCTCGTTCCGGTGGCGGCACGTCGGTGGCCGAGAGACCCGGGATCTCCGGGAGCCGGAACGGGACGTTGAGTGATGCGGCGAGCTCGCGGGCGATTCCCTTGTGGCCGAAGAGGTCGGGTCGATTTGGCGTGACATCGACCAGGAGCCGCTCGTCGCCGCCGCCAAGCACCGAAGCCACCGGAGTGCCGTTGGGGGCGTCGGTCTCGAGCGTCAGCAGGCCGTCGTGCTCGTCGCCGAGTCCGAGTTCGCGGGCCGAGCAGAGCATGCCCTCAGAGACCTCTCCGCGCAGCTTGCGGCGTTCGATCACCATCCCGCCTGGCATGGTGGTGCCGAGGCGGGCGAAGGGATACCGGCCACCTGCCACGACGTTCGGTGCACCGCACACCACCGACCACGTCGAACCGCTGCCATCGTCGACAGTCGTAACGCGGAGCTTGTCGGCATCGGGATGCGCGCGCACCTCGGTGACGGTCGCGACCACGAATGCGGAGAGATCGGCTCCGATCGGCTCGATGGCGTCAACCGGTGCGCCCAGCATCGCCAGCCGGTTCGCGATATCGGTGGCCTCCAGCGGTCGGCGCAGGAACGCCTCGAGCCACGCGCGCGACGCGTTCATGATCCCACCGAACGGAACTGCTGCAGGAACCGCATGTCACCGGCGTAAAGATGGCGGATGTCGGGCACGCCATGGCGCAGCATCGCGATGCGCTGCGGACCCATCCCGAACGCGAAGCCAGTCCACCGCTCGGGATCGACGCCACAATTGCGCAGCACGTTCTCGTGCACCATCCCGCAACCGAGTATCTCCATCCATCCCGTTCCCTTGCACGCGGCGCAGCCATGTCCGCCGCACAGTTGGCACGACACGTCCATCTCGGCGGATGGCTCGGTAAACGGGAAAAATGATGGCCGGAAGCGCACCGGCGTACCGGGCCCGAAGAACCGCTCGGCGAAATGCGCGAGTGTCGCCTTGAGATCGACGAACGTGACGCCCTCGTCAACGGCGAGTCCCTCGATCTGCGCGAACGCCGGGGCGTGCGAGGGATCGAAGGGATCGTTGCGGTACACCGTCCCGGGTATCACGACGCGGTACGGTGGCGGCCCCTCCCGCATCACGCGCACCTGCACGGGCGAGGTGTGGGTGCGGAGCAGCAACCTTTCTCCCGCTGCCGGCACGGTGCCGTGGGGATCGAGGTAGAGGGTGTCGTGCATGTCCATGGCGGGATGATCGGGCGCAAAGTTGAGGGCGCCGAAGTTGTGCTCCTCGGTCTCGACCTCCGGACCGAGCGCCACGGAGAAGCCGAGTGCGCGGAAGATCTCCACGATCTCGTCGATCACCACGGTGACAGGGTGCAGCGTGCCGTGCCACGACTCGCGGGCCGGCATGGTCAGGTCGATCCTTGCTGCGTCACGCTGACGATCCGCATCGGCCAGCTCGACGCGCCGTGCGCCAATTGCGGTCTCGAACTCCACCTTGAGCGCATTGAGCAATGCCCCTTGCGCACGCTTCTCGTCGATGGAGAGCGTTGCAAGGCCCTTGAGGCGACGCGTCAGTTCGCCCTGCTTGCGCCCCAGGATCGCGATGTCCTCGGCTTCGAGGGCACCGGCATCGAGCGTGGCGATGGCGGCGAGGCGATCGCGCAGGTTGGTGACCGGGGATTCTTCGATGGGTGCGGACATGCGACTCCGGTTGGCGCAGCGGGACAAATGCGACAGCGGGGCCGTCCGTACAACGACGGTCGGCCCCACCCGGTGGCTTCACGCGGTCGGCTTATGCCGCCTGGTGCGCCTTGGCCACCTCGGCGATCGCCGCAAACGCGTCAGCATCATGCACGGCGAGGTCGGCGAGCACCTTGCGGTTGATGTCGAGCCCGGCAGCCTTGAGGCCGGCCATGAAGCGCGAGTACGAAATCTCGTGCAGGCGCGCTGCGGCACCGATGCGCGTGATCCAGAGGCGGCGGAAGTCGCCCTTCTTCTTCCGGCGGTCGCGGTAGGCGTATGCCATGCCGCGTTCGACGTTTTCCTTGGCCGCCTTGTAGAGCTTGCTGCGGGCGCCCACGCCGCCCTTGGCGGCGGCCATGATCTTCTTCTTGCGCGCATGATGCGCGGGACCGTTCTTGACCCGTGACATGTCCTAGTTCCTCACGCCTGAAGCAGCTTGATCGTACGTGGATAGTCCGCCGAACTCACGAGGGCAGACTTGCCAAGCTGGTTCTTCCGCTTGGTGGTCTTCTTCGTGAGGATGTGGCGCTTGTTGGCACGGCTGCGCTTGATCTTGCCTGTTCCCGTGATCGAGAACCGCTTCATCGCCGCGCGCTTCGTCTTCTGCTTCGGCATTGCTCCCCCGTTCCTGCCCGTGCTCGCGCCTCAGCGCGGCGCGAGCACCATGATCATGTTGCGGCCGTCGAGTTTCGCTTCCTGCTCGACCTTGCCGATATCCGTGAGCGCAGCAGCGACCCGATCGAGCACCGCCTTGCCGAGCTCGGTGTGGGCGATCTGCCGCCCGCGGAACATCATCGTCACCTTGACCTTGTTCCCCTCACCGAGGAACTCGCGGGCGTGCCGCGTCTTGAAGTCGAAATCGTGATCGTCGATGCCCGGTCGGTACTTCACTTCCTTCAGGTGGATCACGTGCTGCTTCTTCTTCGCCGCCCGTGCCGCCTTTGCCTCCTCGAACTTGTACTTCCCGTAGTCCATGATCTTGACCACAGGGGGGCGCGCCATCGGCGCCACCTCGACCAGGTCGAATCCGCGCTCGGCCGCAGCGGCCAGCGCCTCCTCGATCGGCAGCACGCCGAGCTGCTCGCCGTCCGCCGTCACTACACGAACCGGCGAGATGCGGATCTGCCGGTTTACTCGAGTCCGTCGGTCGCGATCAAAGCTCGACAGTGGCGCTCCCCCTGTAACAGGACAAAAAAGAACACCCGGCCAGTTGGCGGGGTGTCCGTAGAGGCGCACCGCGGTCCCGGAGGACCGGATGCTTATGACTCTCGGACCCGTTCGCTCGAACTTCAGCTGAGGGTGGGACAGTCTCCTGTCCACTTGAACAGGCTGAAACTACCCGGTTTTAAGCTCCGAGTCAACCCCCAGAGCCGGCGCGGCGCGGCGCGGGGAGCCGTTCGACGAGCGTTACCCCCCGGTCACCCGGCGCAAGTCGACCGCCAACCGTGTCGGCGTCGTGCTCGAAGACCACCCGCCACCCCTCGGCCATCCCCCGTTCGTAGAGTGCTCGCTTGCTTTCCAGCGTACGGATCGGCTCGACATCATACCCCATGATCCATGGCAGGGGGAGGTGGTGGGCAGTCGGGATCGTGTCGGCGGGAAAGAGCAGCACCTCGCCGCCATTCTCGATCAGGATCGACATGTGCCACGGGGTGTGCCCCGGGGTCACCAGCGTACGGATCCCGGGTACCACCGTGTCTCGCTCTCCCTCCAGGAACTGGACCTTCCCGGCTTCCAATACAGGCAGGAAGTTGTTCGACAGGTAGCTGGCGGTGGTTCGTTCGTTGGCAATGCCCGCCCACTCGTATTCGCGCCGGTGCATCACATAGCGAGCATTGGGAAAGGCGAGCTGCACCCGGCCCTGCGAATCGTCGGGAGCGATAAAGGTATTCCCGCCAGCGTGATCGAAATGGAGATGGGTGTTGATGACGGTCCGGATGTCAGACGGGCTATGGCCCAGCTCGGCAATTGCATCTTCGATGGCGGTCCGGCCCCCTGCCCCCGCGTTCTCGATACCGTAGATCTCGATGAACTTTTCCGACTCCTTGTTGCCCACGCCGTTGTCGATGAGCACCAGGCCGTCGTCGTGCTCGATGAGCAGGCACCGCATGGTGAGCGCGATCCGGTTCCGCGCATCAGGCGTGATCCTCCGTTCCCAGAGTGGCTTGGGGACAACACCGAACATCGCGCCGCCGTCGAGCCGTTGACCACCGCCTTCGAGCGCGTGCACCACCAGACTGCCGACGCGCTGCGTAGTGACCCGGCTCACGGCCCACACTCCGCCACCGGAGTTCGGTGCAACGTCTCGAGATCGGCCAGCGTTCGCGCGCCTCGCTCCCGGGCCGCGCCAAGCAGCCGCTCAAGCAGCATTCCGGTGACGATGGCATCTCCCGCGGCCCGGTGCCGTGCCGGAAACTCCAGGCCAAACTTATGGGCCAGCGCCCCGAGCGAATACGACGACTCCTGCCGGATCAGGCGCCGTGCCAGGCGTACCGTGCACAGCCGCGGGCCGTCCAGCGCGAGATCGCGGGCGCGCCTTACCTCTGCGCAGACAAAGCCCCAGTCGAAGCGCGCATTGTGCGCCACGAACACCCGGCCCGCCAGCGCCGCACACACCTGCTCCGCCACCTCGCAGAACCCAGGTGCACCTCGGACCATTTCATCGGTGATGCCGGTGAGCTGCACGATGCGGGGCGGAATCGGACGACCCGGGTTGACGAGCGAATCGAAGATCACCTCACGTCGCGACCCGTGCACGATCACCACGGCAATCTCAGTCACCCGATCGTCACCGGCAGCCTGCATCCCGGTGGTCTCGACGTCGACTACGGCGAATGCGCACTCCTCCAGCAGCGGCGAGCCCATGGCCATCGCCACAAGCGCCCAGCGTCCATCGGACTGCTGCCGCACCCGCGGGTCAGCTCCGAGCAGGGCCATCGCGAGCCGCTCGGCGACCGCACGCGGGGCATTGGGAAGGCCGAGCACCCGGACGGACAGCTCGTCTGATGAGCAGGCGCCCACGCCGAGCAGCGTGATCGCGTGGTCGACGAGCGTTCCCTGGGGATGTGCGGTGAGACCGATCACGATTGCGTCAATTCTCCTCTCGGTGCTGCAGTGCATAGGACAGGGTTTCGAGCTCAACGGCAAGGTTCACGTTCTTGACCTCCACCGCCGCCGGAACCTGAAGTTGGACCGGCGCGAAGTTGAGGATTGCGGTGATTCCGCTGGCAACCAGGCGCTCGGCGAGCTGCTGCGCCGGCTCGGCGGGGGTCACGAGGATGGCGATCTCCACCCGCTCCGCCACTACAATATCCTCGAGCCGGCCGACATCGTCGATCGCAAGGGTACCCCAGCAGGTACCGATTTTCGCGGGATCGCGGTCGACGACCGCCACCACGTCAAAGCCCCGGGCGGCGAAACCCGCGTATTGGGCGAGTGCACCGGCAAGGCGGCCAGCACCGACGAGGAGGACCCGGTAGCGGCGGGTCAGCCCGAGGATCTGCCTGAGGCGACCACCCAGGGCCGGCACGTCGTAGCCGAGGCCGCGCTTCCCGAACGACCCGAAGAACGAGAGATCCTTGCGTACCTGTGCCGAGGTCGTACCAGCGCGCTGCGCGAGGGCCTCCGACGAAACGGTGTCGGCGCCCTGTTCGGCAAACTCTTCGAGAAAGCGGAGGTAGATCGCGAGGCGGCGAACCGTCGAGTCGGCAACCTTGCGGGGGCGCATTTGTGAAATGTTTCACGAGCTGCACCCCAAGGCAACCGAACACGGGCTCCGGCGGGTGTCAGGCGAGCTTGTAGGCCTTCCAGAGCCACTCGACCAGTTCCTTGTTGACGTCGGATAGGGCCTCGAGCCCGACCAGATGCGTGAGCCCTCCCCGGGCTGGCGTCAGCAGGACCAGTCGCTCGGTTGCCTCAACGTCAGGGAGACCCATCGCCACGTCGAGCCGGGTGGCCGATCCCGGCTGGATCGTCGCGAACGGGCGCGAACGCTCCACCGACACGTACCCCTCGGCTGGGACGAGTTCCACGTCCGTGGCGAACCCAGCCAGCGTATGGCTGAGGAAGTCGTAGATCGGCTTCAGGCCAGCGGTCTCGCCACGGTACTGTGCGGCCACAAGGTCGAGACCCACCACGCCGCCGTCGCTGATTGTGTCGAAGGCGCGGTCTGCGACCACCACCGCGTGCGCCTCGGGCAGTCCGTGGCTCGACTTCAGGGTCGCGACGATCCTGGAGGGCGCTCGCTCGCCCATGCTGTGCACCAACTTGACCCACTGATCGATGCTCCGACCGGTCTTGGTCTCAAGGTTACGGATGATCGTTTCGATCGCTTCTTCGGATGGATCGGCCATTGAATGGGCTCGGGGTTCAGGGCGCGTGGGCGGGCGTGGCGAACTGTCCGGTGTGACGCCCGTTGTCCCGGCATCCCCACACCCGCCAAGCCCCCCCCGGCGGGCACGAATCGGGCGGCGCTAGATTGATCCTGCTCGGTCCGTCTCGCCGGCGTGTCCATTCGGAGGCGGCAATACCGTCTCCAGCGGGTGTACGGCGCACACAACACGAATGCGTCACGAACGCGTATCCTCCCGTCAACGTTTACGAGGCAACCGGCATGGGCCTGTTCCACAAGCTGATCGACATGCTGACGCTGGGCTCGGATAGGCCCGTGCGTCGGTTGATCGCGTACTATGTACTCCTCGGCCTGGTCGTCTATGCAGTGAACGAGGTGTGGACCGACTTCGACGCTCGGCTCACCGGCTCCGAAATCGTGCGGGTCGATACCCCCGAGCTTCTGCAGGATGGCCTCACGGAGGCGCCAACCGTGTCGGCGCCCATCAAAAAGCCGCCGCCGCTCACGCTGATGGCTTCGGTCACGATGATGCTGATCGGCACGGTGCTCCTGATGCTGCCGGTCTCGTGGGTGTACATGTCAACCCGGAACAGTCGCAGCCACAACCAGGGGGTGGTCCAGACATTGATCATCCTGCCGATCGTCGTCGCCGGCATCGTGATCATCGTCCAGGACAGCCTCGCGCTGGCCTTCTCCCTGGCTGGCGTGGTGGCAGCTGTCCGATTTCGAACGACGCTCAAGGACGCCCGCGACACGGTGTACATCTTCCTCGCGATCGCCGTCGGCTTCGCTGCCGGCGTCCAGGCGCTACCGATCGGCGCGCTGCTGTCGGTGTTCTTCAACGTCGTGGTGATTCTCACTTGGCGCTACGACTTCGGGCACAACGTGCTTGAGTCGCAGGCTTCGACCAAATGGGTGGAACCGCTGAGCAGCTTAGCCAACCAGGACGCGGCATCGGAGGTGCCCGACCGCGACCTCCTGCTGGCGCTCACCCCTGAATCTGCTGACATCCTGGCCGCCAGATTCGACAGGGTGCGCGACCTCATGGGCAAGAAGAAGGCAGGATATAACGCCGTGCTACGGCTCACCTCCGACTCTGCCACCAATGCGCAGAAGATGACCGAATCGCTGCTTGAGGAAATCGTCAAGCGGTGGCAGCTCGACCAGGTCGTGCAGACGGAAGGGAAGCCGTCCGAGTTGATCTACCTGGTGAAGATCAGGAAGTCGATGTCGCAGGACGAATTCGTGACTGCCGTTCGCGGTCGAGTCGGCGGTATCGCCAGCGTGCGCCTTGAGGCGGGCGAGAGTCTGGCCGAGAAGGAGAGCGATTGATGCGCGCACTGCTGTACGCCACGATCGCGGTGCTCTCAGCAGGTTGCGGGTTGGGGAAGGCCGAGCGGGCCGCGGCAGATTCCGCTGCTGCGGCCGCCCGCGTTGCGCGGCTGACCAACCAGATCGACGACCCGCGCGGTCGGACCGACGTGCCCCTCGCGAAGTGGATGATGCCCCTTGATCTTCAGGAAATATCGGGGATGGTGCTCACCCCCGATGGGAACCACGTGCTGGCCCATGGCGACGAAAACGGGCACCTTGTGGAGCTCGATTGGCGGTCCGGGATGGTAACGCGCCGGTTCGACTTGGGCGAGCAGGCCGTCAAGGGGGATTTCGAGGGCATCACCCGGGTGGGTCCGGACTACTACATGCTCTCCAGCAAAGGCGAGATCTACCAGTTTCGTGAAGTGGCGGATGGGGAGCGCGCCAACTATCTCGTGATCGACACCAAGCTCGGCAAGCAATGCGAGTTCGAGGGGATCGCCCACGACCCGCTCACCAATGCGCTCCTGATGGCCTGCAAGACGCCGGAAAAGTCGATGCGGGACTCGCTGGTGATCTATCGGTGGCCGCTTGGCGACAACCCGCCACCCGTTTCCCGAATCACGATCCCGCTCGACCTCGTGATCGGCAGCAACGACTGGAACGACATCCGCCCCTCCGACATCACGGTCGACCCGTTCACCGGCAATTTCGTGATCATCACGGCGCAGGAGCGGGCCCTGATCGTGATCTCGCGCGACGGCGAGGTCCTGTCGGCAGGTCCGGTTCCCACCGACATCCCCCACACGGAGGGGATTGCGATCACTCGCGAGGGGCTGTTGCTGATCAGTGCGGAAAAGGGCGATGCGCCTGCGAGCATCACGATCTTCCGCTGGCCGCACCCCGGCCGGCAGGCCGCGGCCCCACTGGTCGGCGTGCAGTCCGACACGATAAATCCGTCACAACCCTAGACCACTTTGACTGGCATGACTCATTCATCCGGGAAGACGATGCGACGAATTTCTGCCCTTGCCTTGGCCCTCGGTGTCCTCACCGCCGCATGTGCCCCTCGACCGAAGATCACCCCGGTACCGGCAGATGCTCCGGCCGAACTTGTCGCCCTCTCGGGCGCGGCCGTCATGCTCGGCGCCGGGGACATCGCCTCGTGCGGTTCCACCGGCGATGAGCGGACCGCGCACGTCGTCGACAGTATCATCAAGGCCGACAGCGTGGCCGGCGTCGAGAACTTCGTCTTCACACTCGGTGACAACGCCTATCCTGACGGCTCGGCACGGGACTTCGAGCGCTGCTTCACGCCGTCGTGGGGGGACCCGAAGAAAAGTATCATGAAGATCATTCACCCCTCGCCAGGCAATCATGAGCACTATACCAACGGTGCCGCGCCGTACTACGAGTACTTCGGAGCCGGCGCCGCCGGCTCCGCCAAGCGCGGGTACTATTCGTACGATGTCGGCGCGTGGAAGGTGATCGTGATCAACAGCGAGATCGTGGTCAACTCGGTGTTCCCGCGGTCCGATGAGACGGACCAGCTTGCGTGGATCAAGAACGAGATGAAGACCAGCACGAAGCCATGCACGATGGCCTATTTCCACCATCCGCGATTCAGCTCGGGCTGGCACGGGAGCGACGCCCGGATGGCGCCGACCTGGCAGGCGATGATGGATGGGGGTGTCGATCTCGTGATGTCAGGACACGACCACCACTATGAACGGCTCGCCCCGATGAACGCTGAGGGAGTGCGCGACACCTTGAAGGGCATCCCGTCGTTTGTGATCGGCACCGGTGGCGGTGAGTTGCGTGGGCTCCAAGGAACGCTCGCTCCCAACTCCGAGTACCGCCTGCAGGGTTACTTCGGGATCCTCAAACTCACCCTGGGCGACAAGGGCTACACGTCGGCGTTCATCGACACCAATGGTCGGGCATGGGATCCCGTCGCGGGAAGTTGCATCCAGAACAAGGCGCCAACGCCAACGGCCGCGCCCTGACCGCGGCGCAGCAAGTTTAGCGAAGCGCGACCTCCTCCTCGGGATGGTCGCGCTTCTCGTTCACGTCGATGATCGTGACGGTGAGCGGGAGGTTGCGGTTTCCGACCACCTTGTCGCGCGCCGGATCGAGGTAGATCACGACGTTCCTCGTGTCCGCCGCGTCGATGTCGCGCTGGAACCGGATCGTTCCCTTCTCTCCTCCCTCACGCAACGTGACCCGCACCCGGCGCATCCCGGAGCGCTCAAAAGTCACGACACTCTTCACGTCGTCGTGGGTCCTCACCTCGATGGTGCGCATCACGTACGCGTAATAGTCTTCGCTGTAGCGCACGAGATCATTGCGCCGGGCGCGGAGTCCGTTGGTGAGCCGGTCGCCCTGCTGGACCACGAAGGGGGGGGGCAGCGTCGCCACCGCGGCGGTGATGAGCGAATCAGTGAAGAGGCCCTGGAGCCGCCGGGCCTCGCTGACGAATGCGCCGCGGTCGAGCCCCGACAGCACGAGTCGGTCGAGTGGAGCGGCCGTCTCGGCGAGCCGGTGGATCGGCGGGAAGCTGGAGGAGAACCCACCGTATCGCGGCAGCAATGCGCGGGACATGACGCCCACCAGGCCGTCAATCTTGGCGAAGGCCCAGTCGCGGTCCTCGGGAATCGCATCCCATTCAGTCACACCATTGGTCACCTGCAAGCCCCAGCGCCATTGGCCCAAGTGTCGGTCCCAATCCCCCACCAGCATGTCGATGAGGCGGGTCCGGAGGTAGCGTGATGCATCGACCGTCGCCGTCGGGTCGGCCCGCAGCTTGTCGGCGAGCGATTCGCCGTCAATAATCCTGGCGTATCCCCCGAAACCGGGGCGGGCACCGTCCCGCTCGTTCGCGTTGAGCGCCAGGATGCCCACGCGACCAGCGAACATCGCACGGTACCGCCCGAGCCGCATGTCGTTGGGCATCACGACCGCAACCGGTTTCGGGGCGCTGATTCCCGCAGCCTCGAGCAGCTCTCCCACCACCACGGCGCCGAACGGGAACTGTGCAGCCATCTGGTCGTCGAGCACCGTGAACGCCAGACTGTTCCGCAGCGGCACCGGGAGCACCTTGCTTGGATTCTTGACGATCGGACGGAATTCGTACTCCATGCCGTCGCGACCGGCGAAGCGCAGTCCGACAGTCTGCTTGCCACCGATGATCTTCATGGGGTACAACCCATGTCCCACCGAATCGAAATCAAGAACCGGCAGCCTAACCGGCGTGCTCCAGAGTTCGCGATTGAGGTCGCCGGCGAGGAGCCGACGCACTGCACCTGCGCGGTAGCTCTTTCCCGACGCCGTCGTGACGGAGTCGTGGCCGTGGAGCAAGACGCGGGTCGAGACGGCAACTGGCGCGGGTCGAAGCGCCTCAACGTCCTTCTCGGCGGCGATGGTCCCGCCCACCGGGCCCTCGGCGGTCCACCACGGTGTCCCGCCGGCCAGCGAATCGGGAAGCAACAAGCTGTCAGGCACCACGGGAGTCAGCTCGCGCGGCTGCTTTGACGGACCGAGCAACGACGCCGAGTACACGATCTCGAATGCGTTGACGCCCTCGGTGCGGCACTTCTGGATTTCATCGGCGGTCCCAATGCACTTGAGGTGCTGACGATCGCCACCCACCACGAAGAGGTCGACCCCGTCGTCCTTCCGGAACACCAGCATCATGTAGCCCGGCTGTTCCCCGCCCCACACCAACCCGGGCCCCATCGCGATTGCCGACACCTTGCTGCCCGCGCCACTCACGAGATTGAAACGCGGGTCGAAGTCCGCAGCGCCGGTGAGCACCTGCAGCGAGTGATCGTGGCCGCCGGCGTACACGAGTGGCGGTCTTTTGCTCGCCTCGAAGGTCAGCCGGAGCTTGCCGAGCAGTTCTTCGTAGGCCGGCGAGTTGAGGTCCTGCACCAGCGCGCCGGTGCGCTTGAGGATGTAGTCGAGCCCCCCGGTGTAGTACCCCGGCACGACCGCCCCGTGCGGACCTGCAGAGAAGTATGGGTGATGCGCGACGATGACGACCTCGCGATCTCCCGCGCCATCGATCGCGTTGCGGAGCCGACCAAAGAACTGGTCATGCATCGCCTGCGACCGCTCCTGGAGGAACCAGTGGGTGTCGATGAAGATCACCCGGACGTTCCGTCGCAGGTCCCGCACGATCGGACCCGGGTCGCCCGCGTGAGGAATCAGCGCCACCAGCGGACCGGTCTCACGCGCCGCGATCAACTGTTCCTGCTGGTTCTTGACGCGGTGGATGCCGACGTCGCCCACGGCATTGGCCCAATCGTGATTCCCCGCGAGAAAGAGCCCGACCGTATGGTGCTTGATGGCCTCGGGGCCGCCCACCAGGTCGACCTGGCTCCGCAGCCGGGTGGAATCGACCACGAACGCGGGGTCGTCGCGGTTGCGAACCCCCACCGGGTAGACATTGTCACCGAGAAAGAGCACCGCGACAGAGGAATCACGACGCAAACCCGCCGACCAGCGCTCGACATCGGCTCCGAGTGCGTCGAGCAACGGCGACGTGCCAGCCTCCGCGGCACCCGCGTCGCCAATGAGGAAAACGGCTGCGTCGACGTCGGCCGGATCCGGCAACGGGACGCCGCCAACCTCGCCGAAATCAAGCGGTGCCACGTGGAGCAGGTTGGTCGCCCCGAATACCGCAAATCCCGCCAACGCGACCAGCACGATCAGCCCGGCAGCCGCAGCAACCACGGGATTCTTCGGGACGTGACGAATCCGGAGCGCGGCGAGGCTGCCGATCACGAGGCCGATCGCGGCGCCGATTACGCCCCCCGCCCACGGGCCCGCGCCGTCGGCGAGCATCGCGCTCCCCGCTCCGGCGCCGATCACGGCGCCAAGCACCATGCCGCCGAACCCGGAGATGGTGGCCCATGCCATCGTCCCGGGACGCCGGCGCGCCAACTGAAAAGCTGCCACGGCGAACAACGGTACCGGGATCACTTCCCACCGAAACGCCACCAGATCCTCGAGGGCGAAGATGAACTGGCCGACCTGTGCCTCGGCGACAACGATCGCCAGCGTCACCACAAATCCGATGATGGCGCCGCCGAAGGTCGCCAGCGCGATCACCAACCCACGGAACACCCGGAACTTGAGGCTTCGCCGTTGCCTGGGGGTCGGATGATCGAGGTCGAGCGGTGCGGCATCGGAGGCGGCGGGCGTGTCAGGCGACTCGGCCATGAGGGCGGATCCACGGGGCTGGAGGAGGTCGATCGTTTGCTGCTGGAGACGTGCAAGCCGCGGCCAGTGGGACAGCCCGGCTCGGCGCTCACCAGTCGGTCGGGACGTAGTCCTTCAGGAACTGGCCCCACACGTGGGTCCCGGTGTTGATCCCGTCGACGATGGGATCGACGATGCGCGCTGCTCCATCGACAATGTCGAGTGGTGGGTGGAATCGGTGCTCCTCGACCTTCTTCGCGGCAAGTTCCACGGTGTCCTCGTCGGTCACCCACCCGGTGTCGACCGCGTTCATGTGGATGCCCGCCGCCTGATAGTCGGTGGCCGATGTGCGCGTCATCATGTTGAGCGCAGCCTTTGCCATGTTCGTGTGCGGGTGACGAGTTGTCTTGAACTTGCGGTAGAACTGCCCCTCGACCGCCGAGACATTGACGATGTGCATGTCACGCGCGCCCGACTTTGTCATCAGCGCTTTCAATCGTGCATTGATGATGAACGGCGCCACCGCATTGACGAGTTGCACCTCGAGGAGCTCGACCGACGGGACATCTGCCATCAGCATGCGCCAGGAATTGCTGTCGCGCAGGTCCACCTGCTGGCGGTCCTGGTCAAGCCGACCGACCGGGAAGAGGTCACTCTGCCCTGCGTACTCCTCCAGCAACAGTGGAACCTGCGAGAGTTGCGCCGCATGGGTGAGCCCGACCGCGGTGCGGGACACGCTGCCGGACTGCCCGTCAGTGAGCAGTTCCGGACGTCTCTCACCGTCCCAGGTGTCGACGAGCCGTCGCACGTGCGACGGCATCGTGCCGAGCGACGCGGCCTCGGCCTCCATCATGTGCCGGTAGAACTCTGGCGGCCGCCGCACGGTCTGGCAGGCGTTGTTGATGATGAAATCGAGGCGGTCGTGGGTGTCGATCAGGTGGCGGCAGAACTCCTCGACACTCGGGGTGTGCCGCAGGTCGAGACCGACGATCTCGAGTCGGTCACCCCATTCGGCAAAATCGTGCTCAGCAGCGTAGCGTGCTGCCGAGTCGCGCGGGAAACGCGTAGTCACGATGAGATGGGCACCGGAACGCAGCAGCTTGATGCCGGCCTGATAACCGATCTTGACTCGTCCACCCGTCAGCAGCGCCACTCGGCCCTTGAGATCGGCAAGTTCGCCCCGCTTGCGAAAGTTCAACGCCGCACAAGTCGGGCAGAGCTGATCGTAGAAGTGATGTACCTGCGTGTAGTCCTGCTTGCAGACGTAGCAGTTCTGCGCGTCGCCGGTAATGCGCGCCTCGGCGTCGGTCTCAACATCCTGCTGCGAGAAATCACGGGGCGGGAAGACATTTGGCGTGGTGAACACGGTCTGGCGCCGCAGCGATCGGATTCCTGTTGCGGCGAGCACGTTTTCGATCTTCTGGACCCGTTCGGCCTTGTCGCGCCGCTGGCTGGCCTTGACGAGCTGACGGCGGGCATGCGCGTCGGGGCTGAACACTTTTCCGGCCACGTCCACGAGGCGCCGGCGATCGGCGTCGCCGAGCCGGAGCAGGAGCGCGCGGTCGTCCCGGATACGCTCAAGGAACGCGATGACCTGTTGGGTCTCGCTCGGGAATGGGTCGAGGGTATCCGTCATGCACCAAAGGTAGTGGTGCAGGAAAACGGGGCCGACATCACCGATGCCGGCCCCCCTTTTTTCCAGTCGCCGAACCGTTAGCGGCCGTCGCCGTCGGCGTCGCCCGGCATGGCTCGTTCGACGCGATGCCACGCGTCGCGGGTGGCATCCTTCGCCTCGTCCCACTTCATGTCCGCCGAGTGCTTGGTCTCTTCCCACTCGCGACGCACATCCGTCTCGGCTTCGTCGAAGTTGCGACCCTTGTGGCGCCCGTACGACTCCCAGCCGTGCCGGTAGGCGGGCTGGTAGGTGTCGTACGCAGCCGCACCCGCCGCGTACGGGCGGCTCTTGTAGTTGTCGCGCCAGTAGGCATCTTCGACGGTCGGGTCGATCGCCTCGGCGACTCCCTTGCCGGTGAGCCCGCCGATCACGGCGCCAACCGCTCCGCCGACGACGGCGCCAACCGGGCCGCCAACGACCGCACCCGCAGCGGCACCGGCCACTCCGCCGCCTGCAGCGCCAAGACCCGTCCCGACAGGGTGTGAGCCCGGCGTACCGGAAAGTGGATCGCGATTGGCGTCGGTCCCGCGAGTATGATCAGCCATCAGTACCTCCGAATTGAGAACGATGTTGATATTGCACGCTCGTAACCCTGAGCTACCCCGGGTGACGACACACTTAGGGTCGCATGCACGGGCATGGTTCAGCACCGCATTTCATTGGGCTGCGAGGTGATCCAGCAAGAGCGTGTTCACCGTCCCCTGCTGCAGGATGGGCAACGCGTGCGAGGCGTGCGGGATGACGACGAATTGGCGGGCCCCGATCGCAGCCGCCAGGCGTTCGCCACTGACGGACGGCGCGAGCGGGTCATCGGCCCCGCTGATCACCAGCGAGGGCAAGCCGCGCAGCGACGTCAGATCTGACCCTGTGTGCGCGGCGAGGGCCCGAAATTGTGCACGGGCGACGGCTGGGCGGCGGCCGACGGGTCGGCCAAATTCGGCGGCCAGTCGCGCAGCGATGGCATCGATCCCCTCGCGGGCCAGCTCCTGTTCGCTCGCGAGCATCCGGGTCAACGCCCTGGTGCGAGCAGCCGGCGGGCCCACCAGTGCAGGCAGGCCATGGCGCCACAACCCCTGCCGAGGATGGAGCACATCCCGACCTCGGCGGAAGGTGCAGATCAGGGCGAGCGACCGGGCCCGGTCGGGATGGCGCAGCGCCAGCTCGTGCGCGACGACGCCTCCCATCGAATGGCCGATGAGGTGCGCGCGGTCCCAACCCAGGGCATCAAGCAGGTCCAGTGCGTCGTCCACCAGCGACCCGATCGTCACGCGGTGATCGGGGGCCGGGGTGCTGCCGACGCCCCGGTTGTCGTACCAGGCGCAGGTATAGTATCGCGAGAGGACCCTCAGTTGCGGCATCCACGCTCGGCCCGCGAGGCCGAGGCCCTGCAGGAAGAGGACGCGCTCGCCAGAGCCGCTAGTGGCCGACGCCACGAGCCCGGGTTCCAGCGCCGCAGTGGGCGCCGCGAGATCGGTGGGTTGTGTCATCTAGCTGGGAGGGTCCGTCTCCGTGGGCAGCAGGTCGTTTCCCTCACCGTGAGGTATCAATGAGCATCTTCGGCAAGTTGCGCGACAAGATTTTCGGCAAGGACGATTTCAGCGACGTGTCGTCCGGATCAACCTCGGTCAACACCGCGCCGTCCTCCCCGCCGGCCGGCAGCGCCATCACCGAGCGGGATGTCGAGGCGCTCCTGGCGAAGCGCGCCGCGGCGGCATCGGAACCACTCAATTGGCGCACGTCGATTGTCGACCTGATGAAACTGGTCGACATGGACAGCAGCCTGTCGGAGCGGAAGGAACTCGCCACTGAACTGGGCTACACCGGCGACATGAACGACAGCGCAGCGATGAACATCTGGTTGCACAAGCAGGTGATGCGGAAGCTTGCCGAGCACGGTGGGACGGTTCCGGCCGACCTGCTCGACTGACCTCAGCGGCACGGCGCTGTCCCGTCAGGGACGGCGCTCTCCGCCGTTGCCGCCCCCCCCAAAGATCTTCCGGAAGAGTCGGGATGCCCCGCGCCGTATCGCGTCGCCAAGGTTCCCCCCGTCGGTCGAGTCTCCAACTTCCATCTCGAAGCATGGTCGCTCGGGCGGCTCCGTGCCTACAAGAAAAATCTCCCTGGCGTCACACTCGGTGTAGAACCCCTCGTACCCCGCTGGCGCGCTCGCCTCGATGATACCTGGCGGTGGTTCGAACCGCGCAGTGTGGCCGGCCAGCGCGGTGGCGAGAAAGCGCGACACAATGGGCATCGCACCGGTGGCACCGGTGAGCCGAGTCGGAGTGGCGTCGTCACGACCGACCCAGACTCCCACCACAAGCTCCGGCGTGTAGGCAATGAGCCACGCGTCCTTCCAATCATTCGACGTTCCGGTTTTTGCGGCCAGCCCTCCGCGATACCGCCGTGCGGATATCCCGTACGCTGTGCCACGATTGACGACTCCCTCCAGGGCCGACGTGACCAGGTAGGCCACGGCCGGATCGAGCACCTGCGTGCCGGAATCCGCGAATGTCGCCGGGACCGGCTGGCCAACGGTGCTCACCCCCAGCACGGCCCGCGTGGGGGCGAGCCTGCCTTCCGCGGCGAGCACGCCGTAGGCTCGCACCAGCTCCAGCATCGTCACTTCGCCACTGCCCAGCGCGAGGCTTGGCACCGGGACCAGGTCGCTGATGATACCCAACCGGTGGGCCACAGCCACCAGGCGGTCCGACCCGACGACGAGACCCACCCGCGCGAACGGCACATTGAGCGACTGCTCCATCGCCCTGCGCAGGGTCACGGTCCCGTGATAGCTGCCGTCGTAATTCGACGGGGTCCAGATACCACCGGGGGTGCGCACACTGAGCGGCGCGTCATCGAGCCGTGAGGCCAGCGTGAAAGCCGGCACGCCGGCGGAATCGGGTTCGAGCGCGGCGACGGCGACGATCGGCTTGAAGGCGCTGCCAGGCTGTCGCCTTGCATCGACCGCGCGATTGAACTGCGTCGCGGCGTAGTCCCGCCCGCCCACCATGGCGAGGACTTCTCCCGTCCGAGGGTCGATCGCAAGGAGCGCCGCCTCCACGCCGCGCATCCGCGTTCCCCGCATGACCCCACGAATCGCCTCCTCGGCGGCCGCCTGGAGACGCGCGTCGAGCGTGGTATGGACGCTCGCTCCGCGCTGTGGGAGCCCGCGCGGCAAAATCTTCGCGACGTAGTCCCGGAAGTAGCGAGCGTCCGGTCCCGGCGCGGGATGCGCCTTGGACGACACCCCCGTGCCGCGCGCGGAATCGGCTTCCGTCTGGGTGACCCTGCCCTGCGCCAGCATCAATTGGAGGACCAAGTCACGCCGCTGCTTCGCCGACTCAGGGTTCCGTGTGGGGGCGTGCCGATTCGGGGCGTGAATCATTCCCGCCAGCAGCGCCGACTCGGCGAGTGACAGGTCGCCGACATCCTTCCCGAAGTAGTATCGCGCGCCCACGCCCATGCCGTGCAGCGCCCGTCCCCGTTCCTGCCCGAGGTAGATCTCGTTGAGATACGCCTCAAGAATCTCCGACTTGGGGTATCGCGCCTCGAGGACGGCGGCCATCGCTGCCTCGCGCAACTTACGGATCGGCGTGCGGTCGGCGGTGAGGAAAAGGTTCTTGGCGAGTTGCTGTGTGATCGTGCTGCCGCCCTCCGCAATACCGCCAGCGCGAACGTTCGCGAGGAGCGCCCCGCCGATGCGCCGCAGGTCGAGCCCGTCGTGCGCCAGGAATCGCTGGTCCTCGACAGCGAGGACGGCGTCGATCAGGTTCTGCGGAACGTCGGCGAGCACCACAGGGAGGCGCTCCTCCCCAGGCCCACCGCCAACCTCACCGATCGGGACCCCGACTGTGGCTGTGGCCGCGTCGGGCGTCCCGCCCCATGCCACAGGGCGAGCATGAAACGCCGTGGGTACCCGGGCATCACGCGGGGCGAGTTTCGCCCGAACCAGCGCCTCGCCAACCAGCGCCGCCGTTGAAACCACCGCGACGATGACCACCGCGACGGCGATACGCCGCCAAGTGACGTGCCCGCGAGTCACTCCCCACCAGTGGCGGAACCGTTGGCGGGCGGCATCCAGCATTTCGCGTGAGCGCTGTGTGTTCATCATTGGTCCCAACGCGGAGGAAGGCACCACGGTTTCATCATGGAACCGCAAGAAAGACGGAGAACCGATGTTAAAGATGCACCAATCCAGTTGACGGGTGGTGGCGTAACAGAGGTGCAACACCAACCCGCGGCTCCCCGCTGCGGTCTGGATCCATCATTGCCGGGAGACAACGCATGAAAAACTGGGTAGCTGCGCGGGTGCGACTCGTGCCCACGCTTGCGGCCATCGGTGCCGCCGTCGCGATCGTCGCGGTCGGCTCCGTTGTCGCATCAGACCACCAGGACACCCCCCTCGCTGAGTTCAATCCACAGTTCGATGTCAACGATGTCTACGCCTTCCCTGCGGCCACGCCGGGTCGGACCGTGCTCGTTCTCGGCACGTCTTCACCGATTACGCCGGCGCAGACGTCGTCGCGCGGGTTCGGCACCAAGAATGAAGTGCTCTACCAGCTCAAGATCGACAACACCGGTGACGCGGTCGAGGACCTCGTCCTCCAGTTCACGTTCACCGGCAACGCCAAGAACCAGCGCGTCTCGATGCAGGGGCCGGCCGCACCTGTTCGCACCGGCACCATGAGTGTCCTGATCAACGGCAAGAAGGATCTGGCCGGTCCGACCGGCCAGATTCTCGGCTCGGCGTCCGACGTGCAGCTCTTCGCTGGTCCGCGCGAGGATCCGTTCTTCATCGACCTCGAGCAGTTCTTCCGCATCATCCCGGATCGCAAGCCGGAAAGCGGCCCGCTGTCGCTGATTCCCGAGACACCGACCGCGTCATCATTCCGCGAGCCCGGTGCAGCGATTGACTACCTCCGGGGAATCAATGATCTCGCGATCGTCGTCGAGCTGCCGACCGCCATGCTGACCAACAACGGCCTGAACCCGCGCTTCGGCGTGTGGGGCACCACCAGCCGCCGCCGCTAGACATGACCGCCACTCGATACTCACATGGGCAAGGAGCAACACAAATGTGGAAGCAGAAAATTTGGGCGGGGGCCACAGTACTCGGGTTTGCGCTCGCCGCGGCAGGATGCGCGGATGATGGCACCCAGGCCGGAGCACTGGCCTCCAGTTCGGCGTCGAAGAGCGACGACGGTGCGGTGTACGAGCAGGTCGAGTTCCTCGGCAATCCGCTGGTGAGCGAGGTCACGATCATGAAGGCGAACCACGACCTCTACAACCGGACGCAGCCGTACAACACCGCGACCTTCCTGCCGCAGACCGCGGCGTTCGTCACCAGCTTCGGTCGGCCGCTCTCCCTGGCGCAGACGCTCGGTAGCGTCCTGTACCCTGACATCCTCGTCGTGAACACCGCGCGGAATCCGTCGACGTCAGGCTGGCTGAGCTGGGCGCTGGCGGACGGTTGGGGTGGACGCAACCTGTCGGACGATGTCGTCGATCTCGGGTTGACCGCGATCTTCAGCTCGTTCCTCGAGCCGGCCGGGGCCCTGTGCGCGCCGTTCGAGCTGCCGCTCTGCACCGACAACGTCGACAACAACGACCGGCAGTTCAGCAACACGTTCCCGTACCTGGCGACGCCTCACTGATCGCCATGGATCCTTCCCGTCCGCCAACCGGCGGACGTGGAAGGTTTCCATCGCGCAGTAGTCGCGCGTTGAGAAGCATTCAGCTCGAGGTGAGCAGCGCCGCACGATAGCCAAGCCAGACAGCACCCAACCCAAGCACCAGTTGCAACGCGATGTTCAGCGCCGCATCCCGCCACGCCCCCTCGCGTGCCAGAAACACCGTCTCGAACCCGAAGGCTGAAAAGGTGGTGAAACCGCCGAGCAATCCGGTGAACAGCAGCAGGCGGGCGCCGGGCGAAAACACATGCCGGGTCTCGGCGATCCCGGCGAGGAGCCCTATGGCGAGGCAACCGGTGACATTCACCGCCAGGGTTCCCAGTGGAAATCGGCTGGCGGCGGCGGCCTGAGTGACGAGGCCACCAAGCCAGTACCGAGTCACGGATCCGAGGAAACCGCCGCAGCCGACGAGCAGGAGGTTACGCATCGATCGGCCCTGCTGGAGGCTCCGTGGGCGGGGCGGTGGCACCCGCCAGACGGGTCCCGCACCGCTTGCAATGCCGCGCATCCGCATCATGACCGGCGGCACCGCAGCCGCCGCACCGCAGCCGGTCGCGGTCACGGTTGCGGGTCAGTTCCACCGTCACGATTCCAGTTGGGACTGCGACGATGGCGTAACCCAGGAGCATGATCATCGACGCGAGGGCCTGGCCAAGGGCGGTTTCCGGCGCGATGTCGCCGTACCCCACTGTGGTGATCGTCACGATGGTCCAGTAGATCGACGCGGGAATGCTGCTGAACCCGTTGGTTCGCCCCTCCACGAAGTACATCGCGGCCCCGAAGATCACCGCAAGGACCAGGACGGTCGCAATGAAAATCGCAAGCTTGCGGCGGCTGTTGCGGATCGCCACCATGGGCGTGTCGGCTTCGCCAATGTATTCGGCGAGCTTGAGCACCCGGAAGACACGGAGCACCCGGAGAACCCGGATGACCTGTAGATACTGGCTGCCGGGCAGCAGGAGGCTGACGTAGGTCGGCAGGATGGAGGCCAGATCGACGAGGCCGAAGAAGCTCCGTGCGTACGACGCGGGTCGCGGCGCGCACACCAGTCGCAGCACATACTCCACGGTGAACAGGGCGGTGAACAACCACTCGAGCGCATAGAGCGTCGTGCCGTACTCGGCGCGGATCGACGCGACGGAATCGAGCATCACCGCAATCACGCTGGCGATGATGCTGATGATCAGCGCCACGTCGAAATACTTTCCCGCGCGCGACTCGTGGCCGAAGATCACGTCGTGGAGCGTGACCCGCCACGCCGGCCAGTGCGCCGGTGGTGCGTCTACGAGATTCCGCATGACCCTCCCCGAGCCGGCACCATCATTCAGTCCTCATCGCGGGCCAGCAACGCACGCGCGCCATCCCAGACTCGCGGCTCGATCTGGTCGACGAACAGTTGGAGGTGCGGGAACGGGATGGAGATACCGGCGTTGTCGAGCGCGACTTTCGCCGCCTCGACGACCCTCGCCTGCACGGGCATCTCCTGCTCCGCCTCGTCGATCCAGACCCGGATCTCGAGGTTGACGCTTGAGTCGCCGAGTGATCGCGCGACCACATCGGGCGCGGGATGGGTGATCACGCCCTCGATGCTCGGGAGCACCGCGAGCAAGACGGTTCGCGCCTCAGCGATCTTTTCCTTGTAGGCGATCCCGATTTCCACGACCACGCGAGTGGCACCGTACATCGAGTGGTTCACCAGGGTGTCGCCGATGACCTGCTTGTTGGGGATTACCACGAAGGTGTTGTCGTTGGTGCGGATGCGCGTGGTGCGCAGGGTGATCTCGCGGACCTCACCGTAGAGCGACTGGGTCGTGATGTAGTCCCCGATCTTGAAAGGCCGGTCCCAGAAGATCAGGAAGCCGGCGATGGTATTGGCCACGGTCTCCTGGGCGGCGAACCCGATTGCGATGCCGATGACGCCGAAACCCGCGAGCAGGGCGCTCACGTCGACGCCGAGCTGGCTCGCCGCCATGACAATCGTGAAAAGCCCGAGCACGACGCGGTATACCCCGTCGACCAGCAGCGTGATCAATCCGTCGGCAAAGCGGGCACGCCGGAGCGCGGCCCGGAGGGCCGGCTGAGTGATACGCAGCACGATCCAGCCAACGAGCGCCACCAGCACCCCGGCGACGACGCGCGGCGCGGCGCTGAGGAGGAAAGCCTCGAATTGCAGGCGGTCGAGGGAAAACGGCAGCCAATCCATCAGATGCTCGGTCGGTTGCGGGTCGGGGATCATGAAGAGTACCACCGGGCTCCAGTCCTCGGAGCGATCAGTGATATTATCACTCTCTCGCCGCGATAGGACGTCTGCATGGTGTTCGAAACGTTTTCAGCCGCGGGCACGCCGGAAATTCATGTTGCCCCCGGTCCAGATGCTGCGGCCGCACTCGCTGCCAGCGAAGTGATTGCGCTGGTGGTGGCCGCTGCCGGGCTGAGGGGCTGCGTCAGCATCGCGCTGTCGGGGGGAAACACACCGCGGCTGCTCTACCAACACTTGGTAGCGCTGGGCCGAGACGCCGCACCGTGGGACCGGGTAACCTTCTGTTTCGGCGACGAACGCTGCGTCCCGCGCGATCATGAAGAGAGCAACACTGGCGTGGCGTGGCGCGATTTCCTGCTGCCGCTCGGCATCACGCCGGCGGAGGTGGTCGAAGTGCCGCACGGGCAGGCCAGTGACGTGGCGCGTCATTATGCGGCACTGTTGCGCGAACGTATCGGGCGCCCCATCCCACGCCTCGATCTCGTGCTGCTTGGTATCGGCGCCGACGGGCATGTGGCGTCGCTCTTTCCAGGTGACCCGGCCTTGGATGAGCAGGTGGCGCTCGTCGCTGCGGTGACCGCACCGCCGGGTCATGCAATTCAGCAGCGGGTGACGCTGACGTTACCGGTGATCAACAATGCCCGGGCGGTGTTCTTTCTCGCGACTGGCGCGGAGAAACAAGGCGCCGTCGCGGCAGCACTCAACCGGGCCCGCCCCTCGCGATCGCCGGCCGGACGAGTACGACCTGATGGCCGCCTCGCATGGTTCCTCGACACTGCGGCGGCACCGCCCCCCTGACATCAGTGCTCGTCGTGATCGCACCCGCTCAGCCAGCGGTGTCCCTCCCTGGCCAACAGAGCATCCGCGCTGGCCGGACCGCTGCTGCCGGGCGGGTACACGTCGGGCGGCAGGGTGCTGGCGTCCTCGCCCGCCGCTATCACTGGGTCGAACAGGCCCCACGCCTGCTTGATCTCGTCGCTCCGGGTGAAGAGCGCGGCGTCGCCCCGCAGTGCATCCAGCAGCAGCCGTTCATACGCGTCGCCCACCACGAGGCCCGCAAACGATGTCCGATAGTGGAACTCGAGGTCCACCGGCTTGATGTCAACCGGGTCACCCGGGACCTTCGCGTCGAGGCTCAGGTGCACGCCCTCATCGGGCTGGATGCAGATCGATAGCACGTTGGGGCGGGGCGACTGCTCCGTGCCGAACAACTGGACCACTGGGCGCTTGAACGCGACCGTGATCTCCGATCCCTTGGTCGCGAGTGCTTTCCCTGATCGCAGGTAAAACGGGACGCCTGACCAGCGCCAGTTGTCAATGAACAGCTTGACGGCACCATAGGTCGGGGTTCGGGATCCCGGCGCGACGTCTTCCGCATCGGTGTACCCGGCGTACTGGGCAGCCACAATGTCCGCCTCGTCAATTGGTCGGATTGCCGCGAGCACCTTTACCTTCTCGTCGCGGAGGTGCACGGCGTCGATGGCAACGGGAGCCTCCATGGTGACCAGCGCGAGCAATTGCAGCAGGTGATTCTGGAACATGTCCCGCCACACACCCGCCTGGTCGTAGTACTCACCGCGGTGCCCGATGTCGACCGTCTCCGTCACCGACACCTGCACATGATCGACGAAACTGCGGTTGAGGAGCGGGTCGAAGATCGCGTTGGCGAAACGGAAGTAGAGGATATTCTGCGCCGTCTCCTTCCCGAGATAGTGATCGATGCGGAAGACCTGCTCCTCGGCGAACGCCGAGTGGACCAGCGTGTTGAGCGCATCGGCGCTCGTCGCATCACGCCCAAACGGCTTCTCGATCACGATGTCACGTCGCGGTCCACCCGACTCGCACGCAGCCATACCGGACGCACCCAGCCCCTCGACCGCGGGTGCAAAGAATCGGGGCGCCATTGCGAGGTAGTAGAGGCGATGAGCGGGGCCCGACTCGAGCTTCTCGAGTTCCTGGCCGAGAACCGCGAAGTCGCCTGCCACCGTCACATCCCCCGTCACGTAATACAGCCGCGCCGCGAACCGGTCCCACGCCGCGTCGTCCACCGGACCGGCGAACTCGTCGACGCCGCCCCGCACGTAGGCGCGAAATCCATCGTCGTCCATTTCGGTCCGCGCGAAGCCGACGATTTTCACCTCGGGCGGCAACTGCCGACGGCGGCAGATGCGAAAGAGTGCCGGACCCAGCTTGCGGCGCATCAGGTCGCCCGATGCGCCGAAGATGACCATCGTCGTCGCGAACTCCGGCGCGGGCCCGCTCACGCCTGATCCGCCGAGCGCTTGATGGCGTGGCCGCCGAACTGATTGCGCATCGCGGCCAGCAGCTTGTCACCGAACGGTGATTCGTCCCGCGAGCGGAAGCGCTGCTGCAATGCCAGGGTGATGACGGGGATCGAGACAGCGAGATCGATCGCCTCCATCACGGTCCAGCGACCCTCGCCGGAATCGGGAACCCAGGGCGCGATGCCGTCGAGGTTCGGATTTTCCTTGAGCGCCGCAGCCGTCAGGTCGAGCAACCAGGAACGCACGACGCTGCCGTGCCGCCAGATCTGCGCGACCTGCTCGAGATCGAGCGCGAGCTCTTCCTTGCGCTCCATCAGCGCGAACCCCTCGGCGTACGCCTGCATCATCCCGTACTCGACGCCGTTGTGGATCATCTTGACGAAGTGCCCTGCCCCGCTCGGGCCGACATGTCCCCATCCGGTATCAGGCGTCGGGGCGAGCGCCTCAAGGATTGGCCGCACCACGCTGAGCGCTTCATCGGTGCCACCCGCCATGATGCTGTAGCCTTCCTTGAGGCCCCAGACGCCGCCGGATGTGCCGACGTCGACGAACGCGATGCCCTTCGGCGCAAGGGTCTTCGCGCGGCGCTGGGAGTCTTTGTAGTTGCTGTTGCCGCCGTCGATGATCACGTCGCCCTCCTGCAGCGTACCCGCAATCGACTCGATGGTGGCTTCTGTCGGCGCACCCGCAGGCACCATGATCCACACCACGCGAGGTGTCGACAGCGCAGCGACCAGTTCCTCCGTGGACACAGCACCGGTTGCACCCTCAGTGGTCGCGCGTGCGATGGCGGCCGCGTCCAGGTCATGCACCACGACCTCGTGACCAGCGCGCAGCAAACGCACCGTCATGTTTCCGCCCATCTTGCCGAGTCCGATCATTCCCAGCTTCATCATCGCTCCACAGTGGCAGGTCAACGGGACCGGGCCTTCGCCGGTCGATCACCCCGGCAATATCCCCGCCTCGCCACCAATGACGTCGGGGATGCGGACGGCACCACGTTGCACCGGTCAATTTGATTCGCCTTGTCGGGATCCCCCCCCAACGGTCCGACTCACAATTCGCCCGATCCGGCGACGCGGGTCAAGTCGACTTGTGACTCCCGCGTCCCCTCATCCGCCTGCAGTCACCTGTCGGGCAGCCCGCCATCAGGGTCGCGTGGCGCCCGCCCCGAGACGCTCGAGCACGGCACCGAGCTGGCGAAGTTCCTCACCATATCGGGCCCAATCCCCCTGGCGCTGGGCATCGATCGCGGCCTCGTAGTGCCGCTGCGCCTCGGCGACCACCTCGCTCGATGGCGCGGCTGATGTAGCGGGCGGTCCTCCGCCGCGAATCGCTGCCGAGTCCGCCCGCCCCGCCCCGGCCACCGCGCGCGACCCGATCTCCCCACCGAACATCGCGACGAGCGCCGCGTCGAGTGTTTCCCGCATGATCACCTGATTCTGGTACGCAACCACGACTCGCTTCAACTCGGGAATCATTCCGCCGTCAGCCTGCAGGTAGATCGGCTGTACGTACAGCAACGACTCTTCGATGGGGATCACGAGCAGGTCCCCTCGGATGACCTCGGAACCGCGCTGATCCCACAGTGACACCTGGCGGGAAATCTCGGTGTCCTGGTTGATCCGATTCTCGATCTGCCGGGGGCCGAACACCAGGCTCTGCCGCGGGAACCGGTACACCCGCAGCTTGCCGTAGTGGTCACCATCGTTTCGTGCGACCATCCACGCCGCGAGATTGTCCTTCCCGCGCGGCGTGAACGGCGCCATGTAGATGAATTCGGCGGCGGCCTCCTCGGGTAGCCGCATCACGATGTGCCGCATGAATGGCACCGCCTGGTCATTGCGGGTGATCACCGGCACCTGCCACTCGTCCTCGCGATTGTAGAAGGTCGCGGGCGTGTCCATGTGGTACGTGACATAACGCGCGGCCTGGGCCCGGAACAACTCATCCGGATAGCGGATGTGCGCGCGGAGGTCTTCCGGCATCTCCTCGATGGGCTTGAAGACTCCCGGGTACACCTTGTCCCATGTTCGGATCAACGGATCGTTGGGCTCGGCAACATACGGCACCATGGTGCCGTGGTAGGCGTCGATCACGATCTTCACGCTGTTGCGGATGTACGCGACGCCGTCGTTGGTCCGGAACGAGTAGGGATACCGACTGGTGGCGGTGTAGGCGTCCTGGATCCACTGGAGGGTGCCGTCACTCGCGACCACCATGTACGGGTCGCGGTCCATCCGGAGAAAGGGAAATGCCTTCTTCACCCGTGCCACGATGTTGCGGTGAAAAAGGATCCGGCTCTCTGACGTGATGTCGCCGGAGAGAAGGATCTTCGACGAGCCGAACTCGGCGGCGAGGATCGCGCGGCGCACGATTCCGCCCACCGGCACCCCGCCGGTGCCGTCGTAGGTGCTGTACACGTTCGACTCACCTGACGGATAGTCGAATTCCTTCTGCTTCGTGTTCACGAAGACGAAATTGTCGGTGAGCTCGCCGTAGTAGATCTGCGGGCGCGAGATCTTGAGCGAACCGGTCGTCGATGGGGGCAGGTCCTTCACGAACAGGACCGGCAACCCTTCAGTGGTGACCTGGTTCACCGGGCTCAGCGTGAGTCCCATGCCGTGTGTGAACGTGAGGTGTTCGTTGATGAACGTGCGGGTCGGCAGCAACGCCGAATTCAGCTCGCGCGGGGCGAGGAGTACCTGGCGGTACCGCCCGTCGATCCAGTACCGATCGTCGTCGACGGACACGAAGTCGTAGTAGGTCCGGATCTCCTGGATCTGGCTGAACGTCCGGAGAAGCGGCTCTCGGTCCCAGAGCCGCACGTTGTCGATCGTGGCGGCGTTGTCCCGGATGCTCTCGAGGCCCAGCGTGGCCTCGCCCTCGAGATCGCGCACCTCGACGCTGTCGATGCCCCAGGCCAGGCGCGTGGCGGCGATGTGCCGCGCGAGGAACGGTTCCTCACGGGTGAGTTCCGTGGGCGCCACGACGAACTTCTGGATCAAGCCCGGGATCAGACCACGTCCGACCACCGAAACCAGCCCATAGATCGCCAGGGCCCCGACCGCGTAGGCGCCGAGTTGGCGCCGCACGCCGCCAATCAGCACCGCCACCGCGGCCAGCAGGGCCACCACGGCGGAGACGCGGAGCGCCGGCAGCATCGCGTGCATGTCGGTGTAGCTGGCACCCACGAGCGGGCCGGTGTGCGAGAACAACAGGTTCGACGTGTCGACGAACCAGAGCTGCAGCGCCCAGAGCACGAAGATGATCGCGAGGACGATCGCGAGGTGCATACCAGCCGATGGCTCGATGCGGAGGCGCCGGGGCGCGACCACGATATCGCCGCGCAGGAAGTAGATCGCCGCCAGGAGGAGGAGGAGCAGCACCGCCAGCGAGGCGAGGATGCCCAGCAGCGCGGTGATGGCCGGGAGGGTAAAAACGTAGTACCCGATGTCGCGGCCGAAGACCGGATCGGTGATGCCGAACGGCGTGGAGAGCGACGCCTGCAGCGACACGTCCCAGAGCGCGCTCGCACCGAGGCCGAACATCACCGCCAGCGCCAATGTGACGGGGCGCGTCAGGCGACCGATGACCCGGGAGAGATCGACCACCTGTTCGCCCGACGCCGCATGAACCTGCATCCGGATCACGTCGGACGCGGCACCGCGCTGCGCGAGCCGGAGGTTTGCCCACACCAGCGCGCCGGTCAGCCCGGCCCCCACGACGAACAGGAGGAGCCGGGTGGTAATCGTGCGGCTGAAGAGGACCTCGAACCCGAGGTCGCGAAACCACCAGTAATCGACCAGCATGCCGGTCGCGATGGGCATCAGGACGCCGACCAGGAGGGCCAGCACGAGGAGCACCGTGAACGGCGACTTGCGGGTCATGGAAATATTCCCATATCGGAGTAGGATCGCGCCACCTTGTCGATCGCGTTGATGAACGCCGCGGAGCGCAGGCTGATGCGCTGCTCGGCATGGCGGTCACGGATCACGCAGAGTTGCTGATAGGCGTCGCTCATCGATTCCTCCAGCCCCGAATACACGAGGTCCTTTTCGGAAGCGCCCTCGGTGATCGCGCGGGCTTCTTCCTCGGGGAAGTGTTTCCCGGTCGATTTTTCAACCGCCGCGAGCATCCGGCGGAACGCGCCCTCTTCGTACCGCTTCTCCATCCGACCGAAGCGGACGTGCGACAGGTTCTTGAGCCACTCGAAGTACGACACGATCACCCCGCCAGCGTTGAGCCAGATGTCGGGGAGGATCAGCACGCCGCGCTCTTCCAGGATCGCCTCGGCGGCCGCTGTGGTGGGTCCGTTGGCAGCCTCGGCGACGATCTTCGCGCGGATTCGCGGCGCGTTCTCGACGGTGATCTGGTGCTCGAGCGCTGCCGGGATGAGGATGTCACAGTCCAGCTCGAGCCCATCAGGCGTATTCGGAATGCCGGTTGCATCCGGATAGCCGATCACGGTGCCGTGTTCGATACGCCAGGCGTTGACTGCATCGACGTCGAGGCCAGCCGGATTGGACAGTGCAGCGCGATACTCTGCGATGCCGACGATGATCGCGCCTGCATCCTGCATGAACTTTGCGGCGTGGTACCCCACGTTGCCGAGTCCCTGCACCACCACGCGCTTTCCTTCGAGTCCGGGCGACAGGCCCAGTTTCGACATCTCCTCGGACGAGTTGCAGACTTCACGCAGTCCGTAGAACACCCCCAGCCCGGTCGCCTCGGTGCGCCCGCGGATGCCGCCCTGCGCGAGCGGCTTGGCCGTCACGCACGCCAGGGCGTCGATCTCGCCCCCCGACAGGCTGGCGTAGGTGTCGGCGATCCACGCCATTTCCTTCGAGGAGGTGCCGTAGTCCGGAGCCGGCACGTCGATGCCCGGGCCGATGAACCGCTTCCGCACCAGTTCGTAGGTATACCGGCGCGTCACCCGCTCGAGTTCGCCCTCGGAGTACTTGCGACGATCGATTCGCACGCCTCCCTTGGCGCCTCCGAACGGGACATCGACAATCGCGCACTTGTATGTCATCAGCGCCGCGAGCGCCATCACTTCATCGTCGCTCACGCCCATGCTGTAGCGAATTCCGCCCTTGGTGGGCGACTTGTGCTGGCTGTGCTCAGCGCGCCATGCGTGGATCACCTCGATCGAGCCATCATCGCGCTTGAGCGGGAAGCTCATGTAGTAGACGGCGTTGCACGCCTTGATCTGCTCAAGGAGCGTCGGATCGTGTTGGGTGAACGCGGCCGCGCGGTCGAACGCGGTATTCACCTGCTCGAGGAATCCTGACATGATCGGCTTGCGATCCAGGTAGGAGGATCAGGGGAATCTAGCGGCATTCCGGTGGGACGGACCGGCGGCGCGCGCTGGCGCGCCGGTTCGCGATTTCAGTGGGGACCGGGCACGTCCCGACGAGCTGCTCGCGGCCTGATCGCACGCGCCCTAGGGGCGTGCGAAAAATGTCCACTCAAGTGCGAGCGTCAGAGATCGGGCGTGAATCGCACCCGCGTCTGTCTCAATTACGGTCGTGCCAATCGGCTCGAGCCGGACGAGCGCACCGAAGCGGCGACCCCGGACCCCTGCCCCGACCACCAGATTCAGCCCGGTAGACTTCGGCCTCAACGTCGGGCTGCCGATTTCCATGCTGGCTTCGTCGCGCCAGTCGTCGCAGCCCACGGTCTCCCCACCAAAGAAACCCGGTCCGCCCGATGTGTCCACGTCGCATCCCGCCTTCCGCCACACTGCTGCGCCGCCCTCCAGGAAGAACCGCCCGCTTCCCACGCGTCGCCGCGCGATCGCCGCGAGGTGTGCCCGGTAGACGGTGACACTGGTCGGCTGCTCGAACAGCCCGGTGATCCCGAGGTCACCGACGTCTGACTGCATCGCTACCTCGACGCGTGCCGCCCAGCCCGCGCCCACCGGCCGCTGCATCCCAACAGCAAGGAGCGAAGCGCCAAACTTTCCTCCCATCACGTAGGGGCCGCTCCATGCGGGCTGACCGACGCCAGCGGTGAGCGACCAGGTCGACTGCGCCGTAGCCGGCGCCGCGCCTGCCATGGCCAGACAGCCTGCGGCAAGAATCACTCGGCATATTGACATCTGTTCTCCCCGTGAATCAGTCAGTAATGTGAAGTGGCTCGGGCACGGCTGCGCCGGCGGCGGTGTCCGCACGCAGTTCGGGCGGAATCAGGGTTCCTGCTACTGCGATCTTGAGATTATCGCCATTCCGGGATTCCTCGGCAAGGAAGGCCAGGACATGGCTTGCCAGCGAGCGTTCGAGCGAGGTGATCATGTCGGCATGTTTGCCCAGCCTGATGTGCTCGCCCAGCGCCAGCAGAAGGTTGAGGTCGCCACCACCATGCGGGTCGTCGCTGACCGGCAGGACGATCCGCTCGGTGTCGTCGCGGTCCTTCTCGCCAGTGAACCGCGAGATGCTGATCACGCCCTGGCGCAAATCGCCCGTCAGTTCGCCCCCCTCAAAGAGCACCCGCACTTTCCGCGTGTTATGCGTCGTATGCGCGTGCATCTCGAAGCTCGCGAAGATGCCGGACTCGTACTCCAGCAGGACGAGCTGGCTGTCGCAGACATCGTTGTCGTTCAGCCAGACACAATGCCCATACGGTCCGGTGGTGATTGCATGCAGGCGTGCCTCGCGGGTGTCCGGTCCGCCGCCGAGCACCACATCGTACGGCCATTCGGGCCGCGCATCGAGGTAGAACCGGGTCGCGCTGTAGATACAGGTCTCCTGCAACGGGCAGTCGACGCATCGGGGCGTGGCACCAGGCGGCGCATTCTCGGGTCGGAAATAGCCGAGTGATCCGTGCGACGTCACCGACACGACCCGCTGATCGACCAGCCACTGGAGCACGTCGAGGTCGTGCGAGGTCTTGGTGAGCACGATCGGTGCGGACTGGTCGGTCCGCCGCCACTCACCGCGCACGTAACTGTGTGCGAAGTGCCAGTGCCCGATGTTCTCGGTCAGGTGGACATGACGCAGCGCGCCGAGCTCACCAGAGGCGATGATCGCCTTGACCCGCTGGAAGAACGGTGCGTAGCGCAGGCCGTGGGCAATGAAGATGTCGGTGCCGACCTCGCGCTGTAGCGCGAGCAACTCGAGGCACTCGGCGAGTGTCGTGGCAGCTGGCTTCTCCAGCACAATGCGATAGCGATGGCGCGCGATGTCACGACAGATGGAGAAATGCGTCCGATCGGGAGTACAGATGAAGACGACATCGGCGAAACGGGGGGCGGCCAGAAAATCATCAACAGACTCGAAGGTACGATCCTCCGGCAGGGCGTAGCGTGCCTGGAAGGTCAGGCGACGCCCGGCATCGGGTTCCACGACCCCGGCCACTTGCATCCCGGTCACGTGTGTCGCCATCAACTCGGCGAAGACCTTGTTGCCCCGTGAGCCAGCCCCGACGATCACGGCACGGAGCGCATTCTCGCTGACGATGGGAGTGGGCGGAAAGTCCATTCCCGGAACCTAGTCACGGGCGGTACCAGGCGTGGCTCCGGAGTCGGTCATGCATCATCCGTGCGATCTTCAGTCGGCCGCTCGGCGCTGGGTGCACGCCGTCGCCCTGAAAATCGACACGGTCGTAACAGACATTGGCGGCGTTCAGGATTCCACTCGCACATGCAGGCGCCCAGAGGTATGCGCCCCATCCATACCACACTCCGTCGACCGATGGGTTCGCAGCCAGCCAGGTATTCAGCGCGTGACCCTCCTCGTAGCTCTGTGGTTCGCCACGATCGGGCCGGGTGGTGAATCCCCCGTAGCTGCGGGAGCTGGTGTACACTGCCTGGACAGACGGGAACTTACCCTTGACGCGTGCGGCGAACTCGCCGAGATGGGTGCGGAAGAGCTCGTAGTTGTTGCCGGTGGCGGGAAAGAGCGGGAGGGCTGTTCCGCCCGGGCCCATCCCGAACTGGTCGGCGGCCTTGTGGTAAATCACCCGCACCTGTGACGGCAGCACGCCGGCCTGCGGAAGGCGGCGCGTGACGCAATCATCCCAGAGCACGTCATCGAAGGCCGGGTCAATCCATCGTTCGATGGCGTGGCCCCCGACGGCGCAGTTGACGATGCGGACCGCAGGGCTGACCTCGCTCCGCCAGGCATTGGCGACCTGCTGAATCCACTCTGCGCATTCCTGATTGCCGTTGCTCATGCCGACGCATACCACACCGATCACGCCGTTCACCGGGGTGACGGAGGGCTCTGCGGCAGGAGACAGCGACAACGCCAACCCCTTGTAGGTGGCGGGGCCTCCAGCGAGGTGAGCAATCGGGTATGGGGTGGCCGCATCGCCGCCTGGTGGCGGCGCCGGGACGGGATCGCTCGTTGAAGGATCTGAGCCGCACCCCAGCACGCTGAGCAGAAGGACAGCCGGGACGAACGGGAGCAACACACGCATGGGAGCCAATCCGGTTCGGGATACTCCGGTGACGCCCGGACGGCGGATTCGTTAATCCACCGACCGGGCGCCGTCGAGATCCTCAGTGCCGCAGTATCAGTCGATCCGCTCGATCGTGATGCGTGCGACCGGACCCCGCCAGCCGTGGAGGGCCACCGAGAGATCACCCACGCCCTGGATGTTGGCATGGCGCCGGATCACGTCCGAAGTGGCCACGCGGCCGTTGCCATCGGCCGGTGCGGGGACCGGCCCAGCGCCGCCGCAAGGATCAACGATCTGACTGAACAATTCGTTGTTCTGCTCCGTGCCAGCATCCCAAACGCCCACTTCGTGCACGTCGGCCTTCGAGCCGGACGGCAGCTTGACGCCATCAAGACCGGTGAAGCCATCGTTGGTGCAGATGGTCATCACGGCCAGCGACAGGCGGTTGGCGTTGCCGCGTGCGGTGATCTCGAACACCTGCGGATTGGGAAGCAACGCCTGGCCGCCGACGCGATTGGTCGGGGTGTCGATGTCGACAACCGCGAACACGCCTGCCGTCGCGCGAACATCTGCCACCGCCCGCGTCTGGTCGCCGTCCTCGGCGATGATGCGAATTCCTTCCGACGCGGGCTGGCCTGGGGTCCACACGGTCACGTCCTTCGTGTGTGTGGCGAGAACACCGGGTGAGAAGACCTGGCCGGTGCTGAGATTCTCCAGCGTGACACGATAGCGGTGAACACCGGCGTCGGCGGCATTGGCTGACTTCTCGGCTTGGGAAGCCGCCAAGGCGTCTACTGAAGTGGGTGGGACAGTGTCGTCAGCACAGGCCGCAACAATGAACAGGCCCGCCAGGGCCGTAATGGCAGGGAATCGCATGAGCATACCTCCCGTGGGGAACAGGGTGCCACAGGCGTGACACATGGCGCGGCGCGCCACTGGACTGCTACGTCCAGCAGATGGGAATGGATCTATCCGGCAACGACCGCGTTGGAATCAGGCGCGCGAAAGAATCCGCGACGTGACGCGCCCCACGCTCAACCCCTGCACGATGATCGAGAAGCAGACGATGATGTACGTGATCGTGATCAGCTTGTCGCGGAACGGGCTCACCGGGAGCGACAGCGCCAGGGCCACCGAGATACCGCCTCGCAGCCCGCTCCAGGTGAGGATCACCGAGGCACCGCGGGGCAGCCGACGCCCACTGGGAAACACCGACACGGGGCCTGCGACCGAAACCAGGCGCGCCAGCAGCACCAACGGAATCGCAATGGCTGCAGCCCACGGCACCCCCGGCTCCATGTCGAGGATCACGACCTCAAGTCCCATGAGGACAAAGAGCACCGCGTTGAGGAACTCGTCGATCAACTCCCAGAACTGGTCGAGGCGGTGACGGGTGGTCTCGGACATGGCGAACTCGCGGCCGCGATTGCCGATGAGCAAACCGGCAACCACCATCGCGAGCGGACCGGACACGTGAAGGGTGTGCGCCAACGCGTACCCGCCAGTAACCACGGCGAGCGTGAGCAGGATCTCGACCTGGTAGTTGTCGACCGCACGCAGCATCCGGTAGACGATGTATCCCATCACCGCGCCATACAGCAGGCCGCCCAGCACCTCCACCGCGACCAGCTTTCCCACCACCGCGGCCGTGATGGCCTCTCCGCCCAGCAGTTCCACCAGCAGGATGAACAGGACGACGCCGACGCCGTCATTGAAGAGCGACTCACCCGTGATGACGGTTTCAAGCTCCTTGGGCACCCCGACGCGCCGGAGGATCGCCCCCACGGCGATCGGGTCGGTTGGCGCGATCAGCGCGCCGAACACCAGCATCCACGAGAGCGGAATGTCGAGCCCGATCATGCCGAAGAGCTGATGACCCACCACACCTACGATCAGGGTGGTGAGCAGCACGCTCCCGGTTGCCAGCGCCAGCACCAGGCCACGGTGGGCGATGAGCCGGCCGAGGTCGAGGTGCAGGGCGCCGGCAAAAAGCAGCGCGCCGAGCATCCCGTTGAGCACGGTGTCGTCGAAGTCGATCGCACGGATCACGTGCGAGAGATCGGCGATCGGAGCGAAGCCGAAATGTCCCGCCGCGACGATGAGCACCGAACAGGCGAGCGAGAGGACCATCAAGCCGATCGTCATCGGCAGGCGGATGAATCGGTAATTCGCCCACGCGAGAAATGCCGCGACGGTGGTGAGCGACGCAATGAGGTGAAATACGCTCATTGGCAAACCGATCGCGAAATGCCGACCAGGCGTCGGCAGGGCGATCCGGTCCCGCTGGCACGATAGCGTGCCAGCGGCCTCGGATCAACGATCAACGACTGCGCTTGGCCGTGCTCTTGGCGCGCTTCGCGGTGCTCTTGGAGGCGACCTTGGCGCGCTTGGTGGTGCGCGTGCCCGTGACGGCCTTCGAGGCCTTGGCGATCCGCGCGCGGGCGCTGGTCTTCGCCGACTTCACCGACTTCTTGGCGGCCTTGACGACCTTCGCCTTGGCCTTGGTCGCCTTCCCCGACTTGCTCGCGTTGCGTGCGGCGACGCCGGCTACCACTGCAGCGGCGACGCCGGCAACCGCAACGGCAACCTTGGTGGCTCTCGCGCGCCGCGCGGTGCGCCCTGACACCTTGTCCGCCACCTGTCCTGCCATCTTCATCGCGGCGGCACCCATAGAGGCGCCTGACTTTGCCGTGGATGAAACGGCCTTGCTGGCCGTGCGTGCCGCTGCGGTCCTGGTCGACTTGCTGATTGCCATGCCATCCTCCGATGAGTGAACGTGCCGGGGTGGAGCTGTTGCCGAAGTATACGTACACCGCGCGACGAGTTCACCCTGTGCGGTCGGCCATGGCGCGGCCGTACCGGGAGAGAATGCCCGCCCGCCCCACGGTTCCGAGCACCCGGCTGCTTGCGGCATCGATCACCGGGAACGCTGCCACACCCTGTGCGCCGAGGCGGCGTACGACCTCCAGCAACGGGATCTCGAGCGTCAGCGCCTCGGTCGCGGTGGCCACGTCGCGGGCGACCAATGCCTCATCCAGTGGCCCCTCATCCCTCGCAATGGCGCCGAGGCCGCGCTGCGTGACGACTCCGAGGAGCCGCCGCTCGGCGTCAACCACCGGGTACACCGTCTGGTCAGCGAAGGCGAGTTGCCGAATGAGGGCGTGCACCGGTTCATCGGCCCGCACCACCATGGCATCGCGGTCGATCGCGTCGGCGACGACCAGGCCCGCCAGGATGTCGTGATCGATGCCGTGTTCCAGATGGACGCCGCGTCGGCGCAACCAGCCACTGTAGAGGTTGTCCGGCTCGAGCCGCTTGACGACCACCATGGCAACCGCAGTGGCGACCATCAGCGGCAGCATGAGGGCGTAATCGTCGGTCATCTCGAAGACCATCATGATCCCGGTAATCGGCGCCCCCGTGGCCGCGGCCACCATCGCCCCCATCCCCACGACCCCGTACGCCGCCGGTTGAATCCCTGCAGCGGGAAGCACCGATCGCAATCCCGCGCCGAACGCACCGCCGGTCGCAGCACCGACATACAGCGACGGCGTGAACACGCCGCCGGATCCACCCCACCCCAGGGAGAGCGCGGTCGCCACGATCTTGCCGATCGCGAGCAGCGCGATGACCCACCACGCCATGGTGCCGAAGATGTCGAGCGGGATCGCAAGGTGACCAGTACCCACGAGCAGCCCGCCCGACGCAGCCACCATGAGACCGATCAGCATCCCGCCCGCGCCCGCGCGCAGTGCGGTCACGTCGGTGCGCTGGTAGCGGAAGTAGGTACGGATGAACCATGCGCTGACCACGCCGACCACGACCCCGAGCATCGGATACGCGATCGCCACCTCCCAGAGGTGGTGATACGAATACTCAACGGGGATGGGGAAGGCCGGATGGTTGCCGAAGACGGCGCGCGAAATCACCGCTGCCACGACGCTCGCCACCACGACGACCGGAAAGGCCGCCACGCTGAGTCCGCCGAGAATCTCCTCGAGCGCGAAGAACGCACCGGTGAGCGGCGCGTTGAATGCGGCGCTGATCGCGGCAGCGGCGCCGGCGGCCACGAGCAGGCGGGTACGGTCGGCGCCAAAGTGGAAGGCGCGTGACAGCATCGACCCTGCCGCCGCACCGAGGACTGCGACGGGGCCCTCCGAGCCGGCTGACGCTCCGCCGCCGAGGGTGGCGGCCGCGGCCGCGGTGCGCACCAGCGCGGGATGGGCGGGCACATGCCCGCCGGCACGCACCACGCGGCGTTGCACGTCGGCGACGTTCAGCCCCTCCTCGCCGGGCGCAAATCGCCGCATGATCCACCACGCGACCACCATCGCCGCGCCGGTGATCAGCGGTCGCGTGACCCACGGTCCGAATGCCGGCAACCAGGTCGATGGCCACTTGAAGAACACTGCATAGGAGAGGTCGATCAGCTTGTAGAACCCGACCACCCCGAATGCTCCGGCAAACCCCACCATGACGGCGAAACCGAGCAGGACGGCATTCTCCGACAGATCGAGCGCATTGAACCAGACCACGAACCGGTCCCATGCCCCGGTCGCGATCCGGCCCGGCACGAAGAAGAGTCGTCGGGCACGGTGCGATACGAGTCGCGACGCCATGACGGCCATCCGCTGGAGGAACGAGTTGTTCATCGACTCATGGCGTCGTGATGGGGGCAGCTCGTCGCACGGCTTCGACGTCGGCGGGTAGCACAAGCGCGAGTGCGGCACGCTGGAGCGCCACCGCCGACTCCTTTCGTACTGCGTCGGTGAGCGCGGGATCGCCCACGGCAGCCAGTGCGGCCAGGGCCTGCTGGAGCGTGACAGCCACCTCGACGAGCGCCGCGCCGTCGCGGGCGATGGCGCTGAAACCATCGTGCACCATGTCGGCAGTGGCAACGGGGGGAACCTGCACGCGGGTATGGCGGACTGGCTCAGGATCTTCGGCCGGCGCGGACCACGATGCCAGCAGGCGGACCAATCCACCGATCACCTGGATGGCGGTGCCTGGGTCATTGACGGCCGGGGAGAGTGCGCGACTCGCGGTTTCGGAAAGCACGACCAGGCCGAAACGCGGGTCATCGTCGAAGTGCCGCTCCCGGCCGATCACAAACGCCTTCGCCACGCGGCGGATCTCCTCGGGGCGCGAAATGCCGGGAGCGCGGCGCACGATGTGGGCGACGGCCTGCCCGGGGGCGACAAACACCCCGGGCAGGCTCGCCACCACCACGGTCGCATCGCAATCTTCCGCGACCTGCTCGAGCGCATCGATGTCGATGCGCTGCACGAACCCGATGCTGGCGCCCGGCACCTGTTCACCGTTCGGGACCTCGTCGGCCGGCACGCACCCAAGCGTCGGGTGCCGATGCCGACGTTCGATCGCCCGGTGGGTTGCGTCCTCCACCGTGGCGATCGTGGCTCCCACCCTCCCCAGTCGTGCGATCCGGTCGACCCACCGCACGAACGTGATGATGACGAGTGCGAAGGTCGCGAGCGTTAGCGCGAAGAGGACGAATCGTCCGGCGGGGCCGTAGTATTCATTCTGCAGCGCGATCCGCGCGACAATGCTGAAGATGAACGCCCCGATGAATGTCGACAGGGCATTCTGGGAGACATCGTCGGCGATGAGCAGGGTGAACGCACGGGGCGTGGCGGTGCTGCTCGCCGATGCGTATGCGGCGACCATCGAGGCCACCGCGAACGTCGCGATCACCAGCATGCTCGACGACATGATCGAGAGCAGCGACTCGATCGATTCGGGCGCGACAGAGGGGACGTGCTCGCCGAGTCCGGTGCCGTCGGCAGAATGGGCCAGGAACGCGGCGGCCACGGACACCACGCCCATTGCAAGGGGACGAACCCAGAGCTGTTCGCCGATGCGATTGAGCATGAACCGGATGCGGCCTGCCATCATTGCTCCAGCGCGCGGGTTGGGCGTCGACGTGTCGCGGACCGGGCAATCTATCCCGGCGCGGCTCGGTCCGAGATGAAACCGGTGGGCCCCCGCCGGCGTTTTCCTTGATTGGCCTTCACACTCGGAGCACGTGCATGCACCGGATTCTCAGCACCGCCCTGTTCGCGATCGCACTCTCACCACTGGCAGCCTCCGCCCAGCAGGTCGCCCAGGTCAATACCGATAGTGCCGGCGTCGCCATCCTCGGCTATGACCCGGTGGCGTATTTCACCGATGCCAAGGCGGTCGCGGGCAAGCCGGAGTTCACCGCCCGGCATGATGGTGCGACGTGGCGGTTTGTCTCGGCGGAACACCGCAACGCCTTCGTGGCCGACCCGGTCCGATATGCCCCGCAGTACGGGGGATACTGTGCGTACGGTGTGGCGGGCAACTACAAGGTGAAGATCGACCCGGAGGCGTGGCGCGTCGAGGACGGCAAGCTCTACCTCAACTACGACCTTGGGGTACAGCGTCGCTGGTACTCCGACATCCCCGGCTACATCGCCCGCGCGACCCGCAATTGGCCCGGGTTGCGTGACGGACCGCGCAAGGACTGATCGGCCTCACGGTGCCCGCCACACCAACCGGCGGATCTCCGCCTCGGCAAAACCGCGGGTCTGGTCGGTATCCTGCATCACGCCGATGGCGGTGATCGGCGGTGGGTCGCGCCCCCAGATTCGGCGGTAGTCCGCAAACGGGTCGACTGCGTGTTCCTTCCACGTCGACCTCGATCCCGCGCCATCGACTCGCACGACATGCATGCGTCCACTCGCGTGGCTACGGCGCGAATACCCCGTTGGTTCGTCGTTCCCGTGCGTGTAGAAGATCACGCGGCCGGACCCGCCGAACAGTCCGCCCGGTTTGCCGAACACGACGAAGACGCGAATCGGTGAGTCGTCGAGTGCGCGGTCGCGGAGGTCCGTCTGCACCGGCCCGGCGAGAATGCGCCACGTCCATTCCAGTGTTCCGGCCGACTCCGGCAACGGCGTGTCAAACTCACGAAAGAACCACGCGGCACGCCCTGTTCCGGCAATCGCGAAGGCAGCCTGTCCGTCGGCGACTCGAATCGAGGTCGCGGGAGGGCGCTGACCCCGGACCTCCCTGATCTGCCAGTCGACGGGAATACCGGACGCCAGAGGCGGACGATCGAGCCGCAGGATATCCAGGGGTGGTGCCAATGCGAGACAGGCAAGCGAGGCGAGCAGGAACGTTGGCATCGGGCCATCCAGTCGGAGGCGGCGGGGGTGGCACCATCGCCGTGAGGCGTCGGTGCAGTCGCTGGGGAAACGCCGGCCGGCCGCCGCTGGATTCATCCGGAGTTGGCGAGTGCCTCGAGGAAGTCGTGGCTCCACGCATCGACGTCATAGTCGGCGACAATCGCGGCGAGGCGTCGCATCCTCTGCCGTCGCTCGGTTTCCGGCATCTCGAGCGCGTCGTGAAGGTCGTTGCTCATCCCCTCGATGTCGTAGGGATTGGTGAGCATCGCCCCGTGCAACTCGACCGCTGCGCCGGCGAACTCGCTGAGGACGAGGACACCAGCGCCGTCGACGACCGCCTGCGCGATCACGAACTCCTTCGCCACCAGGTTGAGGCCGTCGCGGAGCGGAGTGATCCATGCCACGTCGGCGGCGGCCCCGTACACGATCACTTCCTCAAATGGCAGCGCGCGGAAGAGATAGTGGACCGGAGTCCAGCTCAGTGACGCGAAGCGCCCGTTGATTCGCCCCACGGCCTCGTCAACGGCCATCCGGACCTCGTCGTAGACCTCCATTCCCGGCGCCGGAGGCGTCGTCACGAAAACGAGCGTGACGCGATCGCGCTGGTTCGGATGGTTCTCCAACAATCGCTCGAACGCCTCCAGTTTCTGCAGTGGACCCTTGACGTAGTCGAGCCGCTCCACCGACAGCACCAACCGGATACCGCGAAACTGCTCGACCACGTCCGCCACGGCAGCGCGGTGAGCGCCGTCCTCGAGGATCTCGCGCACCGCCGTGGCGTTCACGCCGACCGGGTGTGCGCCCAGGCCAATCGTTCGGTCTCCTGAACGGATCACCCGTGGCATGCGCGGGATCGACAAGGCCATGCCGTGAATCCGGAATCGCGGTGCGCACGGAACCGCCTCAAGCACCTCCGTCGGCGCGTGCGAGCGGAGGGCGTCCAGGAAATTTGCAGCGTAGCGCGGGATGTGAAAGCCGATATGGTCGCACTGGGCCAGTGAACCGATGATCTGGTCGGACCACGGAATGACATTGAAGACATCCGCCGGGGGGAAGGCGGTGTGATGAAAGAACCCGATCTTGAGGTCGGGTCGAATCTGCCGCAGGTAGCCGGGCACCATCCAGAGGTTGTAGTCGTGGATCCAGACCAGCGCGCCCTCATCGGCCTCGGCAGCGGCCGCCTCGGCGAAGCGCCGATTGATGTCGCAGAAGTGCTCCCAGTCGGCGGCGCTGAACTGGGCGCGATCGACGAACGAGAAGATCACCGGCCAGAACGCTTCCTTGGAGAACTTCTTGTAGAACCGCTCCACATCGGAAGCGGCCAGGGGCACCCGGGCCGCGACCAGGTTGGGGTATCGCTGTTCATCCACCAGCGCATGCGTCGTGGCACCGCCGGCGTCACCGCCGTGGGTGGTCCATGCGACCCATGATCCATGCCGGCCGCCTGCAAAGCAGCCCAGCAACGTCGGGATGATGCCGTTCGGGGAGGTATGGGCGTGGCGGCCCACCACCCCGTCGGTCATGCGTTCCTCGTACGGGAGCCGATGGTAGACGACGACCAGCTGTGCATCACCCGACACCGCCGGCTCATGCTCGTCGGCGAAAAAGCCTTCGGGTTCGAGTGCGCGGAATGCCTCGAGAATTCCCCCTGCCCCGGCGGCCCGGGCGTGATGCACTCGTTTCAAGCCGGTCGTGGCTGCGACGAGTGACCGTTCGGAGTGCCCCACCACGACGCCGGGAAAGCCATGTTCGTAGAGCGAAAGATCGTTCAGGGTATCGCCGGCCACGAGGACGTGATCGCGTTCGACACCGAGGTGCTCCACCAATCGATCGAGCGTCCTGCCCTTGCTGATACCGCGTGGGAGGATGTCGAGATAGACCTCGGCCGACAGGAGCACGTCGACGGGTAGGTCGCGGACGCGCTCGCGCACGGTGGTCACGACGGCAGGATCCTCCGCGAGGAACGACACCCGACGTTCCTGCGGCACGGCCTGCCGCGTGAGGCCGGGAAGCGTGCCGATTGCCGCGAGCACGGCACTCGCACCCACCCACTGCTGGTCGATCTCCCATTGGAGCGGTGCGACGGGCCGCAACCCGTCGGCGGTGACGATCGTCGCGCCGACGTCGGCGATGATGAACTCGGGCTGGGGAATGAGGGGATCGTTGAGCAGCGGGAGCACGCTCTCCACGCCGCGGCCGGTCACGAACACGAGGCGTGGGGCGCCCTCATCCCGAAGCCTGCGGTAGAGCGCGAGGCGGTCAGCCTGTCGACCGCCAAGGAATGTTCCGTCGAGATCGGTGGCCAGCAGCTTGATGAACGCATCTCCTGAGGGGGTTGGTGCCGCGGAAGGTACGTTCGCGCCGGCACCGCGCAACCGCGAGCGGGCGGTCAGGCCGATCGTTGACCAACGGCCGTCATCATCCCCCAGAACCAGGTGATCCGGTAACGATCGATGGAAATTGGCGGGCATCCGGCGCCGATCAGATCCCGCCGCAGCTCTTCCGTCCCAAGCGTGCGGTGATGGGCAGGATCTGTCACGCGGAGCAATCGATCGAGCAATCGACAGGTGAGATAGTCGTGACACCAATCGGTCACCACAAGGTGACCGCCAGGGCGGAGGACACGGGCAAGCTCCCGCAGTCCCGCCGCGGGGTCATCCCAGTAGTGGAGCGAACTCGCGGAGACCACCAGGTCAAAGCTCGCCGCGTCGAACGGCAGGGCGCAAGCGTTGCCGGCGACCAGAGACGCGCCGTGCTGAAGGCGGTCGTGTGCAACGCCAAGCATGCCGCGCGAGAGGTCTGCGCCAACCAGGCGGGCGGTCGGATGTTTCTCGCGGAGGCGGTCCAGCAGCAGCCCCGTCCCGGCGCCCACATCGAGCACGACACCGGGCGTAACGCGTGGTAGACGCGCGACCGTCTCTGCGGTGCTGCGAGCCACGTACTGCTGCCATCGGCCGTCGTACGTGGCGGCGAGCCCGTCGTACTGTGCCCGGACCCGCCGACTCGCTGTTCCCATCAACCTGCTCCCGGTGCTACATCGTGGTGGCGGTGCCCGGGTGTCCGTAGACTGCGCCGACCACTGCGCCGAAGATCACGTGCCCCATCAGGCTGCCGAGCGCGCCCACCGTGCTGCCGGTGAACATCGGCATGCCCATCATCGGCATCATCACGACCATGGCGACAAGCCACGGCGCGATGCCGAACAGGGCGCCGCGCACGACTGGGGCTCCCGGGATCGACGGTGCGACGACCGCGTAGATCAGGGCGAGGATGATGCCGATCATGAAGTGTGCGACCCAGCCGATCATCATGTTGCCGCCCATCTGCATGGCGAGCATCTCGGCGGGGTTCGACGGCTTCATCCCCATCATCGGCGCGACATACAGCCCCACCACGGTCATCACGAGCGTGCCGATCAGGCCAGCCATGATGGCCTTGCCCCAGTTGCGTGTCATGACGTCTCCCCTTCGTTGGTGAACCGACGCGGACGGGTGTTCACTCGTCCGGTACAAACACCTGCATCGCGGCCAGCAACCGCGCGTGCTCAACCCGGCCACCCTGCTCCTCGGCGCGTTCGATGAGGCGGTCGAAATCGATGTCATCCAGCGCTGGCAGATGCTCACACGACGCGGCGAGCGCGCGCCAGAGGGACCGCTTGCCATCGATGCCCATGGTGAGCACCTCCAGTGACTCCAGCACGCGCAATGCCCCACCCGCAGGATCGTCGATGGCAAGCTTGAACTCCGTGAGCTTGCTCGCCACCCACGCACCGGCCTTTCGGGTCCGACTCACGGTCACGCCGAGGCGGTCCATGATCGCCTCGAGTTCCTGCTGGTCCTGCTCGACATTGTCGCGGATGTCGGTGTAGAAGTGCTCCTCGGGGGTTCCGTCATGCGCCGACTCAAGGTCCTGCAGGATCTCGACGGCCGCGACCGAACCCGCGAGGTGGTCGTTCAGGTATGTCGCGATGTGCGAACTGGACATCGTCCTGCTCCTGTTAATGACGCCATCAGACGGCGGCGGCTGAGTGTGCCCAACTGGCGACGCACTCGCGCCCCGTCGACCGCACAATCAACGGCGGCCGCGGCGCGGCGGATCCGGTCCGGGTTTGGTCACGTGGCTGAACTTCAGGCCGGCCACGAGGACGATGCCCCCGATGGCGTTGCCGACCGTCGCCAGCGCCAGGAACGTCAGGAACTCCTGCAGCGTCACACCAGCTACGAACACGCCCATGAGCACCTCGACACTGCCCGCGATCGAGTGGTGGAGATGCAGGAACGAGATGGAGCCGGCCACAAGGAGAATGATGAAGAGCTGACCAACGGTGTCGCGGGCGGCGGTGACCAGCCATGAGACGAGGCCCATCATCCAGCCGGCGGCGATGGCGCTGCCGAAGATCACGAGATGGCTATGGTCGGTGAGGCCGCGACTCATCCGCCCGACGTCTGCCCCGGTGAAGAGGCCGAGCCCTACGCCAAGGGGAGCCGCGAGTGCGGCGAAGACCAGCGCGCCGGCGATGTTGCCGCAGTAGACCAGGCCCCACAGGCGCGCCACGCGGCGGACCGACGTCTGCCCGGAAAGCAGTGGCAGGACGGCGAGCGTGGTGTGTTCGGTGAAGAGCTCGGAGCGACCCAGGATCACGATCATGAAGCCGATCGAGTAGACCAGCGCGGTCACCAGCCGAACGCCGAGTGACTCCACTGGGCTGAGGGCAATTACTGTCGCCACCATCAGCGGGCCGAAGCCGATGTCGAGCCCGGCGCTGAGCGCCGAGAGAAGCAGCCCTGCGGTGGGACGCTGGAGCTGCTCGGAGCCGACCTCGATCTCCTGGCGGAGGATCGTTTGTGCCGGCTTGGTGGCCTCGCCCCCGTCGGCCGGGTTCGGCGCGTCGGTCTTCTTGCGGGATTCAGCCACCGCGCTGACGCCTACGCGACCGAACCGCCGGTGGAGTGAATCGGGCCGTCGTCGGCGTATACCGACAGCGCCCAGACCGTGAGGATCACCAAGCCGGCGGCCACGTAGAAGGATCGCGCAGCCCCCGACCAGCCCATCATCAGCGGTACCAGGATCAGTGATACACCGACGATGAGTTCGATCACACCATGTATTGACAGTGCCACGAATCCGGAGCCGCCCGGAAATCGGGTGGCCAGCGTGAGGGCGAGGTGGATCACGGCGAGGGCGTAGGACAGCGTTGCGGCGAGCCCGGCGAGGCCCAGCAGCGATGGTGCGAGCGCGAATGCGGCGACGGTGGCGAAGTCGAGCATGCGATGCACGCGCGGGGCGAGGACACGCATGGTATCTCCGGTCTGGGAGGGGATGGAACGAATGAGTGTAAGGGCAGTCGCGCGTTTCGTCCAGCGGGACAGTCTGGTCACGTTCTCCGATGGGCCCTGGTCACCTCGAAGGTGAAACAGTCGGGTCGGTGGTAATGCCCGGATACATCCAGTGTGAGCTGGCCCTCCCGCACCCGGCGAAGCGGGAGTTCGGCAACCAGCAGTGCCGGGCCGTCCCAGACGGGCTCGACAACATAATTCCCATCGGGCCCGACGATCGCGCTCCCACCGCGGAGCACCCACGAGTTGTCGTCGCGGACCGCGTCGGTGCGCTCGAGTTCTGGTGGCAGCGAACCGGCCCGCATCAGCCCCGCCGCCACCAGCACGAAACAGCGTCCCTCGAAGGCATAATGCCGACTCGCCACCTGATGCATCTCGTGCGCGGTGGGCCATACGGCGACGTGGACATCCTCACCCGACTCGTGAAGCGCATGGCGGGCGAGCGGCATCCAGTGTTCCCAGCACACCAGCCCGCCCACTCGCACACCAGCGGAATCGACCGCCCGCAGCCCCTGCGTGTCCCCCGGACCCCACACCAGGCGCTCGGTGTACGTCGGCACGAGTTTGCGATGGTGGTTCAGCAGTCCGCCGTCGGGGCCGTAGGTGAGGAGGCTGTTGTAGAGCGTGCCGCGTCCCGGGCCGCTTCCCACCCGCTCGACCACCCCGATGACGATCGTCACATGGTGACCTGCGGCGATGCGCGCCAGGGCGGCGCCCTCCTCCCCCGCGACATCGACACTGTCATCGGCGAGACGCGCGAATACTGCTTTCGTCGGGGCGTGATCCCAGAGCGCCGCTCCGGGACAGTGATCGAGCCACGCCGGATATCCCGGTAGCCACGTTTCGCCGAACACGATGATGGCGCAACCGGCAGCGGCGGCCAATGTGACCTGGCGCTCCACCTCCGCCAGCGCCGGGCCGATCGACTGCGGCACCTCGGCCTGCACCACGGCGACTCGTACGGTGCTGTTGGCGGACTGGTTCACGCTGGGCGGAGACGGGTCGTATTCACGGATGCGCTCCTGGTGCGCGGGGGCTGGATCGTGTGGGGCAGCAATCGTGCACGGGCCTAGAGGCGGCGGGAGTCGTACGCCCACTGGAGCAGCGCCTGACGCTGTCGCGGCCTGCACTCGACATCGCCGACATCGCACGCCTGCTGGAGTTGCGCGACGTGCCGACGCATCGCCCGCCATCGGCCCACCTGCCGCTGGTCATCGGCGCTCCGGCGCCCCATGTAGTACCGGCAGTACCACTGGAACCAGCCGCGTGGATCATCCTCGTGAATCCAACCCTTTCGACGCCACTCGGCAAGCGGCTGGGAGGCGAGCACGCCGAAGCAGTTGAGGTCCGGATCGTGGCGCTCGGGACTCAGGCGCGCGCGCTTGAACCAGCTCGCCGGAAACTCCTCGCGACAATCGGTCATGTACTTCCCGCCGAACACCCCCAGTCGCAGCATTGCCAGCGGCGTGAGGTCAGGCGTGAAACCGGGGGCGAAGGCACGCCCCACCGGCGCCACCCGGTCGTAGCCGTAGTGCGGTTGCATCTGATCCGACACGCCCACCCAGGTCACGCGAGAATCCCTGCCAACACTACCTCCTGGCGTCCGCCCCACCGCTGGATGATAACCTTCGACCCGCGGGGCGCACGACGAGGGAACCGATCCGAGAGCCCGGTCGTATAATCTGGTTGTGATCGTGCGACTCGAGCTCGGCATCGGGGCTGTGCGCGACCCTCAGCGCGCGTGTGTGACTCGAGCCCGGCCACCCGTCAACCACAGCAAATGCCCATGACCCAGTCTGCCATCCTGCCGACCGCTCCGACCGCCGCGACCTCGTCACTTGCGGGGCGCTTCCGCGATGTACGAACATGGTCGACCGCGCTCGCCGAACCGCTCGAGGTCGAGGATTGCGTGGTGAGCTCGATGCCCGACGTCAGCCCCACGAAGTGGCACCTCGCCCATACGAGCTGGTTCTTCGAGACCTTCGTCCTCGCCGCACACGCACCGGCGTACCGCTCACCCGACCCGCGCTACGCCTTCCTGTTCAACTCGTACTACGTCCAGGCCGGAGAGCGGCATTGCCGTGCCCAACGCGGTCTGGCCACACGCCCCACGCTGGCACAGGTGCTGGATTATCGTCGCCACGTCGATGAGGCGGTGCTGAACCTGATCGAGTCGATCGGGCACGACCCTGCGCATCCGGCGTCGGCGCTCATCGAACTCGGCACCCACCACGAGCAGCAGCACCAGGAACTGATGTTGACCGACATCAAGCATGTGCTGTGGATGAATCCGCTGCGTCCCGCCTACCGCGTGGCCGGTCCCGTCCCGTCGCACGAGGTGGCGCCGCTCACGTGGGTTGATGTCGCCGAGGGGGTGCACGAGATCGGACACGCCGGCTCGGGCTTCTCGTTCGACAACGAGTCACCGCGACATCGTGTATACCTCCAGCCGGCGCGCATCGCGTCGCGCCTGGCTACCAACGCCGAGTACCTCGCGTTCATCGAGGACGGCGGGTACCGCCGCGCCGAGTTCTGGCTCTCCGCGGGGTTCGCGACCGTCGAGGCCGAGGGATGGACGGCGCCGCTCTACTGGGACCTGTTGGATGGACAACGCGTCGAGTTCACCCTCGGCGGTGAAAGACCGCTGGTGGGCGCGTCGCCAGTCGTGCACGTGAGCTACTACGAGGCCGATGCGTTCGCGCGCTGGGCAAATGCCACACTTCCCACCGAGGCGGAGTGGGAGGTGGCCGCCGCCCACAGTCCGGTTGCGGGCACGTTCGCCGAATCGTGCGCCGGGCATCCCCGCCCTGCCCCGGATGCTTCCGGCGCCAGCCAGTGGTATGGCGACGCGTGGCAATGGACCGGGACGCCGTACGTGGGGTATCCCGGCTACCGTGCCGCCACCGGTGCGCTTGGTGAGTACAACGGCAAGTGGATGGCAGACCAGTGGATCCTCCGGGGCGCGTCGGTGGCCACGCCGCGGTCCCACGCACGACTCACCTATCGCAACTTCTTCCCGTCGCCGACGCGCTGGCAGTTCGCCGGGATCCGGCTTGCGGAGCGCGCGTGACGACGCCGGTCGAAGCGCCGCGGCGCAGCGCGACAATAGCGGGTGAACCGGCGCCGCGCAGCATGCGCGACGAAGTGCTTGAAGGCCTTCGCGCTGATCCGAAACACCTCAGTCCGAAGTATTTCTACGACAACGCTGGCGCCCGACTGTTCGAGCAGATTACGACGCTTGACGCCTACTATCCGACCCGTACGGAGCTGGCAATCCTCCGCGGCGCCGCGGGCGAGATCGCCGAACGCGCCGGCCCGAGGGTGGCGCTGATCGAGTACGGAAGTGGCGCCGGCACAAAGGTGCGGCTGTTGCTCGACGCACTCGATGAACCGATCGCCTACGTCCCGATCGACATCGCCGGCGAACAGCTTCGGCAGGTCGCGCTCACGCTGCGCGACGACTACCCGAAGATCGACATCCATCCTGTTCGGGCCGATTACACGCGGGCGCTCGACCTGCCCAAGATGGATGGTGAGAGCCGTCACGTCGCGTTTTTCCCGGGCTCCACCATCGGCAATTTCGAGCCGTCCACCGCTGCCTCCTTCCTCAGGGGAGTGCGGGACACCGTTGGCGGCGACGGGGCGATGATCCTTGGCGTCGACCGCGTGAAGGACGCGGGCACCCTTGAGGCGGCCTACAACGATCCCGAGGGCATCACCGCACGCTTCAATCTCAACATCCTCGCCCGCCTCAATCGTGAACTCGACGCGACGTTCGCGCTCGATCAGTTTCAGCATCGAGCGTGGTGGAACGGCGCGGAATCGCGGATCGAAATGCACCTCGAGTCACTGTTCGGCCAAAACGTCGAGGTGGCGGGTGAAACGGTGCATTTCGATGCTGGCGAGACGATCTGGACGGAATCGTCCTACAAATACGATCGCGCGATGCTCGACGCGCTGGTCGCTGAGGCCGGGTTCCGCGTCGCGTGCCTCTGGACCGACCCGCAAGAACGCTTCTGGGTGGCTTTCCTCGACGCAACCTGATCAGCGAAACGTCGCGATCTCCTCAAGCGGCTTCCTGACGAGGTCGGGTACCCGCGCGCCCGCCGCCGGATATCCCGCCACGACGAGCATGACCGCGCGTTCGTTGGCGGGACGCTCGAGGATCGTCGAGAGGAACGCCATCGGATTCGGCGTATGGGTGAGCGTGGCGAGCCCGGCGTGGTGCAGCGCCGCGAGCAGGAATCCGGTGGCGATCCCGACCGACTCGGACACGTAGTAGTGGGTCTGGCGGGTGCCGTCATCGTTGATCCCGTACCGCTGCGCGAATACCGCGATGAGATATGGTGCCGTCTCGAGATAGGGCTTGTGACTGTCGGTGCCCAGCGGCGCCAGTACTGCAAGCCACTCGGCCGGCGCCGTGGCGTAGAATTCCGCCTCCGCCGCTTCGGCTGCGGTCCGGATCGCTCGCTTGATGCCGGGGTCGGCCACCACGACGAAATGCCAGGGCTGTTGGTGCGCACCGCTGGGCGCCGTACCGGCTGCCTCGACACACGCTGCGATCACCGATTCCGCGACCGGTCGGTCACTGAACTGCCGGATCGTCCGCCTGCGCTGCATGGCAGCGGCAAACGCCTTACTCCGCGCCTCCATTTCTGCAGGTGCATACTCCTCAAAGGAGGACAGCGGGACGAAGCCGGGTTGATCCAGTTCGTTGCTCATACACCATTCCACGTGGTTCGGGGAATCATTTCTCGCGCGGTGCCTCGACGTCCCCGTCGGGGCGGCGATATGTACCGCTGCGGAGCTGCGTGACGAGGCCGACAAGCGACGCGGCAGCGGCCTCCGCCAGGGCAAAGGTCTCGGGACTGGCGTCGAGATGCTCGTGGCTCGTGGCGTACGGCTTGTAGTATCCGATCCATGTGTCGACCACGGCCTGGGCTCCTGCCTGGATCATCCCGATGTCGGTGAGCCATTCCGCGAGCAGCCGCCGAAGCGTCTCGGGCCCCGATGCATCGCCATGGGTGAGGACCGCGAATCCGCGACCAGCAAGGTGCTTCGGATAATCCCAGCCGTCGAGTTCGAGCGCCTTGGCAAGCGCCGGATCCTTCCCACGGGTGGTCGTTGGATCGGCGTTGCCACCGTCCGCACACACCAGTCGATCGATCATGAGCTTGAGACTGGCCGGCGCCTGATACCAGTGGACCGGGCACACCAGCATCACGCCGTGCGCCGCGCTCCATCGTGGATAGATCTCGGCCATCCAGTCGTTGGTCTGGCCCAGCGCGTGGTTGGGATAGCAGGAGCAGGGCCAGTGGCAGAGCGGCATGGTCGTCGATACGCACGCCTTGCACGGGTGGATCACCTTCCACGGCTCGTCGGCAAGCGTGGAGAGATCGAGAAAGTCCACCTCGAATCCATCGACCGCCTCGATCACCGCCTGCGCCGCTTCCGCGAGCCGGCGGGTCTTCGAGATCTCGCCCGGACAGGTGTGCTCACTTCGGGTCGACGCATTGACCACCAGTATCCGTGATGGCAATGCGGGGTCGAGGTGCCGCCGCTCGGCCTCAGCGATCGCAGCGCGGGTCGCCAGCCACTCCACCGGAAGCTCGAAGTCGGGATCGGCGAAGTCGGCACCCGCCCGCTGCTTCCGCGGCGACTTGCGATACTCGATGTAGCCGCTCCAGGCCTTCTCAAACACGCGCTCAAGGTCGTCTGCAACCTCCTCGAACACCGGGTCGAAAAATCGGGCCATGAATCGCTCCCGGAACTGTTCCCTGGTGAGGGGCACATACTCGTCGCGCGTGCGAACCGGCGGAAGGCTCATCGGAGGTTCCTGTGGGCGGAATGGTGACCATGGTCAGATCCACGAATCGTTTGGCGCGCGCAGAGGAGAATCCGTGTCGCCGGTGTTCACGGTCCCCTGCGGCTCGATCAGCAGGATCTCGCACCCGTCGTGGGAGAACGGCCGATGCTCGACGCCTCGCGGTACGACGATCATCTCTCCGGCACGAAGTTCCACCGCCCGGTCGCGGAACTCGATGCCGAGCGTTCCCGCCACGACCAAAAACATTTCATCGGTGTCGTGGTGCGCATGCCAGACAAACTCGCCTGATACCCGCGCCACCTTGACGTCGTAGTCGTTGAGGGCGGCCACAACCCGCGGGGTCCACGGCGTATCGACACGCGCCAGCTTGTCGCGAAGGTTGATCACGGTTCCATCAGGCTCTCTCGTTGCCATCAGGTCGCCTCCGCGTCGGCATCCAGGTTCGTCATTCGCACGAGTTGCCGATCATGGATCCCCACCAGCAGCAGGACCCCTACGAGTGCGCCGAGCACCGCCAAGCCCATGTCCGACTGGGTGTCCCACGGATCGCCCTGCATGCCCAGGAATGCATCGGCGCCCTGACCGAGCGCCAGCGCTGCGCCCCATTCGACCAGTTCATACAACAAGCTTACCGACAGCGCCACGGTAGCGGCGAGCACGGCTATCCACGACCGGCCGCGCACGATCCCCTGACGCACGAACACTTCCCGTGCAGCAAGCGCGGGCACCAAGCCCTGGGCGAAGTGTCCCAGCTTGTCGTACGGATTGCGCGAAAGGTCGAACCATTGCTGCACCCATGCGCCGATCGGGACCCGGGCGTACGTGTAGGCACCACCCACGATCAGGAGGGTGGCCTGTGCAGCGATGAGCAGGTAGAGCAGCGAGGTCAGGGGGAACCGACGGGCGGTCAATGCAAGGAGCGGGAACACCACAAGGACCGGCGCGATCTCCATCAGCCATGTTGACCGTTCGTACGGATGGACTCCGGAAATCACGAGCGCCACGCCGACGGCGACGCTCAACGGGATGAGCCACGGTCTGGTAGAGGGCATGTCAAGATCTAGCCGGGGACGCGCTGCCGCGCCACCGATCGGCATCATCCGTCGAGTCGTGACAGACCGTGGGCAGGGTCGACTGCGTCGAGCAGGCGGATGAACCCATCGACGGGAACGACCTCGGGCCGCGCAGCTGCCTCAATCCCGGCCGCCGACAGCAGTGCCGTGGCAATGATGGCATCGACCCCGAGCGCCTCCCGCACCGCGCGATGCATCTGCTTCCGTCGATACGAAAAGAGTGAGGTGACAAGTTGTCGTAGTGCCGCGATCCGGGCTGGTTCAACCAAGGGATCGGATCTGGGGACCAGGTGAAGCACGGCACTGTCGACCCGTGGGGGCGGGCGAAACGCACCGGCGGGGATCAGGAACTCCCGGGTCGGGACGGCTACCGCCTGGATACCGATCGACAGCGCGCCGTAATCGTCATGGCCTGCCGGTGCGACCACGCGATCCGCCACCTCTTTCTGCACCAGGAAGGTGACGCTCGACGGAAGTGGCGGCGACAGGGCACGATCGAGCAACGGCGACGTGATGTAATACGGAATGTTGCCTGCGACACGCCACGGCATGCCGCGAGCCGTCCAGGGCGCGACCAGTTCGGCCCACGAGAACTCCAGGGCGTCGCCGGCGATGAGCGCGAAGTTCTTGCCGGCAAACCGGCGCGTGAGCGCGGCCGTCATGCGATCGTCGCGCTCGATGGCAACCACCATCGCACCGGTGTCCAGCAACGCCTCCGTCAGTGCACCCTGTCCGGGGCCGATCTCGAGGACGACGTCACCGGCCGACGCGCCGGTTGCATCGGCAATCCGGGCGAGCAGGTTGCGGTCGGTAAGAAAGTGCTGGCCGAGTTGTTTCCGTGCCCGCATCACATCCTCATGACGAGCAGGGTCCGGTCATCGCCCGTCTCGCCACCCCACTCATCAAGGTCGCGAAACACCGCGTCGACGATCTCCTCCGGTGTTCGGTAGCGTTCCTCCTCGACGATCGTCAGGAGGCGCACCTCGCCGTACCGTTCGCCGTTGGTGCCGACCTGGTCGACCAGGCCATCGGTGAACGCAACCAGGAGGTCCTGGGTGAAGTGCCATGGTGCCACGCGACGGGTGAACTCCGTGCCCGCGAGGCCAAGGGGCGGCGACGTGGGCGAGAGACGGGACGCCGGCCCGAAGCGTGGAACGCGAAAGGCGTACGGGTGGCCGGCGTTCGAGTAGCTGATCCGCCCGGCCGTCGGGTCGAAGACCGCATAGCAGATCGTCAGGTACATCTCCGTCGACTCCAGCTCGGCGGCCAGCGAACGATGCATGAGCGTCAACATCGCGTCGGGGGTCGACTCCGAGTGGGAATGGATACCGGCGGCCGCCATGACCTGTGCCCCGATCAGCGCGGCGGAGAATCCATGCGACGACACGTCGCCGAGCATCACACCCACGCGGCCCCGGCCCAGACGGAGGAAGGTGTAAAAGTCGCCGCCCAGCGATTCGGCAGCGAACGACCGCACGGCGATGTCGGCGTCGCCCCGGACCACATCCGGGGTGGGCATGAGGCGCACCTGGAGGTCGTGGGCAAGCTTGAGCTCGTGCTCGACGCGGTGCTGCGCACGCTCGCGGGCGACGAGCCGGGCGTTCTCGAGGGCTGCTCCGATCTGCGTCGCGACCGCGGACACCAACTTCGTCTCTTCCCGCGTGAACGATCCACCACCCGCGCGATCGGCGAGGGAGAGCGTACCGACGACTCGCGAAGGCTGTCCCGCCGCCGCGTACATGATGGGCACGGCGAGCAGCTCGCCGGAGACCCATTCCGGCTGTGGGCCGGTCGCAATCTTGCGGGTACGGTACGCGCGGGCGATCACGGCCGTCTCGTCATCCACCGACACCTCCGCGGGAATGATCCCGTCGGCGACACCGGTCATCGCGACGCTGCGAAGCACTTGTGCGCTATCATCGACGAGCCGCAGTCCGGCGCGGCGTGCCCCCACGACGGCCGTCACCTCGCGCAGGATAATGGCGGCAACTTCCTCGACGGCGCGGGCGCGACCAAGCAGCTCACCGATCGAGTAGAGCAGGTCAATCTCCTCATAGCGCGCGGCGAGCTCGGTGGTCAACGTCAGCGTGGTGCGTTCCGCCTCAAAGAGTGCGCTCACCACCGGCATCACCCGACGCCCGATGTCGTCAGCGACGATCCCGGGAGCCGGGACCACCTCCAGGAAGACGTTGTCGGTGTCGGGGAGCGCGAGCCATGCGGCGTCGGTGCCGGCGGTGCGGGGCGCGCGCGGCGCAGCCGGCAGGTCGGTACCACTGGGCGCGGCAATCAACCGCCAGCGCTCGCCCTCAAGGCGCCACAAGCGGAACGTCGCCCCCGTCAGGGTGCCGAGCGGGGACAGTACATTGCCGAGGTTGGTCAGCAGCGCGGCAGTGTCATCCAGATCGTGTTTCCCCGCGCGTTGAACGAAACGGCATCGGCGAGGCGGCGAATCATGAAGATGCCGCGACCGCACTCGGATTCGAGCATGTCGTCGTCGGTGGGATCGGGAACCGCAGCGGGATCGAAGCCCTCACCCTCGTCGGTCACGCTCACCACCACGCGATCCAGGTGCAGCTCGACGTCGACCAGAACCCGTCGGGCGGGGTCGTTGCCGTTGCCATACACCATCGCGTTCGCGACGGCCTCTGCGACGACGGTGCAGAGGCGGAACCGGGTGCGCGTCGTTGCGGCCACACCCGCGAAGCAGCACGCGGCGACAGCCTCAACCACCTCACCCACCTGCGAGAGGTCAGTGGCGAGGTCGAGCGAGAAGTGATCGCGGCCTGCGGACCGCTGCGGCGACTCCATCGAAGGCTCGATCACCGGTTAGAAACCCGCGAGGGCCTGGGTCGCGGAATCGGCGATGACGAAGAGGGTGTCGAGCTTGGTCAGCTCGAAGAGCGAGCGCAGGTCCTCATTGAGGGCGGACAGGCGCAGCTCGCCACCGGCCTCCCGGACCTTCTTGTTGATCGAGACGAGGGCGCCGAGGCCTGACGAGTCGATGTACGCCGTCTTCTCGAAATCGAGCACGAACTTGCGCTCACCCTGATCGAGGGCATCGCTCACGAGCTGCTTCAGCTCCTGGCGATTGGCCACAATGAGCTGCCCCTCCACCGTCAGGATCGTCACGCCGCTGGGATCACGGCTTGATTCAAAGGTCATGCGTGCAACTCCTGGAGTTCGGATGGCTCGGGAGCGCCCTGGAGCGCCACCATGGCTGCGACATCCACAATATCATCCGGTGTGGCGCCTCGCGACAGGTCGGAAAGCGGCCGGGCCAGTCCCTGCAGCAGCGGACCGGCCGCGGTGGCGCCGCCAAGGCGCTGCACCAACTTGTATCCGATGTTGGCGGCGTCGAGCGACGGGAACACCAGGACATTGGCGGCGCCGGCCACAGGGGAACCGCCACACTTGACCGACGCCACGGCCGGGATGATCGCGGCATCGACCTGCAAGGGCCCGTCGCACCGGATGTCGGGTGCAAGCGCCCTGAAACGGGCGACCGCTTCCCGGACATGCTCCACCTCTGGCCCCTCCGCGCTCCCGTGGGTGGCGAACGACAGGAACGCGACGATCGGCGCATCTCCCACCAGTCGCGTGCGGTCCCGGGCCGCCGCCACCCCGGCCCCGGCCATCGCTGCGGGAGATGGACTCGGCACGACGGCGATGTCGGTGAACGTGAAGGTTCGGCCGTCCGGCATCCCCAGGTACATCGCCGACGACACGGTCGCGCCCGGCACTCGCGGCCCGATCGCCCACAGCGCCGCACGCAGCACGTCGGCGGTACTGGCGACCGCGCCTGCGACGCAACCATCGGCCTCGCCCAATGCCACCAGCGATGCAGCGAAACGGAGTGGATCCCCCGCCAGGTCGAGGGCGTGCATCCCGTCGCGAATCGCATCGGGTCGGCGGCTCCGAAGGTGCGCCGCGACCGCCACGACCCTGTCGTCGGTGCCCGGGTCGACACATACCGTGTCGATCAGGATCGGCACCGCGATGCTGAGACGGTCGAGTATCTCGGCCGCACGCTGCACGCGCGGGTCGCGCCCCTCGGGAAGCACCAGTCGGGCACGCCGTCCAGCGGCGCGCTCCCTGATGGCATCGCGGAAGGTCACTGCGGAAACTTGTGTCGCAGCGCGTCGGCGACGGCGGGATGCACCAGCCCCTCGACATCGGCGCCGAAGCGTGCCGCCTCGCGGATCAACGACGACGACAGGTAGGTGAGGTCGACGGCGGGGACGAGGAACACTGTCTCGAGCTCGCCGTTCAGCCGCCGGTTCATCATGGCCATCTGGAACTCATACTCGAAGTCGCTCACGGCACGGAGCCCGCGGAGCACGATGGTGCCCTGCCGGGCACGCGCGAAATCCGCCAGCAGGCCGGAAAACGACGCAAACTCGATCCGCGGATGGTTCTCCATCGCGGTCCGCAGCATCTCGAGTCGTTCGTCGACGGAGAAGAGCGGTTCTTTGTTGGGATTGATCGCCACCGCCACGATGAGCTGGTCGAACATGCCGAGCGCACGCCGGATCAGGTCCTCGTGGCCACGGGTCGGCGGATCAAAGGATCCCGGATAGATCGCGATTCGAGTCATGGCGCCCTGAGGAAGGTGACGGCGATGTCGCCCCATCGCCTGGTCTCGTCGCCGTCGATGACGCGTGTCGGCGGATGCTCGACCGCGAGCACCGCGGCGAACGGGGCGGCGCGAAACCGGGCGGCGAGGCGCTCGGCAAGGTCAGTGGCAAATGGCGGGTCGGCAAGCACCACGTCGAATTCCCCTTCGGCGATGTCGTCGGTGAACCGCAGCACGTCGGTGCGCCGGACGGTGGTCCGGTCAGCGACGCCGAGCGTGGCGATGTTGCGGTGGATCGTGTCGACGGCGCGTGGATTGGAGTCGATGAACGTGGCGCTGGCTGCGCCTCGGGACAACGCCTCGAGGCCCAGCGCGCCGCTGCCGGCGCAGAGGTCCAGCACGCGTGCTCCGGGGAGTTCAGGCCCCAGGATGGCGAGCCACGCCTCGCGAACGCGCTCGGCAGTTGGCCGCACTCCTGCGCCGGACGGAACGGCGAGCCGGCGCCCCCGCCACGTACCGCTGACGATTCGCGTCACGACGGATCCGAGAGGGCACAGATTTTTGCCTGGAGCGTCACTCGCCCGCGGTACTCGTTCAACTCAAGGCGGAACGCCGCGTCGACGCGTCCGCCGCCGATGCCGGCCGCGCGATCGCCACACCCAAATGCAATCGCGTCAATTGTGGCGCCGGTACCCTGCAACGTTGCCTTGAGGTGATTGGTACCGACTATCCGTGGATCCTGCAGGCGCACGCCACGCACACCGAACACCGGCGCAGGGTTGCCCATGCCACATGGCTCCAGATGCCGCAGCAGCACCTCCAGCTCGCGTGTCACGTCGCTGAGCGGGAGCTCAAGATCGACCTTCTGCGTCGGGCCGAGGTCGTCGACATCGAGTTCGGTTGCGGCGACGGTGTTGAGGCGATCCCGGAATGCGTCAACCTCGCTGCGCGCAATGGTGAGCCCTGCCGCCATCCGGTGGCCACCGTAGCGCAGCAGCAGATCGCCGCAACGCTGGAGCGCATCGTGGAGGTCGAATGCCGCGATACTGCGCCCACTTCCCTTGCCCGTGTCCCCGTCGAGCGCGATCAGGAAGGTCGGGCGGCCGTATCGCTCCACCACGCGGGACGCCACGATGCCGATCACGCCAGAATGCCATCCCTCACCGGCAAGCACGATCGCCGGATGCAGTGCCGGATCGGCGTAGTGCGTGGCGACATGTTCCAGCACTTCCTCGAGGATCCGCTGATCGAGCGCCTGCCGCTCCCGGTTGAGCGCATCGAGCCGGGCCGCGAGGGCCGCGGCCTCTGCGTCGTCGTCGGTGAGCAGGAGTCGGAGCCCGTCCTTCGCATCGGCGATGCGGCCCACTGCGTTGAGGCGCGGCGCCAGGATGTAGCCCACCTGTCCGGCCCGGAGCGGACCACCGCCCTGCCCGGTCGTCGTGATGAGGGCCCTCAGGCCCGCCCAGCGCGAACTGGCGAGGACGCGCAAGCCGTGCTTGACCAGGATGCGATTCTCACCGCGCAGCGGGACGACATCGGCAACGGTCGCCATCGCAACCAGGTCGAGCAGGTGAAACGGCAACCTGGCCGGGAGGCCGAGCGGCTCCACCAGCGCCTGCACCAGCTTGAAGGCGATCCCGGTTCCGCACAGGTCGCCCAGTCCGGAGGTGTCATCGGCGCGCTGTGGATCGACCACGGCGTCGGCCTCGGGGAGCACCGCACCGGGGAGGTGGTGATCGGTCACGACCACGCGAATCCCGAGGGCGTGGGCCTGCGCCACCGCGTCGACGGCGGTAATTCCGCAGTCACAGGTGATGATCAAACCGGCGTGGATCCTTGCCGCTTCGGCGAGCCCTGCGGCACCGAAATCGTAGCCGTCATCGACACGATGGGGAACGAAGGGGTAGACGTCCGCCCCGGCGATGCGCAGCGCGCGGGTAAGCAACGCCGTGGCGCACTGTCCGTCGACGTCGTAGTCGCCATGAACGAGAATGGGGATGTGCTTCGAGACGGCATCCACCACCTCGCGCACCGCGTCAGCCATTCCGGCGAGCGCATGCGGTGAAGCGAGATCGTCGAGTGGTGGGCGGAGGAAGGTGCGGGCACTGGCGGCGTCGAAGCCGCGCTGCACCAGGAGTCCAGCGAGCGGCAGCGGAAGGGAGAGTTCCGCGGCCAGGGCGCGGGACGCGGTCGCGTCAGGGGCCGGCACGACCCGCCACCGCGCACCCATGATCAGGCAGGGACCTCGAGGAAGTAGATGATGGCTCCGCACATCTCGCAGCCATCAAGCAGCATCCCCTCGGCTTCGAGCCGACCGACGCGCGAACTCGGGATCGACGTGTGGCACGCGGTACACGTCGCCTTCATCGCGGGGACAAGCACTTCTGTCTTGCGCGAACCGCGGAGCCGATCGTAACGCAGCCGCACCGTCCGGTCGAGCTGGCTCGCCACCTTCTCGCGCTCCCCGCGCGCGCCCTCGACTTCGGCCTTGAGCGCCGCCGCGCGGGAGGCGAGCTCTGCGCGCCCGTCAGCCTGTTCCTGCTCGATCGCGGCGAGCCGTTCGGTCGTGCTCCGGACAGCCGTCGTGCGATCCGTCGCCTCCTCGGAGGCTCGCACCCAATCCGATTCCTCCTGCGCGAGGATGCCTCGTGCCACGTCGATGTCACCCATGAGCGTCGCCGCCTCGCGCGGGTTCCGCACGAACTCGAGACGTTCCCGCCGACGATCCTGGTGCTGCCGTCCCGCCTCGATCTTCCGCTCAAGTTCATCCCGGCGCCGGCCGGCCTCGTCCGACAGCCGGGTGGTCGATGCGATGTCGGCGCGAACCCGATCCACCGCCGCATCCAGCTCGGCCAGTTCGGCGTCGATCTCGCGCATTTGTGCCGTGAGCTCCGACAGGTGGCGATCGCGGGTCTGTACGTCAAGCAACTTCGGAAGGTCGGGATGCATCAGGGGCTAGTCCTCCTCAGGCGGCGGAACCCGGTCGGTCTCGGGTCGGGAACGATTCCTAAGATACATGGAGAAGCGGGCACTCCCCTCGCGGCTCAGTGCCTGGCGGCGCTTGACTCGGCTCACCGGATCGGGATCGGCGGCGATGCTGTCGAAGTCCGATCGCTCCTCCAGGGCGCTCAGCGAGCCGACATACCAGCGATCGATGTCGAACTCCGGCTCGAAGGGGCCGCCCCCGCCCACCCGCTCGAACAGCTCCTGAAGCCGGGGGTGCAGGGCCTGAGGGGCGACCGGCGCGGTCGAGCCAGCTGAGGTCGCCAGCATCGCTTCGTACAACTTCCGATGAGTACGCACCACGAACAGATCCGGGGCAAGCTCGTCGCGGGCGCGATCAAGCCATCCAGGGTGGTTGATAAACAGGCGAAGGAGGAAACGCTCCACTTCGCCGGTGGCGACCCTCGTCGGGACGTCCTCGCCCGGCCAGCCAGCTTCGTGGCGGACAGGCCGCAGCTGGGGCTGGCGGCTCGGCAGCGGAGTAGCCCGGCTCGGTGCTGTCGCCTCGGCTGCCACGGTGTCACGGGGAATGCCGAGTCGGTCGGCCACCCGGGATATGTAGAGCTCCTTCATCACCGGATCGGACGCCGCCCGCAGCGTCGAGAGGACGCGGTCGAGCGCCTCACGGGCGCGCCGCACGTCGCCAAACCATCCCTTCACCTCCAGCATGTGCAGCTTCCGCTCGAGCACATCTTCGGCGTCGGCCACGATCGCCTCGATGGCAGAGGCGCCACCGCGTCGGGCCAATGTGTCCGGGTCCTCGCCGGCCGGCATCGTCGCGACGCGCACCCGGACACCGTGCGCCACGAGGATGTCGGCGGCGCGGAAGGTGGCCTTGAGACCGGGTGGATCGGAGTCGTACATCACCACCACTTCTGAGGCATACCGCTTGAGCAGGACCGCCTGCTGCTCGGTGGTCGCGGTGCCGAGCGGTGCGACGACATGCTCGATGCCAGCCAGCGCAAGGCGCTGCACGTCGAAATATCCCTCGACGAGGATCGCGTACCCTTCCTTTCGGATGGCGTTGCGCGCCAGGTGCAGGTGGTAAAGCTGCTCCCCCTTGTGGAAGATCGGTGACTCGGGCGAGTTGAGATACTTGGGCTCGCCCGCCCCGACGATGCGGCCACCGAATCCGACCACCCGGCCCCGCAGGTCGTGAATCGGGAAGAGCAGCCGACCGCGAAAGCGCGGATATACGGTGCCATCCTCACGGCGACTGAGCAAAGCCGCCTCTACGAGCACACCCTCGTCAATGCCGAGCTGTTTCATCGCGTCGACGAACTGCGTGCCACGCGGTGCGTAGCCCAGACCGAGCTCGGCAGCGGCGTCGAGTGAGAACTCGCGCCCAAGGAGATAGCGCCTGGTGGGTTCTGCCTCGGCGAGGTCCCGAAGCTGGGTGGCGTACCAACCCTGCGCGGCGTCGCACGCCTGGTACAGCGGCTCGCGGGGGTCGGGCCCGGTCCGTTCGGCCGCCTCCGGGATCACGATGCCATATCGCCGCGCGACCTCGCGCACCGCCGACGGATAATCGAGACCAAACCGCTCCCGGTACCAGGTGAAGACATCGCCGGCCGCATGACACACGAAGCAGTAATAGAGATTCTTCTTCGGGATAACGGCAAAGTTGCGGTTGGTGCCGCCGTGAAACGGGCACGGACCGCGATAGTCGCTTCCCTGGCGCTTGAGCTGTACGCTTTCCTGGACGATCTCGAGGAGGTCCGCGGTGTCGCGCACCTGCTCGACAAGTTCATCGGGGATTCGACCCATCAGCGCAGCGTCACCACGGTGACACCCGTGCCGCCCTGCTGGCGCGGGGCAAAGTCGAACGAGGCGACTCGCTTGTCCGACTGCAGCATCCGGCGCACCACGTCGCGGAGCACACCGGTGCCCATTCCATGGATGATGCGGAGCGTCGGCTGCTCCGACAGCACCGCCCCATCGACGGCACCGAGCACGATCGCCTCGGCCTCGTCGGCGCGCATGCCACGCAGGTCGAGCTCGTGGAC
>JBKJMX010000067.1:0-18730 GCA_046596135.1 Gemmatimonadales bacterium
TAGCAGCCGGGCGAGAAGTATTGCAGACCTGGTTGCGGCGCCTCGCCCAGTCTCGAGCGCGGCCCGGGCTGCATCACCATCCCGCCGCTGGCGCCCGGGATCACCGAGCAGTTCAAGCCACCACCGGGCGAGCGTGGCGTCCGGATTGATGGTCGGCAGCCGCCTTAGTGCATCAGCGTCAGCAAGCAGCTTCGCATCTGCGGATCCGCGGTCCTGTGGCCCGATGATGATTGTCGACGCCCACGCCGCCGGCTCGAGCACCGAATGGATGCCCGCTGTGCCCCACCCCCCACCGACATACGCGATGCCTGCGCTCCGGTAGAGTGTTGCCAGCACGCCTGTGCGGTCGACGATCACGACGGGAGCCGTCTCGTCACCAGGCACGCCGAGCCGTACCGCCCTTGGGAGTCCTGCCGCGGCGATGGTCGCATCCAACGCCGCGAGGTGCCTGGTCGTAGGTTCGTGCGGCACGATCACGAGACGCGCATCGGGGCGTGCTTGTCGAACTGCGGCAAACGCACTGATCAGCACCTTTTCGTCGTCGGGCCACGTGCTACCGGCGACGAGTGTGAGCGCGGGATCGCCTACCAGCGCGACTTCGCCGGGGGACCCGTTGTCGACGCGCTCGAGCACGGAGTCGATACGCGGATCACCAGTCACCGTGATGCACGCCGGGTCAGCGCCGAGCCTGACGAGTCGCTCGGCATCATCTGGGCCAACGGCACCGATGGCCCTGAGGGATCGGTACCCCGGCGCGATCAGGATTCGCGCGGGCCAGCGCAACCGATCGCTGTCGGCCAGTACCGTGGCGGCGACGAGCGCGACGGCGGTCCCGCGGGCGGCCGCGCGGGTAGCGAGTTCGGGCCAGAGATCGAGTTTCACAAACACCAGCATGTCTGGCGAGAGCGCATCGATCGCGGTATCGATGTCGCCAACACGGTCGTAGGGAAGGTACGAAACGAAATCGGCGGGCATCGTGCCAGCGAGCTGCTCGGCAGAGGGCGAGAAGTGAGTGAAGACGATCTGGCATTCAGGCCTGCGGAGGCGGAATGCCTGCAGCACGGCCTTGGCCTGTAATCCCTCACCCACCGACGCGGCATGAAACCAGGCAAGCGGGCGTGAACGGTCGCGATGCGCCGCCGACCACTCCGCCATGTGGCGCGGTGCCGCCAGTCGTTGCGAGTGGGCGCTACGCTGTCGCGGGTCGCGCTCCAGCAGCGGCCACGCGGCTACAGCGATCTTGGCGAGCGCGCGGTATGCAGGCGAGGTATGTCGCGGGGTCTCGGGCATCAGGCGTTACATCATCGTGGCTCGAGCGCGTCGAACCAAGAATCGGTCTTCGGTCGTCTGGCTCAACATGCATCCCCTGGTTTGGCAGCGCACGGCTGGCACCCGTGGTAGAACAGCCAATTTAGCCACGGACGCCGTGGTCCGGGTTTGCCGCATACATTTGATGGTGTTCCCACCATTCATCCTGCCTGCCACGGAGGCGTTCTTGGCTGATCGCAGCGTTTCGTCCGTCCTTGTCGCCCTGCTGCTGGCGGGCTGCGCGATCTCCGGCAATCCTGGATCGGGGGTCTCTGCCACACCTGATTCGGCGTTGATCGCGGCGATCCTCTCCGCCGAGGACCGCCGGGCCGCTGACGATCCCGCGCTGGCTCTCGGTGCTCAGCACCCTGATCCGCAGGTGTCTGCGCTGGCGCGGCGTGGACTGGCCCGCATCGTCGACTCCACGTTTGCAAGGCGCGCCGAGTTTCCGGTGGCTGCGCCACCGGTGTGGCCCGAGCCAGCTTGGCGCCTGCGCTACCGTGCGCTGTCGCTGGCTCGTGCCGACTGCGCCAGGATGGCTGATGCCATGGCCGACTCGTCCTGGCCGGTGCGCCTACGGGCAGCCGACGTGGTGGCCGAGAGCTGCGGTGCCGACCAGCGGATCATCGGTCCGCTTCAGCGGTGGATCGCCGAGCTGCCTGCTGATGTCAGCCAGCGCTCCACCGGTGGCGTGTCGTGGCATGGCGCCGCACACGCGATGGTGGCGCTTGTTCGGCTTCGGCCCGACCTCGCCAGATCCATCGTCCCCAATCTGGCCCGTCACCCGAACGCGCATCTTCGCGAGTACGCGGCGCGTTCGGCGATTGCGGACGAGCATGCGGGCGCCTTGCTCACGCTGGCACGCGATCCTGACGCGAATGTACGAGCGACAGCAATCGATGTGCTCGCCCGGCGAACAGGTCACGCTGACGACACGGTGGTCGTGGCTGCGCTCACGTCGACGGCGCCGCAGGTGGTGCGGGCAGCGGCCATCGCGCTCACTGGGTCGACGAACCCTGCGGCGCGTCCCGCGCTCGCGGCCACACTGGCGACGTGGACTACCCGCCACCACGACACCGAGCGCGACGTGCGCGTCGCGCTCCGCAAGGCGCTTGGTGAGCCCGCCATCGATCCCGCGCCACGAGCAGCTCGTCCGTCGCTGCCGGCGGGCGTGGTGGTGCTTGCGCGAGGGGCTGATGTCCGACTCCGCGTCACTATGGCCACGAGCGCCAGTGGTGGCTCGTTCGTTGTCCGAATGCGGGGAGATATCGCGCCGATCACCGCCGCGCGCGTCCTCGACCTCGTCGATCGCGGGTATTACAACGGGACTGGGTGGCATCGTGCCGAACACGACTTCGTGATCCAGGGTGGCAGCCCGGGCGAGAACGAATATGTCGGTGCGAGCCCGTTCTTCATCGACGAACTCGGCACGGTGCCACATGTTCGCGGCACGATCGGCATGAGCACCCGCGGTCACGACACCGGCGACGGGCAATGGTTCGTCAACCTTCGAGACAACCTCCGTCTCGGCAAGGATTACACGGTGTTCGCCGAGGTCGTGGATGGAATTGATGTGGTTGACGGGATCATGGAGGGGGACGTCATCGCCTCCATCGCGCGGGTTCGGTAGGTATTCGCCCGGCCGCGCCGACGCGATCGCCTCGAGCTGACCTGTTGCGCTCGCGACGCTCAGCCCATTGGGGTTGAGCGCCGCGGGTCTGTTTCGGCCCTGAAACCTCCGGTGCACTCACGGCGATACCTTTCTCACATGGCGATCAGGAACTACATCCACGACAGCCGGGCACCGCGTTACTCGGTGCTTTTTGCCGTTCCTCTACTTTTCGCGTACGAGGTGTCGGCGTTCCTGCTGTCGGGGTCCACCGGCGTCGGAGTGCGCAATGGCGCCGACGTCATCCTCAAGTCGCTGTTTGCGCTCCTCGGCGGCCACCGTGGCCTGCTGATTTTCGAGGTGTTGTTGATCGGCTTCGGTGCGTGGCTGGTGGTGCGCGACTGGAAGGCTCATCGCGGTCCGCTGCGCCCGGCGTGGTTTGCCGCAATGCTCGCCGAATCCATGGTGCTTGCGATTCTGGTGGGAGTGGTGGTCGGCCAACTCACCGTGGCGATCCTGCCGCGCCTTGCGCTGATGCAGGGTCCGGAGTCGCTGGATACCGCGACGCAGTTGATGATATCGCTGGGCGCGGGGATCTATGAAGAACTGCTCTTCCGCGTCATCCTGGTCGGGTCGCTCGCGTGGTTGGCGCGACGGATCTTCGGCTGGTCTCCGAATGCGTCGGGCGTCTTCGCAGCGGTGCTGGGCGCCTTCATCTTCTCCGCCTTCCACTACGTAGGCGCGTACGGTGATCCGCTCCGGCTTGACTCCTTCACCTTTCGCATGATCGCAGGTCTGGTATTCAGTGGCCTCTACCTGACTCGCGGCTTCGGGATCACTGCGTGGACCCATGCACTGTACGATGTGTTCGTGACGCTGGGTTGATGTCTAACGCTTCTTTGCGCGGTAGATCGAATCCAGCACCAGCCGGAACACCCCGATCGGCTGCGCGCCGGACAGCATGCCCCCCTCGATGTAGAAGGACGGCGTGCTCGTCGCCCCCGACCGTACTGCGCCCTCAGCATCTGATCGCACCAGCGCGCGCGTCTCGCCACGATCCAGGCACGCGACCATCGGATCACGGCGCAGCCCCAGTTCCTTGATGAGCGAGACGAAGTAGGGGCCTACGTTCTTGAGCCCCGCCCAGCGCTCCTGGTTCTCGTAGAGGCGATCGTGTGCCGGCCAGAACCGACCCTGCCGTGCGGCGCACGCGGCAAACTCAGCTGCCGGGACCGCGTTCGGATGGAGGGAGGTAAGCGGGTAATTGATGAAGATCCATCGCACCTTTCCCGTCGCGATGTACTCCTTCTCGATCAATGGAAACGTTTCGATCGCGAAACGCCGGCAATAGGGGCATTGAAAGTCAGACATCTCGTAGACGGTGACCGCCGCGCCGGCCTTGCCCTTGGTGCGAGGCGCGAGAAGCGTGTCCTGGGCCGGCAGCGGTGCGGCCAGTGCGACGATCAGGAACCCGAGAAGCAAGCGGGGCATGTACACCTCATGGCAGTATCTTTCGGTCAAGACGGATCGTGCGACTCACTGACCACGGAGCACGCTCGACGGTGATCAAACGTATTGGTGCCCTGCTGTCGCTCCAACTTATGGCCTGCGCCGCACTGCTCGCGCAGGGCGACAGCGTTGCATCGCTCTACCCGGCGTCCCCGACAGGCATGGTCACCGATGCAGCGGGGATCATCGACCCCGCCGCCGAGTCTCGCATCGAGGAACGCCTCCTCACGCTGCGACGCGTGACGGGTGCGGAAGTCGCGGTCGCGACCATTCCGACCCTCGGCAACCGGACCCGCGACGAGGTCGCCAACGCGATCGCACGAGCCTGGGGTATAGGCGCGAACGCGGAGGTCGGTGACAAACGCCGCAACGCTGGCCTGCTGATCCTGCTCGTGCCTCGCACCCCGGATCATGCGGGTGCGATCCGCCTCGAGGTCGGCAACGGCCTGCAGGGTGTCATCACCGACGCGCGTTCCGGGCAGGTCGCCGATGCGATGCTCCCGGACTTGCGGAACGGTGACTACGGCGCCGCGCTTGACGTCGGCACCGCGATGATCGCCGACGCGGTGGCACGCGACCTGGGTGTGCAGGACTCCAGCCTCGTCAAACCGCAGCAACCCCGCAGCAGGTTCCCGGTGGGCCTTCTGCCGGTCATTCTCGTCATCCTGTGGGTGATCCTTTCCTCGCGTGGCGGCGGCAAGGGCGGTGGGGGACGGGGTCGCCGGCATAGCAACCTCGACATGCTGCTCCCGATCCTTATCAGCGGGATGGGCCGAGGCGGTGGGTTTGGAGGCGGGGGCGGCGGCTTTGGTGGTGGCGGGGGAGGGTTCGGTGGTTTCGGTGGAGGCGGCGGGTTCAGTGGCGGTGGCGGAGGGAGGGGGTTCTGATGGAGCAACGTGAGGTCGATGAGGCGCTGGAAGGATTCGTCCGGGAGCTGGAAACGGCCCTCGGAACGTCATTCTCGGCGGCTGCATACGGGTCGGTGGTGCGCGGCGAATGGCTGCGGGGTCGATCCGACGTGAATGTGATCGTCGTGCTCGATGATGCATCGGCTGCGAATCTTGCCCGGCTGACCCCGGCCGTGAAAGCGTGGCACGAACGGGGCTTCACGCCCCCGCTGTTCATCGCGCGGGCTGAGTGGGCGAGGGCGGCCGACGTCTTTCCGATCGAGATCACCGACATGCAGCTCGCCCACCGGGTGCTGCACGGCGACGATCCGATCGCGGGGATTGTTGTCGATCCGCGCGACCTGCGTCGTGCCATCGAGGCCGAGCTGCGTGGGAAGTTGATCCGGCTCAGGCAAGCGTATGTTCGCTTCGGGACCACTCCCGCCATCCTGGGTGGCTATGCCACCTCCTCGGCGCCATCGCTGCTGGTGTTGCTGCGATGCACCGCCGTGCTGCTCGGTCGCGACCCGGGCCGCTCCGCGGCAGACACCGTCACGGCGCTGCACGACGTCATCGGTCCCGATGCCGAGGTGCTGAACGAAGTCATGGCTCACCGTCATGAGCAGGAATGGAACTGTCCCGCGGGCGTGTTCGAGCGGTACCTCGACGTCGTTCGTCGCGCGGTTGACGTAGCGGATAACCACACTCAACAGGGAGCAGGCTGATGCGTCGTTCTATTCGTTCGCTCGTCCTCGTCATTGGGCTCGCTGGCCTCGCCAGCGGCTGCGGCTACAATCGCCTGCAGGGGCTCGACGAGCGGGTCAACAAGGCCGAGGGCGAGATCAAGGTGCAATTGCAGCGCCGGGCAGACCTGATCGGAAACCTCGTCGAGACCGTCAAAGGCGCCGCGCGCCAGGAATCGACGGTCTTCATCGGCGTCGCCGAGGCACGCTCGCGGCTCAACAGCGCGGTGCAGTCTGGCTCGCTCCAGCAGATGGGCGAGGCCAATGCCGCGATGGCCGCGCCGCTCTCCCGCCTGCTGGCGACGGTCGAGGCATATCCCGAGCTCAAGAGCAGCGAGAACTTCAGGCAACTGCAGGATCAGCTTGAGGGCACCGAAAACCGGATTGCCGTGGCGCGATCCGATTACAACGGGTCGGTCGAGGAGTTCAATCGCGAGATTCGCCGATTCCCGACGAACCTCACGGCGAAGATGTTCGGGCTTGGGAAATCGAGGGAGTACTTCGAACTGACCACACCGGGCGCCGCCGAGGCACCCAAGGTGAAGTTCTAGGCGGTCTTGGCGGGATCCTTCGGGAACAGATTGTCCGGCTTGGCGACGCGGGCGCCTCCGAGGTCGGGGGCGTCCGCGTCGCGCCATGCGGGGGTACCGTCCCGACCCAGCGCGGCGAGGAGCGCAGCGGACTTGCCGGGCATGAACGGCGCCATCATCACGCCGATCACCAGGACCGATTCCGACAGCGCTCGGAGCGCGCGGTCGAGCGCCTCGTCATCGCCCGTCTTCGCGAGCGCCCAGGGCGCAGCCGTCGCGATGAAGGCGTTCGCCGTGCGCACCAGTGCTCCGAGTTCCTCCAGGGCACGCTTGAACTCGGTGGCATCCATCGCCTGTCGGTAGTGCGCTGCTGCGGCACGGGTCGCGTCGGCGAGCATCGGGTCGGGCTCTCCCGTCGGGACCAGCCCATTGCGATACTTGACGACCATGGCGAGCACGCGGGACGCCAGGTTTCCCACCCCGTCGGCGAGCTCGCTCGCGTAGACCGCATCGAATCGATCGAATGAGAAGTCGCCGTCGGCAGTGAAACCGATCTCGCGAAGCAGGAAGTAGCGGAGTGCGTCTGGGCCGTGCCGATCGATCGCTTCGCCGAGCGACACCCCGGTCCCCTCCGACTTGCTCACCTTGGCCCCGTCCCACTGCACGTAGCCGTGTGCCCAGACCATCCGCGGCAACGGCAGTCCCGCGGCCAGCAGGATCGCAGGCCAGATGCAGCAGTGGAATCGGGTGATTCCCTTGCCGACCACATGCACGTCGGCGGGCCAGAGCGCATCCCAGTCGCCGTCAGGGAATCCCGTGGCGGAGAGGTAGTTCATCAGCGCCTCGAACCAGACGTACACCGTCTGATCGCCCGTGCCGGGGAACGGGATGCCCCACGGCAGTCGGGAGCGCGACACCGAAATGTCGATCAGGCCGCCCTCGAGCACACGCAAGATCTCGTTGCGGCGAATGTCGGGGGCGACGACCAACTCGCCACTCGTGATGCGTTCGAGCACCTCGTCCCGCCACGCCGACAACCGGAAAAACGTGTTGCGCTCGCGGGTTGGCACCAGGTCGCGCGAGGGATGCTCGACGCACCGTCCATCGACGATCTGGCTCTCCGACTTGAACTCTTCGCAGCCGACGCAGTACAGTCCCTCGTACTCGCCTTCGTAAAACGCATCCGGATTCCGCGACTGGATCCTGGCGATCAGCGCTGAGACGCCCTCGGCATGCCGCCGCTGGGTGGTGCGCATCCAGTCGTCGTGCGAGCAGTCGAGCGCCGCCCACGCCTGCTCGAAGCGCGCACTCATCCGGTCGACCCATTGCTGCGGTGTGGTCTTGGCGGCTTCGGCTGCCTGCAGCACTTTCTGGGCGTGTTCGTCCATACCCATGACGAAATGCACCGGGTGTCCCTGCAGCCGATGCCAGCGCGCGATGACGTCGGCCCCGACCTTCTCGAGCGCGTGGCCAAGATGGGGGTCACCGTTGGAGTAGTCGATCGCCGTGGTGACGTAGAACGGCTTGCTCACGATGGATTTTCCCGGCCCGCAGCGCGATCGAGTTCATCGCGCAGGTCGAGCAGCGCGACGGTTCGAGTCCCGTGCTCGGCGCTCCGAAGGAAGACCCTTTCGCGGAAGATGTCGACGGCTACCACACGTTCCGCGCCCCGCAGCGTCTCGACGGTCTTCCCCTCCTTGGGGAAACGCTTGCGGGCCGTGAGGTAAAACTCGTGCTCGTACTTGAGGCAGCAGAGCAGGCGCCCGCATCCGCCCGAGATCTGCGCCGGGTTGAGCGAGAGGTGTTGATCCTTGGCGAGGGCGAGATTCACTGGCCCCGGCTGCGTGAGCCACGTGCTGCAGCAGAGCTCACGCCCGCATCGACCGATGCCGCCGAGGCGTGCGGCCTCGTCGCGCGCGCCGATTTGGCGCAGCTCAATGCGCGCCCGGAGGAGGCTGGCGAGCTCGCGCACGAGCGCACGAAAATCAACGCGACGGTCGGCGGTGAAGTAGATGGTGATCCGGGCGCGGTCCCACTGCCATTCGGCGTCGGAGATCCGCATCGAGAGCCCGTGGGCTGCCACCCGCTCCATCACCTGGCGCCGGACACCGTCCTCGCCACGGCGGAGTTCCTCGTGCTGCTGGGTGTCGGCGGTCGTGGCGCGACGCAGCACCAGCGGGCGTGCGGTCTCGGCCGCAGCCGGATCGGGCGCGTCGTCGGGGCCGCACGACGTGCAGCCACCGCACTTGGCGAGTGCGGCATCACCAACGCTGTTGACCCGCCCGAAATCGATGCCCCGCTCGACCGCGACGAGTACCGGTTCGTCGAGTCGGAGCGGGGCATCAGCCTCGGCCCAGTCATGAAATGCGCGGCGATTCCCCTTGAACCGGACTTCGACCGTCTGCATCACGCGTCGGCGTATGCGCCCATGGCGGCATACTTCTCGTGCCGCCGCTTGACGAGCCGCTCGGGGCGCACCTTCCTGAGCTCGGCGAGATGGCGGATGAGCACGGTTCGCAGCGATTCACCCGCGGCCTCAGGGTCGAAGTGCGCCCCGCCCACCGGCTCAGGGATGATTTCGTCGACGAGACCAAGTCGGGTGAGGTCGTCGGCAGTGAGCTTGAGCGCATCGGCCGCCCGCTCTCGCTGGGTGGAGTCCTTCCAGAGGATGGCGGCGCAACCCTCAGGCGTGATCACCGAGTAGACCGAGTTCTCGAACATCAGGATGCGATCGGACACGCCGAGTGCGAGCGCGCCGCCCGAGCCGCCCTCACCGATCACGACCGAGATGATCGGTGTCGCGAGCACAGACATTTCGAGGATGTTGCGCGCCAGCGCTTCCGACTGTCCACGCTCCTCGGCGCCCAGACCGGGGTATGCGCCCTGGGTGTCGATCAGCGTGATCACCGGTGCCTTGAACTGCTCGGCCATCTTCATGAGGCGCAGCGCCTTCCGGTATCCCTCGGGATGGGGCATCCCGAAGTTGCGCCGGATGTTCTCGCGCGTGTCCCGCCCCTTCTGGTGCCCGATCACCATGACCGAATGGCCTGCGAGACGCGCCCACCCGCCGACAATCGCCGGGTCGTCGCGGAAGAGGCGGTCGCCGTGGAGCTCGATGAAATCGGTGAAGATCGAGGAGAGGTAGTCGAGCGTGTACGGCCGGCGGGGGTGCCGCGCGACCATCACGCGCTGCATCGGCGTGAGCACCGCGTAGATCTCGGCGCGCTTGGTATCGAGTTTCTGCTCGAGGGTGGCGAGCTCGCCATTGACGTCGATCCCCCGTTCCTCGCCAACCCGCTTGAGCTCGTCAATCTGCCGCTCCAGGTCCGCCAGCGGCTTCTCGAACTCCAGCATGTACGCGATGGCCATACCGGTCACCCCGCTCGAATGAATGAGACGGCGTCGTGGCCGAAGAGCGCCCGCAGGTCCCGCAGGGTGTCCTCGACCGGTTCGAGCCGCAGCCGACGCGACCGCAGGCGCGCCGACGTCCCGTTGCCGTCGTTCCAGTCAATATAGAGCGGGGCGGGACCGGGGTGGGCGGCACACACCCTTGCCGCAGCCCGGACCGCCTCCGTAGAGGGAGGCTCCGACGAGGCCCACCGGATCGCGATCCCCAGCAGTCCCGCGGTTTCGAGCTCTGCCAGGGGCCGCGCACCCTCGACGATGAAGGGTGCCTGGTCCTCGCCCCGGTCCCTGGCCGAATAGCCCCCGCTGAGGAGCATCGCCTCGTCGACCCGGATGAGCTGGTTCATCTTCGACCAGGTGTCGGGGAAGACGATCGATTCAGAGGTTCCGTGGAAGTCCTCCAGCACTACGCGCGCATACTCCTTGCCGGTTTTCTTGGAGGTCTGCCGCTTGACCGCCGTGATCACGGCCGCGATCGCGACCTGGTGCTCGCTCCATTCCCCGAGGGTCGCGGTGGTGCGGGTGCCGAACAGCTCGACGAGGGGCCGGAATCGCTCCAGCGGATGGCCCGAGATGAAGAAGCCGAGAATCTCCTTCTCGCGCGCCAAGCGCTCCGCCTCCGTCCACGCATCGACGTCGGGTACGGTTGACACGACCGGCTCGGCGGCGGTGGCTTCGCCGAAGAGCGATCCCTGTCCAGCCTCGATCTCCTGCTGGAGCAACTGGGCCTCACCAAGCGCCTGGTCGAGCATCGCGACGAGCTGGGCGCGGTGTGGACCGAAGGCGTCGCAGCCACCAGCTGCAACCAGCGACTCAAGAACCCGCTTGTTGCACAGCCGGGTGTCGAGGCGGTTCACGAAGTCGGCCAGGGACGTGAATGGCCCGTCCTGGCGCGCGCTGATGATCGACTCGATCGCGCCAGCCCCGACGTTCCGCACCGCGCCGAGGCCGAAGCGGATCCGTCGATCGCCGACGACGGTGAACTTGAATCCCGATTCGTGCACATCGGGCGGCAGCACCTCGATGCCCAGTTCCCGCGCCTCGTTGATGTACTGGACCACCTTGTCGGTCGATCCGATCTCGCTCGACAGCAGTGCGGCCATGAACTCCGCGGGGTGGTGGGTCTTGAGCCATGCCGTCTGGTAGGAGAGCACCGAATACGCGACGGAGTGCGACTTGTTGAAGCCGTACCGGCCGAAGGTCTCGATCTGACCCGCGATCTCCTCGACCATCGGCTTCGCATGGCCGAGCGCCACGGCCCGGGCGATGAACGTGCCGAGCTCGGAACGGATCAGGGCTGCATCCTTCTTCCCGACCGCCTTGCGGAGCACGTCGGCCTCGGCGAGCGAGAAGCCCGCGAGCACGTTCGCGATCCGCATCACCTGCTCCTGGTAGGTGATGACGCCGTAGGTCGACTTCAGCACCTCCTCGAGCAACGGGTGCGCGTACGTGACCGGCTCGAGACCCAGCTTGCGACGAATGAAGACGGTGTGCATTCCGGCGTCGAGCGGGCCGGGGCGGAGCAGGGCGTTTGACGCGACGAGGTCGTCGAACCGGTCGCACTTCATCGCGCGCAGGGTGTCGGTGGCGAGCGCCGATTCGAACTGGAAGACGCCGGCGGTGCGGCCGCGACGGAGCAGGTCGTACACTGCCGGATCGTCAAACGGGAGGGCGTCGATGTCGATCGCCGTGCCGGAGCGCTCACGGATCATCGCGACCGCGTCGTGGATTACGGTGAGCGTCTTCAGGCCCAGGATGTCCATCTTGAGCATGCCGACCTTCTCCAGCGCGACCATGTCGTACTGGCAGATCATTGCGTCGGTGCCGTCGGTCGATGCGCCCGACCCGCGAGTCGGCGCGGTGCACACCGGCACGTAATCGGACAACGGTCCTGGCGCGATCACCACGCCGGCGGCGTGCACCGACGCGTGACGGGACAGACCTTCGATCCGTTCGGCATAGCTGAACACCCGGCGGTACGTCTCGTTCTCCCGGACGATGGTGCGCAGCTCGTCGACCTTGGCCAGTGACTCGGGAATGGTCATGGCGACGCCCGGCCCGGATGGAATCAGCTTGGTGAGCTTGTCGGCCTCACCGGGTGGCACCTTCAGCACGCGGGCAACGTCCTTCACCGCTGCGCGTGACTTCAGGGTGCCGAAGGTGATGATCTGGCCCACTGAGTCCCGCCCGTAGCGCTCCCTCACGTACTCGATCACCTCGCCACGTCGCTCGAAGCAGAAGTCGACGTCGATGTCCGGCATCGACACGCGCTCGGGGTTGAGGAAACGCTCGAAGAGGAGGTCGAATTCCAGCGGGCAGACGTTGGTGATTCCCAGGGCATAGGCGACGATCGAGCCCGCTGCCGAGCCGCGACCGGGTCCGACCGGGATCCCGCGCGCGCGGGCTGCGGCAATGAAATCGGAGACGATGAGGAAATACCCAGCATAGCCAGCCGTGTTGATCACGCCGAGTTCGTACTCGAGGCGCTCGGTAACGGCGGCGGGAAGGGGGTCGCCATAGCGCGTGTGCACGCCTGCGGTGGCGAGATCCCGCAGCAGGTCCTCGTCCGTCGCATAGGCCTCCGGTCGCGGGAACTGCGGCAGGTAGTAGCGCTTCTCAAAGTCGAACTCGCAGAGGTTGGCGACCGTCTGGGTGAGAGCCAGCGTTTCCGGGTGATCACCGAAGAGCTGCATCATCTCGGCTTCACTCTTGACGTACGACTCGCTGCCGGTGAACCGGAACCGCTTCGGATCATCGAGATCGGCACCGGTGCCGATCGCCAACAGGACGTCGTGCGCTTCCGCGTCGTCGCGGCGCAGGTAGTGGGCGTCGTTGGTCGCGACCACACCGATCCCGAGTTCGTGTCCGAGTTCGAGCATCCCCTTGGTGACCAGCGCCTCCTCGGGGATGCCATGGTCCTGGATCTCGAGGTAGAAGCGATCCTTGCCGAAGGTCGATGCGAACCACTCGGCAGACTCCCTGGCCTTGTCGTATCGACTCTGTCGCAGCCAGAGCGCGACTTCGCCAGACAGACATGCTGCCAGGCACACCAGTCCCTCGCTGTGGCGCGCCAGCACCTCGCGGTCGATGCGCGGGCGCCGGTAGAATCCTTCGACGTATCCGATCGAACTCAGCTTGATGAGGTTCTGGTACCCGACCTTGTTCGACGCCAGCAGGACGAGGTGCGAGTACTGGGCGGGGGCCCAACCCGGCTTGACGGTGGAAGTACGGGGCCCGAAGGCGAGGTAGGCCTCGAAGCCGAGGATCGGGCGAATTCCCTGTCGCCGGGCCTCGTTGTAGAACGTCCAGGCGGCATGCAGGTTGCCGTGATCGGTGACCGCGAGGGAATCCATCCCCAGGTCCTTGACGTACTTGACCAGCTCGGGAATCCGATTGGCGCCGTCGAGGAGGGAGTACTCGCTGTGCGTATGGAGGTGGGCGAACGCCATCAGTTCGCGTCCTCGACGCGACAGTACTCACGACGCCCCCGGAACAGGGAGGAGGTCTCCTCGCGTTTCGGGAGCGCTACGCCGCCACAGGCGGTTCGCAGAACCGGGGCCCCGGGGCGAGTATCCGTCGGGGCGACCCAGCTTCGGTCGTGCAAGTTCAATGGCGTCACCCGGGAATCGTACCGCGCCCCCGCCGGATTGTCAAAAGTCGTTGTGCTGCTTACGCTTAGACTGCTTCCATCCCTTGTGCAAGGCCGGAGTATCCGTGATCCAGATAAGCCGTGATCGGTCGAAGCTGTTGATGGCATTGGCGTCGGCTGGCCTGTTGGCCTGCGGCAGCACCCCGACCGATCCAGACCCCTCGCCCGGCCCGGCTGGTGTGCTTTGCGGCACTCCGAGCCCTGTGGCCCTCGAGGTCGGTCAATACCAGATCCTGGATGCCTCCCGCAACGTCAACTGCGTGTCGCTCGCTTCCGGGGCTGCGGCCCGCGAGTACCTGGTGGTCGGCTATTCCGGCGCTGGCTTGGAGTCGAGCACGGGGACGAGCGCCAGTTACGCCCTCCAGTCCAACCAGCCCGATCCTACGGTGCTGCCGTCTGCGGCGTCGTCGCTCATCGGGCGTGAAGACCTCCCGGCGAGCTCGGCGTTCACGTCGCTCTCGCCGGCTGATTTTCACCGGCGTCTCCGCCTGGCCGAGCAGGCCTGGGCGCGCGACCCTGCGGTCCGGCTCGCGTCGGCGATGGAGCCGCCGCTGGCGGCGCAGGCCGTGCCGGTGCTGGGCACACGCGATTCCTTCTCGGTGTGCCGGACAATCCAGTGCACGAGCTTCACGCGGGTCGGGGCGACCGTCCGCGTGGTCGGACGGCATGGCGTGATCTATCTCGATGACGAGCTGCCGCCGGGCGCCGAGCAGTTTACCCAGTTCGACCTCGATGAACTCGGGAGGCGGTTCGACGACTTCCTCTTCCCGATCGACACGGTGGCGTTCGGGCGCGAGTCGGACATCAACCTCGACCAGCGCGTCAGCATCCTGATCACGGACGCTGTCAACGACCTGACGCCCACGTGCACCGACGGGCGCATCGTCGGCTATTTCTATGGGGCCGATCTCCTGCCGAGCGTCGCGGGCAGCAATCGTCGGGAGGTGTTCTACGCGTACTCGACGAAGCCCGCGACAAATGGCTGTCCGGCGGTGAGTCGTGCGCGCGCGCTGGCCTCGCTGCCACCCGTGCTGATCCACGAGATGCAGCACATGATCTCGTTCAACCGCAGGGTTCTGGTTCGCGGCGCCCTCGACGAGGATGTGTGGCTCAACGAGGGACTCTCGCACATCGCTGAGGAACTCGGCCAGCGGCTGGTGCCCGCGAACGAGTGCCCCGATTCGGCGACCTGTTTCTCGCAGTTCGCGTCGGGCAACATCGGTAACGCGTACGACTACCTGAACAATCCCGAGGCCAACTACCTCGTGTCGCCGGGCCGGGCCGGTGGGCCGCTTGCCGAGCGCGGGGCCGCCTGGCTTTTCCTCCGGTGGGTGATAGACAACTTCGCCACCGACTCGGTGCTCGGCACGAACATCACCCGCGCCCTGGTGAACACCTCGGCGCTGGGTGGCGCCAACGTGGCGGCGGCGACTGGGATGCCGTTCGCGACGATGGTCGGCGAATGGCACCTCGCCAACTACCTCGAAAATCTGCCCGGATTCCCGCAGGAAGGGCGCCTCCGGTATCGCAACTGGAACTTCCGCTCGACGTACGCGAACAATTCGCCGCAGCTCTTCCCGAAGCCGTATCCGCTCACGCCCGACAGCGTGACCGTCACCTACCAGCGAGCCGGGACGCTCCGGGGGGGAAGCGGGCGGCACGTGAGGGTGGTGGTGCCAGCCGCCGGGATACCCGTGACGGTCCGCCTGGCCTCCTCGACGGCTGGGAGCAAGATCGCGGCGGGTGTCGAGCCACGGCTGGCGATCGTACGCATCAAGTGATTCGCTGGGGCGCATGCGCCGGGCTCCTGTTGCTGGTTGCCGGTGCGGCGGCCGCGCAGGATGGCTCGCCGCCGGTGCCAGCACTCCCATACCTGTCCGCATCCGTTCGGGTCGCCGGGCTTGGGGGTGCCGGCGTGGCGATGCCGGGCTACGCATCGAGCGTGTTCGACAACCCGTCGGCGATCGGCCCGATCCGCACCCTGTCGATCGAGGGCGCGTACGCACGGCTTCCTGATGATTCGTGGTACACCACTGGCGCCGCGGCGATACGGGCAGGACGCTTCAATGTGGGCGGCGGATACCGCTACCTTCGATATCTTGGCGACCAACCCGTGACGGACAACCTGCAATGGGTGGCGGCCGGCGTGTACCGGCTTGCCGGCGCCGCAATCGGCGGATCGGCGAAGTACATCTCGGTCGAGGATTCCAGCGGTACGGTGTTTCGCACACTCACGTCCGACGCCGGCGTCACCCTGGCGTTCTTCGACATCGCTGCACTCGCGCTGTCGTTGCAAAACCTCGGTCGGTACAGCCTCAGCGGCGAGCGAGTGGTGGTGCCCTCCAGCACCCATCTCGGATTCTCGATGAACCTGATCGATACGTACTCCAACGGACGGCTTCTCGGCACGATCGAGACGATCTGGACGGAGGGCGAGCCGCGACGCACAGTGTTCGGGATCGAGGCTGGTGCCGTGTTTGGCGGTGTGGGACTCGTGGGCCGTCTCGGGGTTGGCGCACAGTCGCCTGCAAGCGGTGTGAGTCGGACCTCATACGGTGCTTCCGTGGTGCTGCCGCGCACTCGCATCGACTACGCCTACCAGCGCCAGAGCGCGCTGGGTCGGGCCGTGCACCTCGTCGGCTTCAGCTGGACACCCTGACCCCGCCATGACTCGACCTGCACCGAAACGGAATAGACTCCTCATGGGATTGCTGATCGCCGCTGCAGCACTGCTCCTCGGATACGGCACCGCCTATGTCGCCTCCGACGATGTCCGCTACCTCACCCGTGCGGGCATCGAGGAAACCCGGATCCTCGTTGGTCGCGTGCCGATATCGCGACTCGCGGCCGATGTGACGGTCCCGGATTCGGTCCGTGCCGCTGCACGACTCGTGATCGACGCGCGACTGTACGCGGTGGAGATCGGTCTTGATGCGAAGGAGACATACACCACCTACAGCGAGGTTCGGCGCGACACGTTGTTGCTGGTGCTTACCACATCACCGAGGACCTGTCTCTGCCCGGTCACGTGGACGTACCCGATTGTTGGTCGCGTGCCGTACAAGGGCTACTTCGATTTCGCGCAGGCGCGCACGGCCGCCGCCGAGTACATGGCGAAGGGATACGACGTGAACCTCCGCCCGTCGGCGGCGTTCTCGACGCTCGGCTGGTTCAACGACCCGCTGCTCTCGACTGCGCTGACCCGCGACCGGGTCGAGCTCGCTGCTCTGGTCTTTCACGAGATCGCGCACAACACGCTTTGGGTAAAGGGTGCCACCGACTTCAATGAGAGCTTTGCGCAATGGATCGGCTATCGCGCCGCGGAGGATTTCTTCCGCAGCCGGGGTGACACAGCGGGCGCGGTGCACGCCCGCGATCGGTGGCACGACGAACAGCTCCTGGGCGAGTATTATGCGCTTCTGATGGGGAAGCTCGACTCGCTGTACGATCTCAAGCTCCCCGAAGCAGCGAATGAGGCGGGACGGGTTGCGATTTCGGCGTGGAGCCGAGACACCCTCACGACCCCCCTCGGCACGTATCTGCGCACCGTCGACCCGACGCGACTCGGTGGGCGGCCGATCAACAACGCCGCGCTCCTTGGCGTCCGGCTGTACCGGACCAACCTCGATGTCTTCGATGCATGGGACCACCAGAATGGACGCGACCTCCGCGTCGCGCTCTACCGCCTGACCAGCCTGCTGGAGGACGCGCAGGGGCCGCAGGGATTCCAGCGGCTGCGGGTCATGCTCAACTTGCCGGATCCTGCCGATTCGTCGGCATCACCCGTGCCCACCGAGGTACCCCATGGACCATGATTTCGTCCGGCGCGAACAGCCGCGGATGCTTGCAGAACTGAACGAGTTCCTCTCGATTCCCAGCATCAGTGCGCTGCCCGATCACGCCGAGGATTGCCGACGTGCGGCGCAATGGCTCGTCGACCAGCTCTTCCGGCTTGGATGTCCGAAGGTGCAGCTGATCGAGGGCGAGGGGCATCCCGTGGTCTGGGGCGAGGGGCCGCACGTGCCGGGTGCGCCGACGCTGCTTATCTACGGCCACTACGATGTGCAGCCCGTCGACCCAGTGGAGGAATGGCACTCGGCGCCGTTCACGCCCTCGATTCGTGACGGCCGCATCTACGCGCGTGGTGCCGTCGATGACAAGGGGCAGGTCTTCTGCCTCCTCAAGGCCTACGAGGCGTCGCGCGATGCCAATGGCATGCCGCCCATCAACGTCCGGTTCATCTTCGAGGGCGAGGAAGAGTGTGGCGGCCAGGTGATCTTCGACCTGCTCGCCGCCGAGCCCGAGCGCGTCGCTGTTGATGCGGTGCTGGTGGCGGACATGTCGTACTATGCGCCTGGTTGGCCCGCGGTGTACACCGCGCTGCGGGGCATGTGCTACGCCGAACTGCATGTGCGGACGCTGCAGCGCGACCTCCACTCGGGATCGTACGGCGGCGTCGCGCCCAACGCCATCGAGACGCTCGTTCGCATGTTGTCGAAGCTCAAGAGCGGCAGCGGGAAGATCAAGATTCCCAAGCTGTACAAGAGCGTGGACAAGCCGTCCAAGTCGGAGCGGAAGGGATGGGACTCACTGCCCTTCGACGAGCAGGAGTTTCTGGAGAACGAGGTAACGGGCAAGGCACTGACGGGCCTCACCGATTTCAGCGTCTTCGAGCGGACATGGGCATTGCCGACCTTCGAGATTCACGGCATCAAGGGTGGCTTTACCGGTGAGGGAGCGAAGACGGTGATCCCCGCCGCCGGCATGGCAAAGATCTCGTTGCGCCTCGTCCCCGGCCTGAGCCTCGACTTCGTCAAGGAGCAGCTCGAGAAAGCGGTGGCCAAGGTCGCGCCCGACTATGCCGACTGGGAGCTGCGGTTCCTGCACGGCGGCGATCCGGTGCAGGTCGAAGTGTCACATCCTGCGTTCCGTATTCTCGACCGCGCGTTCGAGGAAGTCGTGGGACGCGCGACCGTTGCGGTGCGCGCAGGCGGATCGATCCCGATCGTCCCCGAGCTGGGGCGAGGCGGCGCGCCGGTTCTGCTCACCGGGATCGGGCTTCCGGACGACGGGCTCCACTCGCCCAACGA
>JBKJMX010000145.1:0-26206 GCA_046596135.1 Gemmatimonadales bacterium
CCTCGTGAACCGGCAGCTCCCCGTCCCGGCCAAGCCGCTCGCGGAGCGACTGCCCGCTGATGAACGGCATGACATAGTACAGGAAGCCATCGGTGTCGCCGGAATCGAGCAGCGGCAGGATGTTGGGATGCTGAAGTTGCGCGGCGATCTGGATTTCCCGCAGAAACCTTGCCGGTCCCATCGACGCGGCGAGGTCCTCGCGCAACACCTTGATGGCGACCTTGCGGTCGTGCCGGATGTCATGGGCGAGGTAAACGGTCGCCATGCCGCCCTGGCCGAGCTCACGCTCCACCCGGTACTGACCGGCGACTGCTGCGGAAAACCGTTCTTCGGGGTTGGTCATGTCGCTCGCGGGAAGGAGCTTGCGCGGCTACGCAGCGTCGTTCCGAACTGCCCGATCAACAATAACGGTGTCGGCACACCGATGGCTGCTTTAACCGTGGCTGGAACGCCCGAGGCGGGGGTACTGTTGGGCATGATCCGGCAGACCACGTCGCATGCGCACTTACGCCCGATGGCGAACCTTTGGGACGTCACGCTGCTCGTGGGCATCGCGCTCGCGGGCGCGTGCGGCGGCGTCCCGGCGGCACCGCTGCCCGCCGGCCAGCAGGTGGTCCCGGCACCATCGGCGCGCAGTATGCCGCCGGAGCTGCGAGAGTACCTCGCACCCCGCCGGACCGGGACCATCACGCTCGATGGTCGTCTCGATGACGCTGCGTGGGCTGACATACCTTGGACTGCTGCGTTCGTCGATATCGAGGGCTCAAAGCGCCGTGCCCCGCAGTTGGCCACGCGGGTGCGAATGATCTGGGACGACGAGTTCTGGTATGTCGCCGCTACCCTGGACGACTCCGATCTTTGGGCGACCATCCGCACTCGTGACGCCGTGATCTTCCAGGACAACGACTTCGAAATGTTCATCGATCCGTCTGGGTCAACGCATCGATACTTCGAGATCGAGCTCAACCAGTTCGGGACGGTGTGGGACCTGATGCTCACCAAACCGTACCGCGATGGCGGCAAGGCCGAGAATGCATGGGACATCGATGGCCTGCGGGTGGCGATTGGTCTCGACGGCACGCTCAACGATGCACGCGACCGTGATCGCGGGTGGACCGTGGAGATGGCGATTCCGTGGGCGTCGCTGTCGGACTCCGGAAGAAACGTCGTGCCGCCGCGCACGAACGAGCAGTGGCGAGTCAACTTCTCGCGAGTGCAGTGGGATCTCGACCCGGCGCCAGCCGGTTACACTCGGCGCCTCGATCGAGATGGCAAGCGTCTCGCCGAGCACAACTGGGTCTGGTCGGCTCAGGGAGTCGTGAACATGCACCTTCCTGAGCTCTGGGGTACTGTGCAGTTCGGGGGAACGGCGTTTCAGCGTGACGCCGACGCCACGGCCGCGCGGTGGGATCTCCGACGCGTCTACTACGCCCAGCGCGACCACCTGCGCGCACACCGCGTGTACGCCGCCGAACTCGACGCGCTCGGACTCCGCGAGCCCGCGGCGCGGGTGGAAGTCGACACGACCGACGGCACTTGGCACGCCTGGACCATCGGCCGCCAACAAGTTTGGCGGATAAATCCTGATGGGAGGGTATTCCACGACTGATCGCCTGTCGTCCGTTGGCGAGCGCGCGGTGAGGAGCTAACCCTCAGGAGCGGTCATTGCACGGTCAGCCGCTGCCTCCACCGCGTGAACCTGCCGTTGCCGGTGGTGAGCAACAACTCGTACGCTCCGGAGCCCTTCGGCGGCGTGAACTCGAAGTCGTAGGTCTCGCCGACATCGATCACCACGTTTGCGGGACGCTCAGTGCGGAGCGCTTTCGGCAGATCGGCACCGTCCTTGGCCCGGGCGCGCCACGAAACCACCGTGGTGTCCTGCCGCAGCACGAAGCGAAACCTGGCGGCCGGTCCGATGTTGATGAGCCGGAAGCGCTGCCTGAGGCCACCCGCGAGACGCAACGGAGGCGAGGTGGCGGAGTCGCCGTTGACGAGCGGGTAGCCGTTGGGGCCGTTCCAATGGGTGAGGTAGACGTGGTCACGCGTCGGGTCGAATCGCTGGCGCGGCTCCAGTACCACGATGGCGCCGACGGCGCCGCCGGTAGCCTGCTCGATGTCGTTCATGTGCGTGTGGTAGATGAACGTCCCCGCGCGAGGCAACAGCAGGTGTGCGGTGAACGTACCGCCCGGCATGATCGGCGGTGCCATGGCGGTGTCCCGGCTGCTCCACCCCACGACGCCGTCCGACCAACTCAACAGCTCTATGCCGTGCCAGTGCACGCCGCCGGGTTGCGTGGTGCGATTGTGGACCACGATGTCCACCGGCACGTCGCGCGTCAGGATCAGCGGCGTTCCCGGGATCTCCACCGAGTCGGGCGCCGGTGGGGTGGGGCCTCTCTGGAGGATGTAGCTGTAGGTCGCGGGCATGCTGCCGCGCTTGCCGCCCTGCTGGAACCAGAGGTCGAGCCGTTTCGCCCGGGGCGTCTTGGCTACCTCTGCGTCTGGCCGGGCTGCCACGGTGAGCCCCATCACCAAGCCGGCCATGTGCACCATCGGATCCGGCGAGTGGGTCTGGTGCTCGTCGGCGGGATCCCTGTCGAGCCGGACCCCGGGGACGACGTGGAAGCTGAGGTGGCAGTGAAACAACCAGTTGCCCGGGCGATCTGGCGACCAGGTGAACTCGCGGGTGCTCCATGGTGCGTAACTATCGGTGACCGCCAGCGACTGCTGCCCCTGCGGGATCGACTTCGACGCGATGCCAGTGCCGGTCGCCGTCGTCCTGAAATAAAAGCCGTGCAGGTGCATCGGGTGGCCGCGAACAGTGCCGTTGAGCACCCGCCAACGAAGTGAGTCGCCCACGGTCATGGCGATCCGTTCGGTGTAGGGCCATGACTTGCCGTTGATGCCGAACGCTTCCCGGGAGTGGGTCGAATCGACCTCGTACGAGATGATGTTCATCACGAGGATGCGATCGGGCGGACTCCCGCCCACCGGGTCGACGACAAACGCGCCGCCGGTAGTGGTGTGCTGCGCATCCGCGTTGGTCGGGCCTTGCTTGCCGATGTCGGCCCGATAGAGATACGTCCCGGGCGCTCCCGCCACGAACGTGACCTCGGTGCTGTCACCGGGTCGGACATGCAGCGTATCACCGGTGGCGATGGGGTGCGTGCCCAGGCCGATGACGTGGGCGGTGGAGTCGGTGAGCAGGTTGCGCACCGTGGCGTGGATTACCATGCCCTCGCGCACCCGGATCAGCGGGGCCGGGATGCTTGGTATTTTTCCGCCCTCCCCGAACGCCTCCACCGTCACATGGGGACCGTCTTCGGCCTCGGGATACCATTCTGCCTGTTGCAGTACGAGGTCGATACGCAGGGTGTCGCCCTGCTGGGTTCCGGCCGGGATGCGGTTGTCGTTGGCCACCACACGTACCGGCGGGGCGGCTGGGGTCATCCGCCCCAGCGCCGTGGCGCCGAACACCACAATGGCGACGGAACCGAGTCGCGTGACAGCCATGAAAACTCCGGAGATGTTTGGGGGGCCAACATGAACATTCGCACCTGTTAAGGCTTCTGGATAGGGGGAGGTCCCCAGCACGATCGATTGCTCATGCATTCGGCCGTTCCCGACCCATATTCGTCGGGGTGCGAGCCATACCGGGGGCGAAGTGGACCCGGCGTCGATTCACGCACATGGGAGGCTGTTCGATGAGTGATTGCGCGGCAGCGGGAAGCGCGACATGAAGCGTCGCACCTTTCTCGAACTTGCTGGTGCGGGCGCAGCAGCGATGGCGGTGCCGGCAGGGTTGCCTGCGAGTGGCAGGGGTGCGCCCTTCCGCGCGTGGTCATGGGTGCACGGGAGTGCCGATCCGACGATCGACTGGCGGGCGCGGTTCGGCCGGCTTCGCGAGGCCGGGATTTCAGGCGTGCTGGTCGGCGGCGGCGCCACGGCACGCATCGCCGAGGCGGCGCACGCGGAGGGGATGATATTCCACGCGTGGACCTGGATCCTGAATCGAAGCGGTGATGCGTGGGTGAAGGCCAACCATCCGGAATGGTTCGACGTCAGCCGCAACGGGGAATCGTCGCTCACCAAGCCGCCGTACGTCGGATACTACCAGTGGCTCTGTCCGACCCGACCAGAGGTACGTGCCTACCTCGCGGCGAAGGTGCGCGAGATCGGCGACATCCCCGGCGTCGACGCAGTGCACCTCGACTACATCCGCCATCCCGACGTGATCCTGCCGGTGGGGCTCTGGGCCAAGTACCGGCTGGTGCAGGATCACGAGATGGCGGAGTACGATTTCTGCTATTGCGAGGTGTGCCGTGCGACGTTTGCGGCCCGCGTGGGTTACGATCCGATGTCGCGGTCCGACCCGACGGCCGACGTGGCCTGGCGGGAGTTCCGGTGGCAATCGGTGACCGATCTGGTGCGCATCCTGGCTGCCGCGGTGCGCGAGCGCGGCAGCGAGATATCGGCCGCGGTGTTCCCGACCCCGACGCTCGCGCGGCTGCAGGTGCGCCAGGCATGGGATCAGTGGCCGCTCGATTCGGTATTTCCGATGACCTACCATCGCTTTCACGAACAGGACATCGCCTGGATCGGCACGGCGGTGCGGGAGGGAATGGCGGCGATCCCGACCCGCGAGCCGCTGTACGCAGGACTCTACCTTCCCGACCTCGATCCCGCGTCAGCGGTGGCCGCGGTGCAGGTGGTGCGTGATGCGGGCGGGGCAGGGGTGGCGTTCTTCGAGGCTGGCGGGCTCACCGATCGGCACCTCGCGGCGCTCGCTGAGGTGCTTCAAACCTGAACGGTGGCGCGAGATCGCGGCATCCGGGCAGCGCCTCGTGTCCGGTCAGGGTTGGTCGTTCCGAACCGCCCGCCCGACGATGATCGTGATGTTATCGCTGCCACCATCGGCGAGCGCGTCGGCGAGCAACGTCTCGCATGCCTGCTGCGCGGACGTCATGGCTGACAACCGGGCGGCGATCTGCTCATCACTCACATGCTTGGTGAGCCCATCGCTGCAGATGAGGTGGGTGTTGCCCCAGTTCGCGGGAAGGCGGGTCACGACCGGTTCGGTCTGATGGCCACCGATCGCGCTGGAGAGCACGTTCGCCCACCGCGTGCGGTGTGCCGCTGACCGCGCCATTACACCCTGATCGATCAGGTCCTCGGCCATGGTCTGGTCGCGCGTGACCTGGGTGAGCTCGCCGTCCCGGTAGAGGTAATACCGCGAGTCACCCACCTGCAGCAGGTAGATCCACGGCCACACTCCGACCCACAGGGTGAGCGTGGTGGCCATCCCCTCGAGTTTCGCGTTGGCCTGGGCTCGCTCGATCACCGCGGCGTGGCTCCGCATCGCCGCCTCCTGCAGGAGGTCGATGAACGTCTCGGCGCGCGGGTCGTCCTGGTAATAGCAGCGGGTGCTCTGGGCGACGTATTGGGTCACCTGTTCGAGGGCGAGACGACTCGCCTCCTCACCGGCAGCGCGCCCGCCCACCCCGTCCGCCACCATCGCCAGGAAAGCGAGACGTTCATCGCCCTGACGGAGTGGGTTGTCGCCGGGGAGCGATGTTGAGCGAACCTCGAGCCGCTGGTGCAGCGAGCCGAGGAGGAAATGATCCTCGTTGGTCGGTCGCACCAGGCCCACATGGGTCAGGCCGAAGACGTCGATCTCCTCATCCCGCGGCTTGCGGTCATCAGCCATCACGTGCCTCATCGGGTCGGGGGTTGCTTCGCCGGAATATGGGCCGGGAGAATGACGGCGGTAAGAGGCCGACCACGGGATATACTTCGGCATGTTCCCGTACCGCGACGACAACCCCGCGATCCTCACGCCGTTCGTCACCGTGGGGCTGATCGCCGCGAATATCGCCGCGTGGGTGGTGCTCCAGGGCATGGGCACCGACGTGGCACTGGCCACGTCGGTGTGCGAGCTCGGCCTCGTCCCCGGGGACCTGCTGGGCCGGATCCCGATTGGTACCGCAATCCCGATCGGCCCGGGGATGTCCTGCGTGATCGAGCCCGGAACACCGTGGCGCACCGTGCTGAGTTCGATGTTCATGCACGGCGGCTGGATGCACCTCATCGGCAACTGCTGGTTCCTCTGGGTGTTCGGGAACAACGTCGAGGACGCGATGGGACACCTCCGCTTCCTCGCCTTCTATCTGCTCTGCGGAGTTGGCGCCGCCGCGGCGCAGGTTCTGGCTGATCCGGCGAGCAGCGTCCCGATGGTGGGAGCCAGCGGCGCCATCAGCGGGGTGATGGGGGCTTATGCGATACTGTATCCGAAGGTCAAGATTCACATGCTGGTCGTGCTGGTCATCATCTTCTTCCGGGTGACTGTTCCGGCGTGGCTCATGTTGGGGTACTGGTTCGTGCTCCAGACGCTGGGGTTGCGGGTCGATTCCGTGGGCGGTGTGGCCTTCTGGGCGCACGTGGGTGGATTCGTCGCCGGCGCGGTATTGATCAAGCTGTTCCGCGATCCGGTGCTCTGGCACCGCCGCAGTGAACTGTTGGCCGCCGGATCCTGGCGGCAATCCGAGGTCCGATGAGCACAACCGACGCACGCCGGACGCGCACCGCGAACAGCGCACCGATTCCCTACGCGACCGTCCCCACGTCGCTGCCACCCGACGGCGCGTTCCCACGCAACCCGGGCATTCCGCTCGACCTCGGCTGGGTGCGGGAGATACGAATCAACCGCAGCGCCGTGGAGCGTCGTGCCGCCACGATCGGCACCCGCCGGTCGGTCAAGACGGCGTGGCAGGCGGGTTGGTTGCTTCGCGCGGTCACCCTGATGGACCTCACCACGCTGCAGGGTGACGACACCGCCGGACGGGTGCGCCGACTTTGTGCCAAGGCGCGGCAGCCGGTGCGTGGCGACCTCCTCGACGCGCTGGGCATGGCGGGTGAGCGGATCACCGTCGCAGCCGTCTGCGTCTACCACGCGTTCGTGGCCACGGCGGTGGAAGCCCTGGCTGGCAGCGGAATCCCGGTCGCAGCCGTATCAACTGGTTTCCCGGCCGGCCTTTCGCCGATGCACACCCGGCTCGCCGAGATCGAGGCATCAGTCGCTGATGGAGCTGCGGAGATCGACATCGTGATCACGCGCGCCCATGTGCTCACCGGCAACTGGCAGGCGCTGTATGATGAGGTAAAGGCGTTTCGCGCCGCCGCTGGTGACGCGCATCTCAAGGCGATCCTCGGCACTGGAGATCTCGGCACATTGCGCGACGTGGCACGGGCCAGCGCGGTGGCGATGATGGCCGGCGCCGATTTCGTGAAGACCAGCACCGGCAAAGAGGGCGTCAACGCCGTGCTGCCGGTGGGGCTCGTGATGGCGCGCAGCATCCGGGATTACCGTGAGCGCACCGGACACATCGTGGGCTTCAAGCCCGCCGGTGGAATCCGGCGCGCAAAGGAATCGCTCGACTGGATGGCAATGATGAAGGAGGAGCTGGGCGATCGCTGGGTGCAGCCTGATCTCTTTCGTTTCGGCGCATCATCGCTGCTCACCGACATCGAACGCCAGCTCGAGCACTTCGTCACCGGGCGGTATTCGGCGGCGCATCGGCATCCGATGGCGTGAAGCAGGTTGAAGGGTTGAAGGGTTGAAAGGTTGAAGGGTTGAAGGGTTGAAGGATTATCACACTTACGTGATTGGTGACCACCATGACTTCCGTACGCGACGCATTCGAGACGCTCTCTTGGGGCCCTGCACCGGAATCTGCTGCGCCGGCGATGGAATGGCTCGATGGTCATGATTGCCGGTTCGGGCAATTCATCGGTGGCGCGTGGACTTCGGCAGCGGACACGTTCGTGGTCGCGAACCCTGCTGGCGGCGATGACCTCGCCGTGGTCAGTCAGGCCAGCGACGCCGACGTCGGTGCGGCGGTTGCCGCGGCGCGCGCGGCACTTCCCGGCTGGCAGGCGCTCGGCGGACATGGTCGGGCGCGGTGGATGTATGCGATCGCGCGCGGCATTCAGCGCCGAGCGCGGCTCTTTGCGGTGGTGGAATCGCTCGACAACGGAAAGCCGATCCGGGAGTCGCGCGATATCGACATTCCGTTGGTCGCGCGGCATTTCTATCACCACGCAGGGTGGGCGCAGTTGCTCGACCGCGAGTTTCCGGGAATGTCGGCCGTTGGTGTGGTGGGGCAGGTGATCCCGTGGAACTTCCCACTGCTGATGCTGTCGTGGAAGATCGCGCCGGCACTCGCTGCTGGTAATTGCGTGGTGCTCAAGCCGGCCGAGTATACACCGCTCACTGCGCTCTGCCTGGCGGACCTGCTCGCCGAGATTGGTCTCCCGGCTGGAGTGGTGAACATCATCACCGGTGACGGCCGAGCCGGCGCCACGCTGGTCGAGCACCCCGATGTCGACAAGGTGGCGTTCACCGGCTCGACCGAGGTTGGCCGCATCATCCGGGTGGCGACCGCGGGAAGCGGGAAGAAGCTCTCGCTCGAGCTGGGCGGGAAGTCGCCGTTCATCGTGTTCGAGGACGCCGATCTCGACTCGGTGGTCGAGGGCGTGGTCGATGCGATCTGGTTCAACCAGGGGCAGGTCTGTTGCGCGGGATCGCGCATCCTGGTGCAGGAAGGCATAGCCGATCGGTTGGTGCAGAAGCTCCGTGCCCGGATGGAGACGCTGCGCGTGGGTTCGCCGCTCGACAAGGCGGTCGACATCGGTGCGATCGTGGCGCCGGTGCAACTCGATCGGATCCGCGAGTTGGTGGCGCAGGGAATCAGTGAGGGCGCCGCGTGCTGGCAGCCGTCGTGGAGCGTGCCCACCGAGGGACTCTTCTACCCGCCGACGTTGTTCACCGACGTGTCGCCGTCGTCGACCGTGGCACAGGTCGAGATCTTCGGTCCGGTCGTGGTCCAGATGACGTTCCGCACGCCAGATGAGGCGGTGGAACTCGCGAACAACACTCAGTACGGCCTTGCCGCGAGCCTGTGGACCGAGAACATCAACCTCGCGCTCGACATTGCGCCGCGCATCAAGGCTGGCACCGTCTGGATCAACTGCACCAACATGTTTGATGCGGCGTCGGGTTTCGGCGGATATCGCGAGAGCGGATTCGGACGCGAAGGTGGACGCGAGGGGATGTACGAGTACTTGAAGGTTGATCGAAAGGCAGCGTGGGGAGAACGGAGAGCGGAGAACGGAGAACGGGGTGTGCAGGGCGAGCATTCCGACGAATCGCCCCCCGACGATCGTACCGCAAAATTGCCGCCGATCGACCGCACCCCCAAGCTGTACATCGGCGGCAAGCAGGTGCGGCCCGACTCGGGCTACGCGTTGGCCGTGCACGACAGCGTCGGCAACGCCGTCGCGGAAGTCGGTCGTGGCAACCGCAAGGATGTCCGGAACGCCGTGGAGGCAGCGCATGCGGGTGCCAAGTGGTCGAGCGCGACGGCGCACCTGCGGGCGCAGGTGCTCTACTACGTTGGGGAGAATCTTGCCGCCCGTGCTGACGAGTTCGCCGAGCGCCTCGCAGCAGGCGGTTTCGATAACGGCGCCGCCGAAGTGGAGGCCTCGATCCAGCGATGCTTTGCCTACGCCGGATGGGCCGACAAGTACGACGGCGCGGTGCACCACACCCCGCATCGGAACGTCACGCTGGCGATGCCGGAGCCATTCGGTGTCATCGGACTGGTTTGCCCCGACGAGGCGCCGCTGCTGGGCTTCCTCTCCGCCGTGCTCCCGGCGATCGCAATGGGCAATCGGGTAGTGGTCGTGCCGTCGGAGCGCTGGCCGCTTTCGGCGACCGACCTCTACCAGGTGCTCGACACCTCGGACGTCCCAGCTGGGGCGGTCAACATCATCACGGGACTTCGGCGCGAACTGCTCGCCACGTTGGCATCACACGATGATGTCGATGCGATCTGGGTATTCGGCACCCAGCCGGAAGGGGCGGAGGCCGAACGCCTCTCGGCCGGGAACATGAAGGCGACGTGGACCGAGTGGACGACGCGAGACTGGCTCGACCCCGAAGCGGGCGAGGGGCCGGAATTCCTGCGCCATGCGACGCAGGTCAAGAACATCTGGGTTCCGTACGGCGCGTGAGCGGGCGGCGGCTGGGTGCCGTTCGGCGCCTCAGCTCCCGCCGTCTTCCGCATGGTGCTTGATCGACTTCCCCTCGACCAGAAAGACTACTTCCTCACCGATGTTTGTCGCGAGGTCGGCGACACGCTCAAGGTTCCGGGAGACCAGAAAGAGGTCCATGCCCGCGCTGATCATGTGCGGATCCTCCATCATGTGGGTCAGCAGGATCCTGAACACCGAATTGTGGAGGGCATCGACCTTGTCATCGCGACGGCACACGTCGCGTCCCGCCTCGCCATCCTCGCGTACGAATGCCTCGATCGCGTCCGAAAGCATCCCGCGAGCGAGCTTGGCCATCTCGACCATCTCGGGTTCCGGCGTGATTGGTCGTGACTGCGCAAGCCGCTCGGCGCTTTGGGCGATGTTCACCGCGTGATCGCCCACCCGCTCGAGGTCGTTGCCGATCTTGAGCGCCGACGTGAGCCTGCGGAGGTCGCGGGCCATCGGCTGCTGGGTGGCGAGGAGGCGGATGCACTGTCCCTCGACCTCGACCTCGAGTTCGTCGATCACCTTGTCACCGGCGATGACGCGCTTGGCCTTTTCAAGGTCGCGTTCCAGCACTGATTCGACGGCGAGGCTGAGGGCAGCTTCCGCCTCGCCCGACATTGCGAGGAGCCGGACCTTGAGCTGGTTCAGGTCCTCGTGAAAGTGTCGCTGTCCCTCGTTCATCCGAACCTCCCGGTGATATACGCCTCGGTACGCTCCTTGGCGGGGGCGGTGAAGATCTGGTCCGTCTCCCCGTACTCCACCAGGCGTCCGGCCTCGAAGAATGCCGTCCGCTGCGCGACGCGCGCGGCCTGTTGCATGTTGTGCGTCACGATGATGATCGTGAAGTCCTGTCGGAGCTCGAAGATCAGCTCTTCGACCTTCTGTGTTGCAATCGGGTCAAGCGCCGAGCACGGCTCATCCATCAGCAGCACCGACGGGGCGTTGGCCAGGGCGCGCGCGATGCAGAGACGCTGCTGCTGCCCGCCCGAGAGACCGGTGGCCGGTGAATCGAGGCGATCCTTGACCTCGTCCCACAGCGCCGCTCGGCGCAGGCACTTTTCCACCACGTCGGGCAGATCCCGTTTGCTCACCAGGGCATTCAGTGTGGGGCCGTAGGCGACGTTCGCGAAAATCGACTTCGGGAACGGGTTGGGCCTCTGGAACACCATCCCCACGCGCAGGCGATGCGCCACGAGGTCGATCGCCGGATCGTACACCGGTCGGCCCTCGACGCACAGCTCCCCCTCGGCGCGCGTGCCCGGGATCAGGAGGTTCATCCGGTTGATGCACCGGAGGAAGGTGCTCTTGCCGCAGCCGGACGGCCCGATGATCGCCGTGACGGCTTTCGCGTCGAACGCCAGCGAGAGGTCGAAGAGCGCCTGATTCGCTCCGTACCAAAAACAGAAATCGGTGGCCTCGACCGCCGGGCTCCTCTCGGCGACCGGAGTGCCGGTCGACGGGGGGCGAGGGGACAGGGTGGCGCGGACCGGGGGTGTCATCCGAACCGTCCCGTGATGTAGGCCTCGGTCTGCGGGTCCTTCGGCCGGGTGAAAATCGTTTTGGTTGGCCCGTGCTCGACCATGTCACCGAGGTAAAAGAACGAGGTGGTGTCGGACACGCGGGCCGCCTGTTGCATGTTGTGCGTCACGATCACGATGGTGAAATCCGTCTTGAGCTCGTGCATCAGCTCCTCGATGCGCTGGGTACCCTGCGGGTCGAGCGACGCGGTCGGCTCGTCGAGGAGTATGACCTCGGGCTCCGGTGCGATCGTGCGCGCCAGGCAGAGCCGCTGCTGCTGGCCACCCGAGAGTGCGGTGGCGCTGGTCTTGAGGCGGTCCTTGACCTCGTCCCAGAGCGCCGCACGCTGCAAGGAACGCTCGACGATCTCGGCGAGTTCGGTTCGGGGCAGCTTGCGATGGATGCGCAACCCAGCCGCGACGTTGTCGAAGATCGACATCGTCGGGAACGGCGTGGGCTTCTGGAACACCATCCCGACGCGGCGTCGGAGTTGGATCGGCGAGACGGCGGGGGCATAGACATCCTGCCCGTCGAGCTCCACCGTGCCGGTGATCCACGCGCCCGGAGTCATCTCGTGCAGCCGGTTGAGCGTGCGCAGGAAGGTGCTCTTGCCGCATCCCGAGGGGCCGATGAGGGCGTGAACCTTGTTGACCGGGAACGCGAGCGTGACGTTCTTGATCGCGCTGAACTTGCCGTACATCGCGCTCAGCTGCTCGGTTCGCAGGTGCACCGTGGCGTCATCAGACATTGCGACCGAACCGCTGGCGGGTGACGACGCGTGCGATCACGCTCAGCACGAGGACGACGATGATCAATACCAGTGCCGCCGACCAGGCGAGCCGGTGCCATTCCTCGAACGGACCGGTGGCGTAGGTGTAGACCATCAGCGGCAACGCCGCCATCGGACGGTCGACGTTGTAGCTCAGGAACTGGCTGCCGAGCGCGGTGAAGAGGAGCGGGGCGGTCTCGCCGGCAATGCGTGCCACCGAGAGCAGCACGCCGGTCACGATGCCCGGCAGGGCGGTGCGCAGGACGATCGTGAGCGAGGTTCGCCAGCGTGAGTACCCCAGCGCGAGCGCCGCCTCGCGCAAAGACACCGGCACGAGATTGAGCAACTCCTCGGTGGTCCGCATGACCATCGGCAGCATCAGCACCGCAAGCGCTGCGGAGCCGGCGAGCGCCGAGAAGTGCCCCTGGGTCAGCACGACAACGGTCCACGCAAACACGCCGACAACAATCGATGGCGTGCCGTTGAGCACGTCCGCTACGAAGCGCGTGATGGTCGCGAGGCGCGATCCGCGGAACTCCGTGGTATAGATCCCGGCGGCGACCCCCAGCGGGACGCCCACCAGCGCGGCCATCCCGACGATGAGGAGTGTGCCCACGATGGCATGCCGCACGCCGCCGCCATCCTCGCCCACCGGAACGGGGGTGTTGGTGAAGAAAGAGATCGAGAGCGAACTCGCGCCCTTCACGACGAGCGAGCCCAGGATCAGGAAGAGCGGGAGCACGGCCACGATGACCGCCGCGATCATCACTCCGACCATGATGCGAGACATCAGCCGACGGCGAGCGCCCCGGGTCACTTGCCGGCCCCGCGGTCCATCCGCCAGATCATCAGTCGGGCTGCGGCATTGACCAGCACCGTGACTGCGAAGAGCAGGAGCGCCACGTAGGTGAGTGCGGAAGAGTGCAGCGAGCCCAAGCCAGCTTCGGCGAACTCGTTCGCGATCACCGCGGCCATCGAGTAGCCCGGCGCGAAGAGCGACGCGGCGATGTCGTGCCGATTACCGATCAACATGGTCACGGCCATCGTCTCGCCCAGTGCGCGGCCGAGGCCGAGGATGATCGCGCCCACAATACCCGACTTGGCATACGGGACGATGGCGGTGGTGACCGCCTCCCAGCGAGTGGCACCGAGGGCCGTGGCGGCCTCGCGCTGCCCCGCGGGGACAGCCAGGAGCACCTCACGGGCCACCGACATGATGAACGGCATCACCATGATCGTCAGGATAAGTGACGCCGAGAGCACGGATGGGCCGTAGATCGGTCCCTGGAAGATTGGTAACCAACCGAAGTTGGCCTCAAGGAACGGATATACGGAGCTCTGAAGAATCGGGATCATCACGAAGATGCCCCACAGGCCGTACACCACGCTCGGGATCGCTGCCAGCAACTCGATCACCATCGCGATCGGCTGGCGGATCCGATCGGGCGCGAACTCGGTGAGGTAGATCGCCACGCCGAGGGAGAGCGGGACGGCGAGCAACAATGCCAGGAACGAAGTCAGGAGCGTCCCGAAAACCAGAGGGAGGGCGCCGAACTTTTCCCCGACCGGATCCCAGACCGAATCGGTGATGAACGAGAACCCGAACGCGTCGATGGCCGCTCCCGCGCCGTGCAGAAGCTGCCACAGCAGGCCGACCAGTAGCGCGGGTGCAGCAAGCGCCGATGCCACCAGGAGAACCTTGAAGATTCGATCACCCCACGCGGACAGCGCGAGGGACGCGTCGGACGTGGCCGCGTCGTCAGGCAAGGGGGTGGTTGGCATCGGCTCAGATTCTAGCTGGCAGGGGTCCGGGGTCGGTCACGATAGTGTAACAGACGTGTCACGAGAGCGCGACGCACACCGGGTCCCCCTGAGACGACCCGGCGTGCCATCGCGGGCATGCTACTGGAGGGTGGCGATCCTGGTCTTCACTAGTTCGATCACCGGAGCTGGCAGTGGCGCATAGTGAAGCTCCGCCGCCATCGCCATGGCCTCCGGGGTCACCATCCAGTCGAGGAACTGATGGAGCGCCTTCGCCTTGGCTGTGTCGGGCAGGGTGGGATGCACCAGCAGCCAGGTGAACGACGAGATCGGATACGCGCCTGCGCCCGCGGCATCGGTGATCGATACCCGGAAGTCGGTGTCTGGCCCGAATGTCGTCCCGGCTGCCGCGGCGCTCACGCTCTCAAGCGAGGGCACGACGAAATCGCCGTTGCTGTTCTTGAGCGCCGCTGAGGGCAGTGAGTTCGACATCGCATAGATCAATTCGACGTATCCGAGCGATCCCTCGACTTGCTTGATCTGCTGAGTCACGCCCTCGTTACCCTTGCCGCCGAGGCCGACCGGCCACGCGACCGACTTTCCGGCGCCGACGCTGGTCTTCCACGCTGGAGAGACCTTGGCGAGGTAGTCGGTGAAGATGAACGACGTCCCCGAACCATCGGAGCGGTGCACCACGATCAGCTCGCGATCTGGAAGCGTGGTGCCCGGGTTGAGCGCGAGGAGCCGCGGATCGTTCCACTTGGTGATCCGGCCCTGGAAGATGTCAGCGACCGTCGGCCCATCGAGACGCAGTGCGGTGACACCCGGAAGGTTCCACGTGAGCGCGACGGCACCGAGCACCGTCGGGATGTGCAGGACCTTGCCGCCAACGGCGGCGATTTCCTCGTCGGTCATGGGGCCATCGGTCGCCCCGAAGTCGACGGTGTTCTCGACGAACTGCTTCACACCCGCGCCGGACCCGACCGACTGGTAGTTGACCTGGTGCCCGGTGGCGAGGTTGAACGCGTGGAACCACTTCGAATAGACCGGGTACGGGAACGTGGCCCCGGCGCCGGTGAGCATCTGCGGTGCGACGCCACTGCCCCCGGCCCCCTTCTCCCCGCCGCCGCAGCCAGCAACCAGCAGGAAACTGCCGAGGGTTGCGACCGTCACGATGCTGCGTCCCAATGTTCGAACCGACATGCGTTGCTCCTGATGGTGGTGAAGGGGGCTTGGTCACGCCGCCAGCCCCGGAACCCTGTGTCGTGCGCTAGAACTTGTATTCGGCGTGAAAGTAGAGCGTGCGCCTCGTGCCCTCGAATGCCGGGGACGGCGATCCATGGTTCAGCGACGCGAAATCAGCGTCTGCCAGGAATCGGACGTTCGGCGTGGCCTGGTACGACACGCCCGCGATCACCCTGGTCTGCCGGCCTGCGGTGAGCGAGGGCGTGTCCGGCTCGCTGTCGGTGTCAGGATCAACCACGTCGACCCGAGCCAGCAGCCGGATCGGCGAAGCGGGGAGGCTGTAGGTCGCGTAGGCACTGATCACCTGTCCGTCGACGTCGGGGGCGGTACCGGAGAGCGAATCGGCGGTCGTGGAGTACTGCGCAGCCACGGTCATTGCCTTGGTCCGCCAAGAGAGCATCCCGAGGTAGCGCTCGCGGGGGCCTCCGCCGTTGCGCTGCCCGATGAGCGCGAAACCGGTCGCGCGGAGCCCACCGAGGCGTGATGCGTCATCGGAACGGAGCAGCCGCAGCGAGACGCGGCCGGCAACATCCTTGTACTGGTCACCGGGGGTACCGCTGTATCCCTCGCCGTTGAACACACCCGCTGCGACCTCCAGCCCCTCGTTCATCCACGACATGTCGGCGCTGAAACCAAAATCGGACGATGTGAGATAGCCGTTGCGGTCCATCGCCACCGTGCCCTGCATTCGGTAGCCCCACATCGCCTCGTCGAACTCGATGAACGGAGTCTGCACTGCACCGAGCTTGAGGGTGAGTTGGCTGCCCGTGGGCGTGAGCGCGACGTAGGCATACTTGAGCCGGAACGTCTGCTGATTGGACGCGGCGCGCCGACCATCGACATCGGCAGTGACGCGTCCGGAGAAGATCCCCGACTTGCTGGTCACCGTGATGTACGATCGGTTGACGTCGAAGTTGTTACGCCGGCCATCGACCGCGAGCGACGTATCTCGATCGAGCTGGTAGCCGAAGTTGGTGTAGATGACACCGCCCACCGACACGCTCGGCGACTGTGCCGCCAGGTGACGGGTTGAGAGCGCAAGCACCATTGCTGCGGTGGTCAGGACTACGTGGCGAACCGACATCCAGCCTCCCCGAGTGTTTCGTGATCACGACGGTCTCGTGACCGTGTGACGTTTGTAACATCGGGGCGAAGTTGCTGGCAGCGGGTAAATGCCTCGTGACGTTCCGGTCACGATCGCGTAACGTCCGACGTAATGCCGGGCTGATCGGGAAACCACGCCGTGACGGTCGTGCCCTCGCGCACGGTGCTCGTGATTGCCACGGTGCCGCCGTGGGCCTCGACCATGTGCTTCACGATCGCGAGGCCGAGGCCGGTGCCTCCCTGATCGCGCGACCGGGAGGGATCGACACGGTAGAAGCGCTCGAAGATCCGTGGGAGGTGCTCCGGAGCGATCCCGCTCCCGGTGTCGCCCACTGCGAGCGAGACTCCACCGTCGACCCGGGTGGCGTCCACCCGCACCCTCCCGCGATCGCTCAGGTGCCGCAGCGCGTTGTCGAAGAGGTTGCAGAGCACGTGGTGCACGGCGTCGCTGTCAGCGGTGACCTGATCGGCGTCCGGACCCACTTCGAGGGCAAAATCGATGCGTCGATGCGCCGCCCGGTCGGCGAATCCCGACCACGCTTCCCGGACCATCGTCGCCGCGTCGCCCCGCGTGGGATTCGGGATCCACCGCCCCGATTCGATGCGGGAGAGGTCGAGGAGATCGTCGACCAGGTTATGCATGCGCCGGGCGTTGGCCAGGATCGTCTCGACGAACCGCTGGCGCGCCTCGGGGGCGATGTCTTCGTCGGTCAGCGTCTCGGCGTATCCCGCAATCGAGGTGAGTGGAGTCTTGAGTTCGTGAGAGACGTTGGCCACGAAGTCGCGTCGGACCGTCTCCAGCCGCCGGACGTCGGTCAGGTCGTGCAGGACGACGACCGCACCACCGCCGGGAAGCGGTCGCGCGTTCATCGTGAACACCGCACCGCGTAGTTCGACTTCGCGGTCTACGATTGAGTCGCCCTTCAGGACACGCTCCACGGCGTCCCGCGCCGACTTCACCCGGAAGATCGTGGCGAGGTGCGGAATCGGGGCCCCATCCTGGTAGCCGAGCAGGCGCCGCGCGGTGGCATTCGCGGTGACGATCGCGCCTCGCGAATCTGTGGAGATGATCCCCTCGACCATCGATTCCACGATCGCCGCGGTCTCTGCCTTTTCCCGTTCGAGTGCGGTGAAACGCGAGCCGAGCTGGGCGTGCATCTCCCGAAGCGCGGCCACCAGTGTGTCCACTTCCGCGATCCGTGAATGGGGGAAGCGAGGCGGTGCGCCACCGGCAATCGAGCGCGCTGCACGTGATATCTCGAGAAGTGGCGATGCCAACGATCGTCCCACCACCACGGCAAGGAGGAGCGCCACCAGCACGGCAAAAATGGCGGCATTGATGGTCGAGTCGCGGACGCGCAGCACCGCATCATCGATATGGCGGACCGAGGCGGAAACCTCGACCGTGCCGGGACCGCCCGGGACGCTCGCGGTGAGGAACCCGCCCGATCGCAGCGAATCGGTGGCGACGACAAGGCGTTCAGCGGAACGGAGCGCGACGCGGTGGCCGGTCTGGGCACTCATTCGCGCGATTTCGTCCGGCCAACTGGACTGATCCGCGGATAGGGCACCGGCAATTCCCTGGGCTTCCCGGGTCAGGCGCGCGTGTTCGACGACCTCGAGGTCGGCGCGTAGTGCGTGCTCGGAGCCCCAGAGCAGCACCACGAGAGTGCACACGGCTACGGCAATAGTGCCGAGGGCCAGCCGCCCCGTGAGGTTCACAGGGCGCTGCCGCGCCGGTCCATTGCCTTGAAGCGGTAGCCGAAGCCGCGCACGGTTTCGATCATGTCCCCGGTGGGGCCAAGTTTCGAGCGGAGTCGTTGCACATGCATGTCCACGGTGCGGGTCTGGATGTCGGGCTGGGCGTCCCACACCATGTCGAGAAGCTGGGGGCGGCTTTGCGCCCGGCCGCGCCGCTCCACGAGAGTGAGCAATAGCTTGTACTCGGTGGCGGTGAGCCCAACCTCCTCACCGGCAACCACAACGCGGCGCGCGGCCCGATCGATCGCGATGTCCTCCACGACCAGGGTGGATCCCGCCTGCACTGCCGGGGAACCCAGCCTGCGCAGCACAGCCTGCACCCTCAGCGTGAGCTCTGCCGGCGAGAATGGCTTGGTAAGGTAGTCGTCGGCACCCAGCGAGAGGCCGCGGATCCGGTCGGGTTCATCGCGGCGCGCCGTCAGCAAGATCACCCCGACATCCCGGGTTTCTTCGAGGCGCCGCAGCTCGGCCAGGACGTCGTAGCCGGACATTTCAGGCAGCATCAGGTCGAGCACCACTAGGTCTGGTCGCTCTTCGCGGGCGGCCCGCAGGGCCTCCCGACCCCCCGATGCGGTGGACACCCGGTACCCCGCCTTCGCGAGGTGATATGCAACCAGGGCCGTGATGTCCGGCTCGTCATCAACCACGAGGATGCGATGGCTCATCCCTCAACGAAGGGCGCCCGGCGGGGCCCGCGCAAGCGCTCGTGCGTTGCGGGAGACCACCTTGTGACCGGATATTTACATCCGTGACCTCCTCGATCCCGATATTCGTCAATGACCGATGCCTGCAGGTACCCCCGGGCACGACCCTCGGGCAGGTGCTGGCCGAGCACGAACCTGAGCTCTTCGCCGCCCTGCTCGGCGGCACCCTGAACCTCACCGACGGACGCGCCATCCTGGTCGACCCCGCGTTGACGCCCGCAGCTGGTGCCATTTACCGTGCGCGAAAGAGTGCACGCCTGGGTGGATCCGCCGATGCGTGATCGACTCCTTCAGATGCACAAGGCTGAGCTGCACGTGCACCTTGACGGCTCGCTCCGGCCCGGCACAATGCTTGAGTTGGCGGCCGAACTCGACATGGCCCTTCCCGCCTCCGACCCGGATGCGTTGCGGCGTTGGATGCTGGTCGACGATGCGCGCAACCTCGAAGAGTATCTCGGGCGGTTCGAGTACACGATCGCCTTGCTGCAGGCACCCGAGGCGATCGAACGGGTCGCCTACGAGATGGTGGTCGATGCCGCGGCAGACGGTGTACGGTATCTCGAGGTGCGCTACTGTCCCGCGCTGAGCACCCGGCATGGCCTCTCGATGGACGACGCGATCCGAGCCGAGTGGCGCGGGCTGCAACGGGGCGAAGCCGAGTTCGGGGTGGCGAGCCGAATCATCAATTGCTCGCTGCGACACTTTGACCCGGCGCTTTCGGTGGAGATTGCGGAACATTCGGTGCGGATGCGTGACCACGGCGTGGTCGGATTCGACCTTGCCGGCGGGGAGGCGGGTCGGCCCCCGGAATTGCATCGCGAGGCGTTCGACATCGCGGCGCGGGGCGGACTCGGGATCACCGTCCACGCTGGCGAGGCGGCCGGATGGGAGTCGATCTTCGAGGCAATACACTCCTGCCATGCGGTCAGGATCGGACACGGCACGAGGCTGCGGGAGAACCCGGAACTTTTGGCATTCGTCCGCGACCGCCGGATCTGCATCGAGATCAACATCAGCAGCAACGTGCAGACGCACGCGGTCGCATCGGCGGCCGACCACCCGGTCCGGCAGTATTTCGACGCGGGCATCCCGGTGACACTGTGCACCGATTCGTGGCTCATGAGCGGTGTGCATCTCACTGATGAATACGACACCGCGCATCGTGCGCTCGGCTTCACCCTGCCGGAGCTGGAGTCGATGGCGCTCACGGCGTTCGAGCATGCATTCATCCCCTGGCCGATGCGACTCGCCCTGCTGGGCAGCGCGCAGGCCTCCATCGCGAGCCGCCCGTGACCCTGTTCCTGTCGATCCAGCAGCAGCTCCCCACCGCTGCCGAGCGCTTCGCAGCGCTGAGTGGTGGCCTCGACATCCCGATCGGTGAACGCCTGATCGGCATCGTCGGGATTGCGGTGATGATCGGACTCACCGTGCTGATGAGCTACAACCGGCGGGCGATCAATTGGCGGCTGGTGGCGTCGGGGATGTTGATGCAGCTTGTCTTCGGACTGATCGTGCTCAAAACCGAATTCGGGCGTTCGTTTTTCGCCGGAGTCGGGAATGTGATCACCAACCTGCTGGGTTTCCAGGAGCAGGGCGCCCGGTTCGTCTTCGGTAACCTGGTGCAGAGCAACGTTCCGGTGGGCACCCCCGGGGCAACCGGCGGGCTCGATACCGCCGCCGGCTACGTCGCCAGCACCGGCGCGTTCTTCGCCTTCAACGTGCTGCCGACGATCATCTTCTTCTCCGCGCTGATGTCGGTGCTCTACTACCTCGGCATCATGCAGTGGATCGTCAAGGGACTGGCGTGGGGGATGCAGAAGACACTCGGTACGTCGGGTGCCGAGACGCTGAGCGCATCGGGAAACATCTTCCTGGGCCAAACTGAGGCACCGTTGCTCATCAAGCCGTTTGTCGGCACGATGACGCAGTCGGAACTGGTCACCGTGATGGTGGGCGGATTTGCGACAGTGGCGGGCGGCGTCCTGGCCGCGTATGTCGGCATGCTCTCCGGCGTACTGCCCGGGATCGCCGGACACCTGCTCGCCGCGAGCGTGATGAACGCACCCGCCGGCCTCTACCTCTCCAAGATCCTGATGCCCGAGACCGGCGTGCCGGTGACCAAGGGCTCGCTCGACCTCGATCTCGGCGCGGCCCGCGAGTCGAGCGTCATCGAATCCGCGGCAAATGGTGCGGCGCAAGGGGTGCAGCTCGCCATCAACGTGGCCGCGATGCTGATGGCGTTCGTGGCACTGGTCGCGATGCTGAATGCGGGCCTCGGCTGGATGGGCGGGCTGGCCGGCATCGAGGGCCTCTCGCTGCAGGGCATCCTCGGTTTCCTGCTGCGGCCACTGGCATTCGTGATGGGCGTGCCATGGGCCGACACCAGTTACGTCGGCGGGCTGATTGGTCTCAAGACATCGCTCAACGAGTTCGTGGCCTATGCGCAGTTCGCCGGCGACCTGGGCAGCGGCGTGGTGCTGCAGCCGCGGAGTGCGCTGATCCTCACCTACGCATTGTTGGGTTTCGCGAACTTCTCATCGATCGCGATCCAGATCGGCGGGATCGGCGGGCTCGCACCCGAGCGTCGGCCGGAAATCGCGAAGTTCGGGCTCAAGGCGATGATCGCCGGCAACCTCGCGGCGTTCATTTCGGCCTCCCTCGCGGGGATGCTCGCGTGAGCCGGCTGGTGAGTCCGGCCGATGTGATCGCATCGTCCGCCGACACCGTCGCCGCTGCCATCGGCGGACTTCGACCACGTATCGCGATCGTGCTCGGTTCCGGCCTGGGACCGCTCGCCGATCGGATCGAGAGTGCGGTGCGGGTCTCGTACGGCGACATCCCCGGGTTCCACATACCCACCGTACAGGGACACCAGGGCGAACTCGTTGCCGGTACGCTCGGCGGCGTCCCGGTGATCGCGCAGAGCGGTCGGTTCCACATGTATGAGGGCCACTCGGCGAGCGACGCCGTGTTGCCGATTCGCGTGTTTGCCGCGCTCGGCGTGGAGACGGTGATCGTGACGAACGCCGCCGGTGGCATTCGGCGGTCGTTCCGCCCCGGTACCTTGATGCTGATCAGCGACCATCTCAACCTCACCGGGCGCAACCCGCTCGAAGGTCCGGTGCTGGAGGGCGAGACGCGTTTCCCTGACATGAGCGAGGCATATGATGCAGAGCTTCGAGCCACTGCGCGTCGCGTCGCGGCGGAGCGGGGGATCACGCTCGACGAGGGGACGTATGCTGCGCTGCTCGGGCCAAGTTACGAGACACCGGCCGAGGTGCGGATGCTCGAGCGCCTCGGTGCGGATGCGGTCGGGATGAGCACCGTCCCGGAGGTGATCGTGGCGCGGGCGCGCTCGTTGCGCTGCCTCGGCATTTCGACGGTCACCAACGCTGCCGCGGGAACGAGCAGCGCGCTGCTCAGCCATACCGACGTGATGGACGTGGCGAAGCAAGTAGGCGTCGAACTGGCAGACCTTGTCACCGGCGTGATCGCGGCCCTGCCGCCGCGGCAATGAGGACGCAACGGTCGAGGCTGTAGCGGATGTCCTGATCCTGGGTGGCGGCATCGTCGGTGCGGGGGTCGCGCGCGACGCGGCGATGCGCGGCCTGTCGGTGACGCTGCTTGAGAAGCATACCGTGGGTTGGGGGACGTCGTCGCGGTCGAGTCGGCTGGTGCACGGCGGGATTCGCTACCTCGAAACCGGTGACATTGCGCTGGTGCGCGAGGCACTGGCCGAACGGGCCACGCTCCTCAAGATCGCACCTGGGCTGGTGAGGCCGGTGACGTTCCTGTTCGTGCTGGAGCGCGGAGCGAGGTGGCAGTGGCTGCGCGTTGGGGTTGGCGTCACGCTCTACGGTGCGCTCGCCGGCCGGCGAGCGCTGGGTCCGCATCATCCGCTCACCCGCCGTGGCCTGCAGCGCCGAGAACCGCTGCTCGCGCGCGCACCTTTGCAGGGCGGCGCCGTCTACCAGGATGCGCGGTGTGATGACATCGGCCTGGTGCGTGCAACGATTCGGAGTGCCGCGGATCACGGAGCGCGGATCGTGGAGCATTGTCACGCCGCCGTCGCCATCGAGACCGATGGTGTGCGGGCCACGCTCCCCGGCGGGGAGGTGTTTCGCGCTCATTCGCTCATTGTGGCGACCGGGCCGTGGACCGACGCGGTCCGCCGGGAGCTGGCCCTGCCCGACCGGCAGCTGGTCGGGGGCACCAAGGGCATCCACATCACGATTCCGCTCACCCGACTTCCATTGGCTCACGCGATTGCCCTGCGCCACCCGGACGACCAGCGCGTGATGTTCTGCATTCCCGAGCCTGAATGCGATCGCGTAGTCATCGGCACCACCGACACGGACACCGAGGAGCCGCCCGACGCGCTGACGGTGGGCGACGCTGATGTGGCCTACCTGTTGCGCGCGGTGCAGCACCTCTTTCCCGATCGTGAGCTCGGCGGCAGTGACATCGTGGATCGGTGGGCCGGGGTGCGACCATTGCTTCGGCAATCGGGATCGGCCAGCAGCCGGAGCCGGGAGCACCTCATGCTGCGCGAGGGCGCGGTACTCACGATCGCGGGCGGCAAGCTCACCACTTACCGGGCGATGGCGGAGGAGGCGGTCAACATGCTCGGCGAAATGCTCGCCCGGACGCTGCCGACCAGCCGAACCGCGGCGGAATTGCTGTGAACCGGCCCGCGGCTACGGCACCGGCACGCCGTGCCACACCGGGCCGTTCCCTGCGCCGAGCCGCGGGGCAGCACGAATCGCGGCCTGCAGGTAGTCGAGTGCATCAGGCACCGCGACCTGCAGCGGGCGACCGAGGGCGAGGCCGGCGGTGATCGCGGCGGCGAGGGTGCATCCGGTGCCGTGCGTCGAGCGGGTCGCGATCCGCGGCCGGGTGAATCGGTGCACGCCGTCGGGCATCACGAGAATGTCGACGACGATGTCGCTCTCAAGATGGCCGCCTTTCACCAACGCGGCGCGCGCGCCCGCCTCCAGCAGTGCTTCTCCGGCTCGCACCATGCTGTCGGGATCGCGCACTTCCAGCTCCGTCAGCAGCTCCGCCTCATCGAGGTTCGGCGTGACGCACGCCGTGAGCGGCAGCAGCCGGTCGCGCAATGCGCTGATCGCGTCGGGCTCGAGCAGCGGGTCGCCTGAACTCGCCACCATCACCGGGTCGAGGACGTACCGCCCCCAGCGGTACTCTGCGATGCGGTCGGCGACGAGGTGGACCAGCTCGGCGGTCGCGAGCATTCCCGTCTTGCATGCGTCGGGAGGGAGGTCGGTGGCGAGCGCGGCGAGTTGCGCGTCGATGATTGCGGGCGGAACGGCGTGGATCGCGTGGACGCCGAGGGTATTTTGCGCGGTGACCGCGACGATGGCAGACGTCCCGAAACACCCGAAGGCGGCGAACGTCTTGAGGTCGGCCTGGATGCCGGCGCCGCCCCCGGAATCGGATCCAGCGATGGTGAGCGCAACGGGTCTTGCACCGACTGGATCCATCACCCCTCCGAGCCCATGGCCCTGATCACCACGATTCGTGACCTGCATCGACGCAAGGCACGGGAGCGCCGCGGACTGGCGCTTGCCGAGGGCGTGCGCCTCGTCGAAGAAATGGTGGCGGTGGGGGCGCGCTGCAAGGGCGTGGCCTGGTCACCGGCACTTGAGACGACGCCTCGCGGCAGTGCATTGCGCGCCGCGCTGGTCGAACGTGGCGTTGGGATGCACGAATGCGAGGACGATGAGTTGCGCAAGATTGCCGCGACTGACCAGCCACAGGGGATCATCGCGGTATACGAACCACGCCGGTGGGAACCGACAGAACTGGCGCCAACAGGGGGGCGGGCGCTGGTGGTGCTCGATGCGGTGCAGGATCCAGGGAACGTCGGGACGATCGCACGCACGGCGGCGGCGTTCGGAGCGTCGGGCCTGCTGGCGCTGCCGGGCACCGCGGACCTCACCAATCCCAAGACGGTGCGTGCCGCGATGGGGGCGCTCTTCCGGCTGCCGCACCGCAGCGCCACGCTTGACGAGCTGGCCGCGGTCGTGCAAAGCGCGGACGCGGAGATTTGGGTGACGGCGATGCACGGCGACCGGGTTGAAACACTTGAACCTGACAAGCCGGTGGCGATCGTGTTGGGGAACGAGGGGGCAGGGGTGAGTGACGCCATCATGACGGGCGCCACCCGCCGGGTCACGATCCCCATCGAGGCTGGTGCCGAGTCGCTCAACGTGGCAATCGCGGCGGGGATCATCCTGCAGGCACTCCACCGCCCGGATCGCAATGCCTGACGAACTCTTCCTGACGATCGCAGTGGCCGGGGTGCTCGGACTGCTGATCGGGTCGTTCCTGAACGTCTGCATCGTGCGCTGGCCGGCGATGGAATCGGTCGTCTCACCGCGCTCGCGCTGTCCGCAGTGCGGCACCCTGATCGGCTGGTACGACAACATCCCGGTGATCTCGTGGCTTCTCCTGCGGGGCCGGTGCCGCAGGTGCGCGCTCCCGATCCCGTTGCGCTATCCGCTGGTCGAGTTGGCGGTGGGGGTGCTGTGGGTCGTAGCGGCGTGGCAGTACGGACTCTCGCTGGAGGCGCTACGCGCGGCGGTGTTCCTGACGATCCTCCTCGGCATCGCGATGACCGACGCGCGCGAGTTCATCATCCCCGACGAGTTCTCCATTGGCGGTACCGTGATTGGTGTCGGTCTCGCGCTCGCGGGCGGCGCGCTCGGCGTTCGTGATGCAGTGGTGGGCGCGGTGGTCGGCTACGTCGTGCTGGCCACGGTGGGTTTCCTGGGCCGCAAGGCATTTGGTCGTGAGGCGATGGGTGGCGGTGACATCAAGATGATGGCGATGGTAGGAGCGTTCACGGGGGTGTGGGGAGTTTTCCTCACCCTGATGCTCGGCGCATTCGTTGGGCTGCTGCTGCACGTGGTGGCGATTCCGTTCCGGAAGGCGGCACCAGTCCGCACCGATGACGCCGACGTCGAGACGATGAGCGCTGAGGAACTCCAAGCGCAGGGATACTTGCCGTTCGGGGTGTCGCTGGCAATCGCGGCAGCGATGGTGTTCGCAGTCGGGGCGGAGCGGGCGATCGACTGGTATCTCACGACAGTCCTGTAGATTTGAGCATGCGCCGATTCCTTTCTGCAGTCACGATCGCATTTGTGCTGGTCGCGTGCCGGGGCGAACCCCAGGCAAACGCCCAGTCACTCGATCAGGCGGCACTCGAGGCCTTGGTCGATTCACT
>JBKJMX010000048.1:0-9528 GCA_046596135.1 Gemmatimonadales bacterium
CGTGGCGAGTGGGACCGCCGTCACGAAAAACATCACCAATGCCGCCGCGAAGCCAACACCCAGCCCGAGCGCGCGCTTGTGCAAGGGCTCGAAGAGCAGGCCGAGGGTTGGCTCCTCGGGGAGCATTCGGCGTTCGCCCATTCGGCGCTCTGGCGCCCGCGGAAAGTGGGATGGCAGCGCGGTCTCCGGAGGGACTTCATGCATCCGTCAGTACCTGGCGAGGGACGCGAAGGAGGTGGCGCGCGGTCATGACGCCTTCCGGTGGGCAGTGTCGACGGGCTCGGCCGTCGGCGTGACTGGGCTCTCCAGCCGCTGTTCCTCATGGTACTCGAAGTCGGTGTTCACGGCCCAGATGTCGTGTGATGCGCCCTGCATGTTCCAGATCGCCATCATGGCGGTGAGCATCGAGTGATCCTGGTTGTTGTACTTGTGCATCCCGTTACGCCCGACGGTGTGCAGGTTCGAAATCGGGTCGATCCACTCGCGCACCCGGTCGAGATGTTCACGATAGGCCGCATCATAGATGGGGTAGGCCTTCGGCATCCGGATCACGGTGCCATCGCGAACCAAGCCCGGTGGCGCCAGCCCGAGTTGCTCAAGTTCTCGAGCAGCGAGCGCCACCAGGTCCTCATCGGACGATTCCCAGAGTCCGTCACCCTCGAAGCAGAAGTATTCGAGTCCCAAACAGGTGTGCCCTGCCGTCGGCACCATCGCCGCGCTCCAGTTATTGAAGTTCTGGATGCGCCCGACACGGACGCCGGGAGTGTGGATGTAGATCCAGTTGTCGGGGAAGAGGTTCTCGGTTTCCAGGATGAGCGCCACAACGAGGAAATCCCGGTACCGCAGGCCCTCGGCTGCATCCCGAACGGCACTGGGTACGGCGGGGTCGAGCGCCCGAACGAGGGAACGCACGTCGGTGGTGGAGATCACGTGATCGGCGGCGAAGAATTGCGGTCCGTCAGCCGTTTCGGCGTTCACGCCGACCACATTGCCGTCGATGGTGCGAATCTGGCGAACATGATGGCCGAGCAGCACCTCGGAGCCCATCTCACGAAGGCGGTCGGTGCAAACCTCCCACATCTGTCCCGGGCCGAGGCGGGGGTAGCGGAACTCGTTGATGAGACTCTTGATGTGCACGCCCCGCTTCTGAAGCGCGGTGGCGTTCAGGATTGCGCGCGCGAGGGACAGGCCCTGAATCCGCTGTGCGGCCCATTCCGCCCGGATCTCGGTGCAGGGAATACCCCAGACCTTCTCAGTGTAGGTCTTGAAAAAGATCTCGTACAGGCGCTTGCCGAATCGATTGGTGACCCACTGCTCGAAATTGTCCTCAATCAGGGACGGCTTCAGGCGGGCCTTGAGGTAGCTGAGCACGATGCGGATGGCGTTGATGATGCCTAGCCCGCTGAGCGCGTTCATCGCCTTCAGCGGGTAATCGAAGTACTTGCCATCGTAGTGGATGCGCGACATCCGCGGCACACTGATGAAGTCGTCGCCGAGGATCTCGTTCCAGAGGTCCTCGACGGGCTGGATCTTGGTGAAGAACCGGTGTCCGCCGATGTCGAAGCGAAACCCCTTGTACTGGGCAGTTCGGGAAATCCCGCCGACAATGGTATCGCCCTCGAGCACCCTCACGGCATGGCCGGACTTCGTAAGGAGATAGGCAGCGGTCAACCCCGCTGGCCCAGCACCGATCACGACGACCCGGTCGCCGCTAGCCAATTGGCGCACTCGACGGCCGCCGGGGGACTCAGGCGGAGACGGGCTCAACAGTGCCTCTGGGTGACTGGTTGCGCGCTTTGGGCCATGGCAGATCGCTCGGGCGGGACCAAGAGTGAACGAGCCAGAACATTCCTCCGGCTGGGGGATTTCTCAGGACTTCCGCTTCAGTGGGCAAGTCGTATGCCCGGTTAGGAGGGCTCGATCGACCGATAGAATTATGGGGGCACGGGGATTTCGTCGAACGACGAGCATCAGCAGCATACTGCATAAATGCCACGGTGTTGGGCTAGCGCAACGGTCCACCGTTAATCGTCCTCGTGGGAGGTGTGCAGAAGCGTGGCGTCGATTGAGGAACACGCCGCCGCGCCGTCGCGGTCAAGACGACGGTGGGCGAGGATGAAAGTGCCCGAGGGGAACTCCCTGACGACCACGAGTTCCCCGCACGCCGCTGCCAACTCGGTCAGCACCGCGGGGTCGAAGCTAACCCCCTGCGTGGCAACAATCAGGTAGTCCACCCCCGACCCGGGGGAGAGGAAGGCGAGTCGACGGTCGGGCGCCCGGTTGAAAATCTGGACGGTGGGATGCCCGGAGATGTAGTTCACGAGTGCATTCTTCGGCGTCGCGACGATCGCGCCGTGCGGCACGGAATCACGGAGGAAGCGGCTCGCGGGTGCGATTGCCCTCGTTTCGGCGTGGTTGCATGCGGCGTCGGACAGGGACATAGGATCTTGGCGACACGACGCCCCAGCTGCTGCGGCGCGCAGGTCAGTCGCAGCAGCCGACAACGCGAGGATGATCGCCACGGCGACCGCGATTGTACCCGATCGAGGACCGAATAGTCGGGGCGATCCGGCGATACCCACCAACATCATCGCAACGATTGACGGAACGAGTGGGGCGAGAAATCGTCCGTCCGTCCACGGCCACACCACGAGGACGCCGATGCCGAGTATCAGGTTGGCGACCGAGAGGGGCCACGACCGCGCCAAGTGGAACATACCAACCGCAGTCAATGCGGGAATGGCAACGGCACCGATGGCGGTATCAAGCTTGGTCGGAACATTCGGCAAGCCGAACTGCATGAAGGGGGTGCGGATGGCGTATTCGGTCAGCACCGCAACAGCGTGGCGGACTAGCCCCGCAGGTGAACCATGGATCATTGACAGGTCGTTGGCATAGCTCGCCCCGGCACCGCCGCCGCGGCGGAACGAGAACACGAACCAGCCGGTTACAATCGCGGCCAGGAGCAGTCCCAGGCCGAGAGTGAACCGGCGATGCCTTCGGGCGACCACGACGGCCATTGCGCCCACGATGGAGATCCCGGCCGAGCGAGTCAGGAAAGCCGCGCCTGCTGCCAGAGCCGTGACCAACCCTTGCCGACCGCCAATCCTTTTTTGGGGTACGCTGGACCAGAGCGCGAACGACACAAGCGTGACGTAGAGCGTCTCGGAGCGGACCGTTCCGGCGAGGTCCAGCAAAAAGGGATTGAGGACGATCACCGCCGTTGCGGCCAAGCCGACGATCGACCAGCCCAGCCGGCGCAGCGAATCGCCGATCAGGATCGCGCTTGCCGTATGGAGCACCAGATTGACCGCGCGAACGGCATCGAGCGACGGACCGGCAAACAACTGGACGATGAGAAACCACACCGACATCAGTGGAGGGTACTGCGCGTGCACGGGTTGTCCCACCAGGTACTCATCCCGGTAGTGGCCCGACGCAATGGACTTGGCCAGCGTGATCTGCGTCGCTTCGTCCACGCCGATTTCCTGGGCGCGAGCTAGCCAGCCGAGTGCAGTCGCGAGAACAACGACGCCGATGATGATCAGCCAATCCCGGCGTGACCACTGTGCTGTGGTCTCGTGGTGCGTCGCAGGCATGGATTTGGGGGTTGATCGCAGCATCATCGTCCGCAATCGCAAGAATGAGGCCCACAAATCGCCCATCCTCAAGCTGGCGGGCGGGCCATGCGAACCAGGAAAGTTGCGCCCCCACCAGACGTTTCTGACACCGTGATGGTCCCTGCGTGTTGCTCGATCGTTTGCCGGACGATCGCCAGCCCCAGTCCGGTCCCATCCCGCTTGTCGGTGTAGTAGGGCCGGAAGATCATTTCTCTTTGCTCCTCGGGCACCCCCGGGCCATTGTCGCTGATTGACACCTCGACCCACCTCTCGGCCGACCGCAGGCGGACCGCGAGAGAACCTGTCCCCTGGCACGCGTCTACGGCGTTGCGCAGGATGTTGCTGAAGGCACGGCGAAGTGGATCGTAGTACCCGTTGACCTCAGGGAGATCGGGCTCGGCGACAAAATGTCTCAGCATCGACTCGGGAACCGTGCTGCGAAGCAGGTCCTCGATCAGCTCCCGGAGGTCAACGGGGGCGGCGATCCCCTCGGGGAGTCGACCCAGCTCGGCAAATTCCCGCGCCATCGCCTCGAGTCTCGCCGACTCGACCGCAATCACGTCGAGCACCTCGCGATTCTCGGGGGTCGCATTGCGGCTGAGCTGCGATACGGCGAGCCGGATCGGGGTGAGTGGGTTCTTCATTTCGTGCGCAACCCGCCGGGCGACCTCGCCAAATGCGCGCAATCGTTCTGCCTCCAGCTCGGCGTCACGTGCCTGGTCCAGCCCGTGGGCCAGGTTTCTGAGCGCCGATCGTAGCTCCGCGAATTCGGGAATGCCGCGGTCGTCGGGGGTCGCGGAGTCGAGCGCTTCGTGGCGCTGGATACGCCCCGTCCAATCGACAACTTCGTCGAGCGGCGCTGAGAGCTGTGCCGAGAGGGTCCGCCCGACAAACATCACGGTGAGAACCATCACCACTGCGGCGATGAGCATGACGGCGCCGAACACCTGCGGCACCGATTCCTTGATGTCGATCGCCAACGGGGTCTTCTCCACGATGTAGCCCACGGTCGTGCGATGGCGGTCCAGGGCGAGCAGCGAGCCGTCGCGAAGGGAGTCGAGCGCCAGCTCGCGATTCAGCGTGATGAAGGTGCGCTCGAGGTCGCTGACGGCCTTTGCCACCTGGACACTTGGCAGGTTCTGGAGGACGTAGACGCCAGCGCCGGTGACGATCGTCACCGGGAGTACTGTGGCCGTCAGGAGCGCCAAAAAGAGCCGGGTACGGAAGGAAAGGCGCGACACCCCTGCAATCTAGCGTCGAATGGGGCGCAGTCGGCCACCACCGGAATCTCCGTGGCACCCCTCGTGCAACACCGGGGGAGCATGAACGAGCGCTTCCTCGACCCGGGACCGGCATGAGCATCCTTGGAGTTCCCCGCATCGCAGCCATGGTGCTGCTCGCCAGTCTTGCATCCACGCCGCTGGTCGCCCAGAGCATGACCGCAGCCAGCGTCACTGGCAGGGTGTCCGACCCGGCCGGTTCCCCCGTCAGGGGTGCCGCCGTGACCCTCGAGCGACAGGGCATCGCGTTTCGCACGGCAACCACGGATCAGGCGGGACGATTCGTGTTTGATCTCGTTCCCCCCGGACGCTACGCGATCCTCGCGGAACAGGTGGGCTACCAGCCGGTTCGTGCCTCGTCCATCGACGCGAACGCGGGAGTGACGACACACCTCGCGATCAGGATGCCGCAACGCCCGCCGCCGATCGACGCCGTCGAGTCGATCAATCCGACGATCACGCGGCGGGGTGGCCTGCCGGGACGAGTGGTCCAGGGCGACGAACTCAACCTGTTCGATCGGTTTCCCGACCTCACCGACATCACTCGCGGCGTGTCGATCGTGGACGGCGCGAGGAACGCTGGTCGCGGTTTCGTTTCCAGCGCCAATGGACTTGCGCCGACCTTCTCACGCCTGCTCGTCGACGGCATCGAGGAGCGTCTGCTGTGGCACCCCGGTTTGGCTGCTGCCGCTGTTGCCTCACCGGTGTTTCCCCGCAACGCGATCGGACAGGCCACCGTTCTTGATGTCACCCGCGACGCAGAGCTCCGGGGCGCCCAGGGTGCGGTGCTTGCCGCACAGTCGGCGCGCGGCGGCGGACCCACCTTCTTTCGTCCCTTTGCGCGCCTGGGCAGCAGCTCGCTTGGACCTGCCTCGATCGACAATCCGGCCGACTCGTCGGTCACGTCCGCACACGTCGGCGTGGTGATGGGGGGGGGCGTCAAGGGTGATACGATCGCATGGCTCCTCCGCGCCGAGTATGAGCGTGCCGGCCAACCCACGGCTGCGCCGTTCGCGCAGCTCGCGACCGCCTTCGACCAAACTCCCATCGGGACGCTGCGGACCGCAGCGGGCCGTGACATCGATCCGTCGCTTGCACCGGTGGTGCGTCGCCGAGAAGGCTTCACTGGCGGCGGTCAGGTCGGGTGGTCGCTCGGCCGGACAACGATGCTCACCGCCCGTGCGGGGATGGCCTCCTGGTCGGAGGACAACCCCGACATCGAGAACTCGTTGAGCAATGCCGCCGGAACCCGGGTCGAGGGACGTGATTTCTCGACTGCAGTTGCGCTGGTCGCGTCGGGCGAAGGCTGGATGAATGAGGCCCGCATCGGATTCAATACCGCGAGTCGTGACTGGAGCGCCGGCGATCTCCCGTCGACCATCCTTGCCAATGACGGGATCGCGATCGGAGCAGCGGTGCAGGCGGGACGATTTGCCGAACGGGCCGTCGAGCTGAATGATGTGGTGACGCTGCCACTCGGTAGCCACCGCCTCAAGGTGGGCGGCAGCGTGCAGCGACGCACCCACGACTTCGAGTTCACGGACGGAATCGGTGCCCGGTACGCGTACGGATCGGCAGACGATTTCGCTGCGGCGCAGGGCTTCCAGTCGGAGACTCTTTACGGACCATCCGCAACCGGGATAGCGATCACCCAGTACGGCGGGTTCCTACAGGACCAGTGGTCGGTCTCTCCGCGGCTTGCGTTCACAATCGGCGTCCACTTCGACAAGGAAAATTTGCCGGGCGACTCGACTGCGGCAAATGCCCAGTGGGGCGTGCTGAGCGGGCTCAACGCCGGCCTCAGGCCGGAGAACAAGATGGTCGTTGCACCGCGGGGCACGGTGTCGTGGGACGCCGACGGCTCAGGCCGAACTGTATTCCAGCTGGGCGCAGGGTTGGCAGCGGGTCGGTTCGACGCAGCGTCACTCGCCGAAGTTGCAGCCCGAGATGGAACCGTTCTCGTCCGTCGGAGCGACGGCGCGCAGGCCTGGCCGGCGCCCGGTTCGTCGGTGACCACCCGTCCAACCCTCACCTTCTTCGGTCCGGATGTGCGGCGCCCGCGGACGTCGAGCGCCGACGTCTCACTCACCCAGGCGCTGGGTGCGCGGACTACAGTCTCCGTGTCCGGTGGCTACCGCCACGCCGATTACCTCCTTCGTCGTGACGACCTGAATCTTCCCGCCGCGCCACTGTCGACCTCAAGCGACGGGCGCGCCGTATACGGTACCCTGCGACAGTATGGCGGCGTGATCGGCGCGGCGCGGGGATCGAATCGCCGCTTCGATGAGTTCGATGCGGTCTTCGGGCTGACCTCGACTGGATATTCCGATTACTACGCCGGGACGATCGCCCTCGAGCGTCGCGTTACGCAGGGCGTGACTGTACTCGGTTCGTATACCTGGTCTCAGGCACGCGACAACGTGACCGGCCAGGCGTCGGCGCACATCGAGGACAGGTTGTCGCCGCTTCCCGCTGATCCGGCCTGGGCGGAGGGTGTCTCCGATTTCGACGTGCCCCACCGATTGGCCGCCACCGTGTCGCTCGACTTGCCGGGGAAGATGCCTGTAGAAATTGCGGCGCGCGGAAGGTATCGCTCAGGGTTGCCGTTTACGCCGGGCTACCGGGCAGGCGTTGACATCAACGGCGACGGCGCTGCCGGCAACGATCCAGCCTTCCTTGGCGCCTCTATCCCCGGGATGGCAGAGCTCGTGTCGGCGAATGCCTGCCTGTCCAGCCAGGCAGGCGCAATCGTGGCGCGGAACAGTTGTCGTGAGGATCCGGTGCAATCGCTCGACCTGCATGCGTCACTGGGATTGGATACCGGTGGTCGGCGTCTCGCTCTGGTGGTCGATGCCTTCAACCTTGTCAGCTCGGAATCGGGCGTCGTTGATCGTGCCGCATTGCTGATCGATCCCACCCGTAGCACGACGGTCGATGGCGGGGGGCAGCTCGTGTTGCCAGTGGTGGCCAACAACAATTTCGGCACCCTTCTCAGTCGGCGATCAGACCCGCGCATCGTGCGGCTCGGCATCCGGATGGAGTTCTAAACATGCGCATCACAACCTGCCTTCTCGTCGTGCTTGCAATGGCCGGGTGCGACAACGCCGGCCGCGATCTCGTCCTGCCACCGCTTCCTCAGGGCGCCATCGGTGTCGGATTCTATTTTGATCGCGACGGTTCGGGCACACAGACAAGTGGTGACACCGTCTTCGCGGGTGCGAGGGTCTCATTGCTCGTCGCGGCCGGTACCGACACGATCCGGACCGCAGTGAGCGGCAGCAATGGAGTTGCCGTGTTCGACAGCGTTCCTGTGGGGACGTACCGGGTCGTCGTGGATCGCCGCGCGCTCGGTGATTCGGTGGGGGTGGTGGTGGGCGACACCGGCACGATCGTGGTGACCGCTGCACCGGGAGGCAATACCGGCGCTCGCGTGATTCGAATCGGCTACCGCGAGGTCACGGTTGCCGAGGCACGGCAGCTCGCGGCTGGCATGCGGGTGTACGTCCGCGGCATCGTGCAGGCTCCGCTGCAGGTCTATCGAGATTCCTCCACCTTCCTTGCATCGGGCGGGGCGTATATTCGGATGCCGGGTTCGCAGCCCCGGCCAGGGCGAACCGGCAACAATCCGGGAGATTCGGTGCTTGTGCTGGGCACGACTGCGCAACGCGACGGGCAGCCGGTGATTGTGAGCGGCCTCATCGGCACCATCGGCGTCTCAGTGGCGCCAGTGCCGGTCGTGGTCACCATTGCGGAGGCTCGCACCGCACGAAACGGAATGCTGGACGCCGCGCTCATCTCCGTGGTTGGCGCAGTGATCGTCGACACCGTCGCGTCGGGGCCTGACCTGCTGGTCCGGATCGGTCTCGCCACCGACACCACCGTCACGACCGACGTGGTCATCGACTCGATCCAGAATGCTCCGCGCACCATTTTCCGCCCGGGACTTCCGATTACCGTTCGCGGGGTGCTTGTGCCGCGTGGCAACGGCACCTGGGTGCTCAAGCCCCGAGGCGGCGGCGACGTGACGATCGGCTGATCCTCCCCTGCTGGTCACGACGCCGACAACTCGGTGGGCGCCCTGCGGAGCGCCCGCCAGCAGTACCAGCCGAATGCTGCACTCCAGGTCGTTATCCAGAGCATGGTCCAGATCATCCGGCGTGGGCCGAAAGCCAACCCGCCGGTGAATGGGTTGAGCAGCATCCAACCATCCGATGGTCGGTAACGTCCAACGGTCCGGGATGCCCCGCGGGACGACGCGGCCACCAGGGCAACTTCATTGCCCCTCCAATTGAACCGGACCGTAACCGTGTCTCCAACCACAGTTCCGGGAGGGATCGGCACGTCGACCACCGGCGTGCGCAGGCGCCACGCCGAGGCGCGTGAGAAGGCGTGAACACGAACGCTGGTGCCGCGCTGGTCAATCGAAAGGACCGCGTCGCCACTGCTGCCGTCGATCCGCGCGATTGTAGCTGTCCCGTTCGAAGCGCCAGGCCAGACAACAGTGACCTGGGCCTCGATGTCGCCGCGGGGGAGTGAGCGGGGAACATCGCGGTCTGCGTAGGTCTCAGCGTTCACGGAGAAGTTGAGAACCTCCCCCTCGAAACGCGGGCGCCCCGCGACCGTCGGGG
>JBKJMX010000076.1:0-24779 GCA_046596135.1 Gemmatimonadales bacterium
CCAGAACGCGCTCGAGCATGCTGTGGTGCTGTCAAAGGGGAGCCTGCTCGACCCACAGCACCTGCCGGAGCGGATCACTCGGCGCAAGAAGGAGCCGCTCGTGGCCGAACGGGGTCAGGTCAATCCGTCGCTCGACATGATCGAACGGGCATACATCATGTTCGTGCTGCAGGCCGAGGGCGGCAACAAGACGCGCGCCGCCGAGGCGCTCGGCATCGATCCCAGCACGCTGTACCGGAAGCTCTCCCGCTACGAAGGCACGGAGTAGCTGCTGGTGGCACGCGTGCTGGCAGCCGTGCTCGTAATTCTCGGGCTGCTGCCGGTCGCGAACTGGATTGCTGGCGGGCACGATGCACCGTGGTACCAAGACCGGCTCGGTGGCTGGCTGAGCGGGAGCGCGATCGCGGTGGGCATCGCCGTGATCGCGAGTATTGCGTTGCGTCGCTGGCCCGATCTCTGGCGGGACGGCGCGTGGGCAGGCGTTGCGGCGCGCTGGCATCGCGGTGCATGGCGCGCAGATCTGTTGCTTGCGGCGGGTGTGCTGACGATCGGCGTGGTCGTGGCGCACGCCGTGCTTTCTGCACGCCCGCTGTTGATCGATGAGATCATCCAGGTGTACCAGGCGCGAATTTTCGCTGCCGGCCGGCTCTGGCTCCCCGCAGCGGCGCATCCCGAGTTCACCAGCTCCCAGCATCTTCTCGACTGGGGTGGAAAGGTGTTCGGCCAGTTTCCCGCCGGTGGACCGGCGCTCCTGGCACTCGGCACCCTTGTGGGTGCGGAATGGCTTGTCGGGCCGGTGGCATCGGCGCTGTGCGCCTTCGTCTTCGCGCGCCTTGTTCGACGAATCGAGCCCCGACCCGGAACGGCGCTTGCAGCCGTGCTGCTGTTTTCGGCCGCACCGTTCGTCGTCTTCCTCGGCGCGTCGATGATGAACCACATCACGACGACGGCCGCACTCCTGGCAGGTGCACTGGCGCTGTCCCGCGCCACCGCCGATCGCGATGCGCGCACCGGTGCGGCCTTTCTTGTCGGACTGGCGCTCGGTGTTGCAGCGACGATTCGCCCGCTTGACGCCGCCGCGTTCGCGATCCCAACGGCGGCATGGCTGGGTTGGCGGGTTCGCATGGGGCGTATGCACCTCGTGGCACTGCTCGCCAGCGGTCTGGGAGTTGCCATCCCAGTGGCACTTCTGCTCGTGGTCAATTATGCCCAGACCGGCGATGCGTTCACATTCGGTTACATCGCGATGTGGGGACGGACCCACGAACTGGGCTTCCACGCCACGCCGTGGGGCGATGTGCATACGCCGCTTCGGGGCCTGGAGCTGGTCAACCTCTACCTGCTACGCGTGCAGACCTACCTCTACGAGAGTGCGGCTCCCTCTCTCCTGTTCGCCACGGCAGCACTGGCTGCAGCGCGCCGGTTCACTGCCTTCGATCGTTGGATGATCGCCTGTGCGATGCTTCTGCTGGCCGGTTACTTCGCGTACTGGCACGATGGTTTCTATCTCGGTCCGCGTTTCTTACTTCCCATGGTGCCGCTGCTCGCGCTCTGGTCGGCCAGGCTCCCTGCCGTGATGTCCGAACGCGGAATCACGGACACCGTGCGACGCACCGTGATCATGGCCGGATGCGTATCGCTGCTGCTCGGGGCCGCGACGCTGCTGCCGCTTCGGGCGCAGCAGTATCGCAACGGTATGCTTTCGCTCCGGACCGATTTCGTCGCCGAGGCGCGTCGCGCGGGGGTGAGTGGCGCGATTGTACTGGTGAGGGAGAGCTGGGGTGCGCAGGTGATGGCGCGGTTGTGGGCCCGGGGCGTCACGCGTTCCGACGCCGAGATGGTGTACCGCAGCGCCGACATCTGCCGGCTTGAGATGGTGCTGGATAGCGCCGAAGCGCGCGGTGACAGTGCAGAGGCAGTACTCCGGGCGGTGGCACCACTCCGGGCCGACTCGGCGCGACTAGTCGCGATGCGTTTCGCGACCGACACGTCGCCCCGGGTGCTCCCCGGCAGCGTCATGACGGAACGGTGTATCCGGCGAATCATCGAGGATCGAGCCGGATTCACTCTCTTTCCGCCGTTGCTGCTGTCGCGCGACAGTACCAACACCTACCTGCGTGACCTGCATGCGCTCGACTCGCTCGTGATCCGGGTCGATGATCCGCGCCCGCTCTTTCTGCTGGTCAAGCCACCCGAGGTCGGGGCGTCGGTCCGGTTTCTGCCGGTGGATCGCGACTCGATGCATCGTGAGTGGCGGAGCGGCGAACGATGAACGATGCGGAGTTCGAGACCCACGCCCGCGTGGAGGACCATCATTGGTGGTTCGTCGGGCGCCGCCGCATCATCGCAACCCTTGTTGGTGCGATCGGAGACGGGATGCGCGTGTCGGTTGCCGACATTGGCTGCGGTACAGGGGGTAATGCGGCCGCGCTGCATGCATACGGTCACGATGTCATCGGCCTGGATCCATCCGTCGTGGCCATCGGCCTCGCACGGCAACGGTTTCCGTCAGTTGATTTCATCAACACCGATGATCCCGGTGCCGCCCGCACCCATCTTGCCGATGGCGGCGTGGCGATCCTGGCCGACGTGCTGGAACATGTGCAGGACGATCGCGCACTGCTCAATCAGGTGATCGGCATGGTACCTTCCGGTGGGCACGTGCTGATCACGGTTCCTGCCGACCCCGCGCTATGGAGCCCCCATGATGTCGCCTTCGGGCATCATCGCCGGTACGACGTCGCGACACTCTCGGCGCTCTGGTTGGGCGCGCCGGTGGACACACGGCTGCTCTCCCATTTCAATGCCCGACTCCGGCCAGTGATAGCCGGCGTGCGTCGGCTCCGCCGCCACGCAGCCCCGCGCCCCGGTGGCGACCTCCGCCCCCCGTTGCGTGTCGTCAATGCTCTGCTGACGCACGTCTTCGCCGGTGAAGCGCACGACCTGGTGCGCGCGATCGACAGTGGCCATGCGCCCCATAGTCGGGGTGTATCGCTTGTCGCGGTCTTGAGGCGTAGGTGACCACCGACATGGTGGTGGTGATCCCGGCATGGAACGAAGCCGAGCGCCTCGACGTCGCGGCGTTGCACGGTTTTCTCGCGACGAAGCCAGGCGTAAGGTTGCTGTTTGTTGATGACGGCAGCACCGACGGCACCCGCGTTCTGCTCGACACACTGCGGCACGAGGCGGCGCCAAGTCGCGTGGAGGTACTTGCCCTCGCTGCGAATGGTGGCAAGGCGGAAGCCGTGCGAGCCGGCCTGTTGCACGCACTACGCTCGGGCTCGGCGACGGTGGCCTTTGCCGACGCCGACCTGTCTGCACCACTGGAGGAACTGCGCGGCCTGCAGGAAGAGCTCGATCACCATCCCGAGGCGTGGGCCGCGCTCGGTTCGCGCGTCAAGCTGCTCGGACGCCATGTCGAGCGCTCGGCCGCCAGGCACTACCTGGGGCGTGTGTTCGCGACTGCGGCGTCAATGGCGCTCGACCTCCCGGTGTACGACACCCAATGCGGCTTGAAGCTCTTCCGCGACACTCCTGCGCTACGGGACGCACTGGATCGGCCCTTCTTGAGTCGATGGATCTTCGACGTGGAGCTCATCGCACGGCTGGCTGCGCACGCCGGCACCGACGTCAGTGCCAGGCTTCGCGAGGTACCGCTGGAGCACTGGGAAGAGCGGGGGAGCAGTCGCATCTCGGTCGGCGCATTTCTTCGGGCCCCGATTGAACTGTGGCGAATCAGGCGGATGCACCGCCACCGATGAAAAAGTTCGGGGTGCGGGATGTTGCCACCCTCGCCGGTCCATTGGCGCTGGCACTGCTGCTGTACCAACCGTGGCGCGAGTTACCGCTCGATGTCTGGGACTTCCAGGAGTTCCTGCCGATCTTCGGTATGCACGACGGCATCGTATCCCGGTTCGGAGCACTGGTGTCGTACTACGCTTCGCACGGCCGGATGAACGTCCTGTTCTACGCCAGCATCGTGCTCGAGCACGAGCTGCTCGGCATCGGGGCGCTGGGGTGGCAGGTTGCACGATTCGGCGTCATGGCAGCCAACCTCGTCCTGCTTCACCTGGTGGTCCGGAGGATCGGACTGACGCGCTTGGCGAGCGCCGCGGCGCTGACGCTGGTCGTCGTCGCGACGCCAGCCGTTCGTGCCTGGCTCCAGTTGATGGCCGAGCCGCTGGTGGTGATGCTGCTGCTGATCGGTCTGCTGGCGGCGATCGGCTACGCCACAACGGAGCACTGGCCGCGCCGTGCCGCAGTGATTCTCGGCGTGATCGCGTCGATCTTCCTGACCAAGGAGGTCGACGGGGTACTGGGAGCGGTGCTCGTGCTGGTGGCGATCGTGGCGCCTTGGCGAACGGGCGCACCCATTCAGTGGCGCGCGAAGCGGAACGTCGTGCTCGCGGTTGGGGCGGCGGGTATCGCGGGCGCAGTCCTGGTCGCCCTCTTCGTGGTACGCGCGATGCCGAGCGCCACGGGTTACGGCATGGCATACGGATCTGGGACAATCTCACTGGCACGCATGATCGAGTTGGTTGGGGCGTCGCTGATGCCGGTTCGACCGGCCGCCGGCATCAGCTCGGGTGTGGTTTACCCGGTGAACTTGGTGGCAGCGGTGGTTGCGGTGGCCGGTGCGATGCTCGCGCATCGTCGGGGAGCGTCGCGACTAGGCATGGTGATCGCTGTGGGAATGGCGCCCGCCGTCGTGGGCGCGCTGGCGTACCTGCCTTGGGCGAAGTTCGACACGTTCTACGCGCTCCCGTTCTTCCTCGGCGCGGTGCTGCTGGTCGCGGCAGCGATCGATCAGGTCGAACGGATCCCGCGGTGGGGGACACTGCTTTCGATCGCGGTCGTCGTGGTGTTTGCCGCTTATGGCGCGATCCCGGCGCAGCGCTCGACCGAGGCGGCTGCCGCGTCGCTGCGCCTCAATGATTTTCTTGCCAGAACATTGGGGCGATTCGGAGAGAACGACACCGTCGTGGTGCTCGGTCCGATGTCCGGAGCGAGGGCCCTGCCGGTCAAGCCGGACGAACTTCGCAACTACGCGGTAGCACTGGGCCACGTCATGGCCGACGCGGTGCCCGAGGTGGTCGCGGCCGAATGTGATGCATTTCACCCCGACCGGACGATTGCCGGGACCCATCTGGCTTACGCGAGCTATAGCTATGGTTGCGGACGGTTTCCGGCACCGGCCCTGAGCATTGCATCGCCATACTCGTGGCGCAACTGGAAGACGATGCGGACCGTGCCCGATTCGATGTCGCTCGACCTTGCGGGGCCGGCGGCTTCCCGGATCATCGGTCAGTAGCGGTCGATTTCCCTGCTGCGACCGGCGACGCGTTGGAGGCCTGTCGCACCCACGCCTCGAGCAGCAGGTTGCGCAGGTCGTCGGAAGCCCGGAGTGATCCGGGCGCATTGAGCCAGCGAGTCGCGAGCCCGGCGTCGCCCTCTCGAAGCGCCATCACGATCGCCCCGTCGCGCAGCTCGTCGAATCCGACCAGCTCCAGCCCTCGCCGGCTGGTGCGCAACTGGTCGGCCGCGTCGAGTGCGGATCGCGCGTCCCACGCCTGTACGCCCCGGCGAAAGCGAATGGCGGTGAGCACTTCGACAGGAGCATGCCACCGCCGCGCGACGGCATCAGCGCTCGCGAAGAAAATGGAGTCCGCGGTACCCGCGACACCTCCGTGGCGGAGCCGAGCCGCTTCGTTCATCACGACCAGCCACCTGTCCCACGACACCGGCTCTCGGGCAGCGGTTCCGAGCTGATCCCATTGTTGCCACGACCAACGTGCATGCTCGCGATGCATGTCAACCGTGTCGGCGTGCTCCAGTCCGTCGCGAATCCACGCAGCGGTGGGCCGACTTATTCCCTCGAACGGCATGCGACGGGCCGACGGTGTTGTGGCGCGCGCTCCGCCCAGTGCGCTGGCGAGATTGAACCAGTCGCGCCCGAGCGCAATGAAGCCGTTTGCGCTCGCGTGCGCGAAGCGCGCGCGCTCTGCGCCGAGGTCGAGCGCGGGGTAGAAGTCGGAGTTGGGCTGGCCGATCTCGGCGAGGAGCGGTGCGAGCAGCGCGTTGCCACCCAGCACGACCGCGTCCAGGTCGCTGCCGGCAATCGGCACGAAGCGACACAGGTCATCACGCAGTGCGGGAAGCGCCAGGACATCGGCGAAGTGGGGCGTGGGCAGCGTGGTGGCCGACGCCACGATCAGCAGGTCACCGGGTCCCACTTGGTGCAACTGCCACGACGGGAACACCTGGTTGAGCGCGGCCAGGACACCGAGGACGAGAGGGTCGCTCAGCTCATAGGTGTGGAGCCACTGGCCGAACACGCCATCGTCGGCAAGCGCTTCGCGCACGCGGCGGTAGAACTCCACGGTGAAGAGGCCCGAGACACCGCTCACCCACGGATTCGACGGTTCGGAGAGGATGAGGTCCCAGCGTTGCGCGGCGGTGGCGAAGTGTGCCTTCGCGTCGCGCACGATCACCAGGGAGCGGGAGTCCTCGTATGCACGACGGTTGGCGGGCAGGAAGTGACGCGCGCCCTCGACCATCATCGGCTCGATCTCGATCGTGCTCAGCGTCTGCAGCGTCTCGCTTGCCAACAGGATGTGGCTCGACATTCCCGAGCCGAAACCGATCACGGCGGCGGTGCGCGCCTGCGGTCGGTAGCTCATCGTCACGATCGGCAAGAGGACCTGCGTGATCTCGTCGCCGCCGAGGCGAACGCGAACTGTGGTTGTGTCGCAGGCCTGGCGCCACGTTGCCGCGAGCGAAGCGTCGGTCTTTCCGTTGGTGGAGATCAGGCGGGATCCATCTTCGAATCCGGCGACCGCAACCGTCGCGGTGCGTCCGTCGGCGTAGAATCGGATTGCCGATTCAGGCACGGCGTTTACCCGGCCGCTTCGGAACACCCCGCTGGTAAGGAGCGCGCGATCGAGTGGCACCAGCCAGGCGATCGCGCCGAGCGTCACTGCCGAGGCACCGGCCCACCGCACCGCTTCGCTCCGCCCGCCCGCCACGACCAGCAGCGTGATCCCGAGCGCGGCATCGAGTGCGCCGGCGCCGATCAGCATCGCCTTGAGGCCCATCACGGGGAGCAGCACCAGCGCTGCGAGCGCGACGCCGGTGATCGAGCCAAGGGTATTCCATGCGTACACTCTACCGATCGCCTGCTCACCGCCCCCCCGTCGCATCAGGATGTGGGTGATCAGCGGCAGCGTCATGCCCGCCAGGAAGGTGGCGGGTAGCATCACGACAAGGCAGGTCACGTACCGGACGAGCATGTACGCCGCGTATCCCTCGTCGGTACGCGTGAACGCCCGCAACAGCCCCGCGGTCCACGCGAAAGACCCGACATAGAGCGGCAGGGTGAGCACCGCCAGCAGCCCCATGGCCACCTGGATGTGCGCGAGCGTGGTGACAGGATTCTGGAGTCGGTCGATCCGACGCCGGATATACAGCGCACCCAGGGCCAGGCCGAGGATGAACGCCGACAGCATCAGTTCGAACGAGTGCGTCGCGCTGCCGAGCACCAGTGACAACATGCGGATCCAGTCTATCTCATACGCGAACGAGGCGACCGCGGTACCGAACGCCATGGCGAGCAGCAATGGTTCGAGCCGAGCAGCGGTTGGCGCGGCCGATGGGTCCGTGGTCACGAGTGGCGGAGCTGGCGCGGCGGCAGACTGTCGCCCGAGGATCATCGCACCGAGCGCGACCACGAGATTGATCGTGCCGGCGGCCACCAGCACGCCCGGCAAGCCGGCGAGATCAAGCAGCACGAACCCCGCGAGCAAGACGCCGATCGCCGCACCCAAGGAGTTGGTGAAGTAGAGCCACGACAGCACTCGGCCGGGCAGTTCGCGCTGCACCCGCAGGACGGCAGCACTCATCAGCGGAAACGTGGTTCCGAGGAGGATCGATTGGGGGAGGATGAGCAGTGCGGCGAGCGTCCACTTGGCCACGTCGACCGCAGCACCACTTCCGAGCGCCGGAAAGAGGTGATCGTACGCCAGCGCGGTGGCACCCACGAAAACATCATGGAATGCGAGGCCGATCACGCCGATGGCCGCCTCGACAAATGCGTAGGTCCGAAGTGGTCGCGCGATCGTCGTGCTGCGGCGCGAGATCATCCACGCCCCGGCCGACATCCCACCGAGGAAGATCACGAGCACCACCACCTGCGCGTACGCGTCGTGTCCCACGAACAAACCCAGGTACCGTGTCCACACCGACTCGTACATCAGCGCCGCGGCGCCGGAGAGGAAGAAGAGGAGGTATGCCACCAGCTACTTCCCGCTGTCCGGCATCACATGCACCCCCTTCGCGACACGGGTACGACCGAGGACACCCTCCTCGGAGGTGGCACTCTCGAAGAGGTGGTTCATGTTGACCGGAAAGCGCACCGTACCGGCGGGTGCTTCGGTGCGAATCGCGACGTCGAGGGTCCGGATCCACACCCGGAAGATTTCGGAATAGAAGCCGATGCGAAGGCCGTCGAACGCCTCCTGTCGAGCCTGCGCATACTGGCCGAGAAACGCCCGGCACGTCACCAGACCGGCACGACCGGGCGCGAACTCCTCGATCGCCAGCGCTTTCTCATACAGCGGTACGGCGTCGGCGCAGCGTTCGCTATGCTTGTACCGGTCGGCGAGAGTAAAGATTGCGCCCGACGACCCGTCCCACAGCGCGATCCCCTCGACGAGCTGCGCCTCACCACTTTCGGTCCAGCCGAGCCCCAGCATCAATGCGCCCAGCGCCACCCGGGCGCGGTAACTGTCGGGGGCATCGATCACCGTCTGGCGCCAGAGGACCAACTGGTTTCGCCAGACCTGATGCCTGGAAAAGCTGCGGCTGATGCCCATGACCAGCACCGCCGCGAGCACCGCGTAGGCGGCGCGGCGCGCCAGCGGTCGGCGCTGCACGGCCAGCGCCCGGATCGCGAGTGAACCGAGTGCGGCCACGGCGAGCATGGCGCCCACACTGGGCGTGATCAGGGTCCGTTCGGCCAGCATGATGCCGGTCGGCACCAGGACGTTACTCACCGGGAGGAGGCCGATCGCCGTCCACGCGACCCCGAAGGTGAAGAGCGGGGACCGGTGGCGGAGCCGCCATGCCAGGAACCCGATCAGCAGGATGATCGCCAGTCCGAGGGTCTGCGGAGTCTCCCATGACAGTGCCGGATTGATCACCCGCGGCGAGTAGTCCGCCTGGAGGTTCGCCGGCCACAACAGCAAGCGAAGCCATTCCGGGACAACTCCGCCGAGCATTGATAGCAGTCGTTCCCATGCCGTCGCGCCGCTGATCGCCTCGGCAGTGAAGGTCGCGCGCATGTCGCCGGCGTGCACCCGGTAGCGCAGCACCCCGGCAGTGGCTAGGGCAAGGCCCTGCAGCGCCATGACCTCGAACAGCGCCCGCCAGCGACGAGCGGTCCGAAGCAGAATGATCCCCTCGGCGGCAAGAAGGAGGGCGGGGAGCACGGCAGCCGTTTCTTTATACAGGATGCCGACTAGCGTGGCGAGAAAGAGCAGCCATCGGGTCCGGGCATCGACTCGGTCGCGGCGCCGGTCCGTGATGTATCGCGCCACGGCGAGGGCCATGAGGAGGCACACGATGATCTCGGCCTGGTTGACGGCCACCGCGACCGCCTCTACGTGCACCGGATGCACCGCGAACAGCATTGCCGCCACCAGCGCGGTGACCGGGCCGGCAACGGTGAGGGCGAGGTAATACACCGCGATGGACGCGGCAGCATAGAGCGCGACGCTCACCGCCTTGAACGCGAAAGGCGCCCCTCCGCCCATGGTCCACTGCACCGCCATGGTGGTCGATGACATCGGCCGGTAGAGGTGGCCCCCGAACTGGGTCGCCCAGTACGGCTCCGACCAGTAGCGGGCCCATTGGGCGGGATCGTGGGCGCGCTCGTCCTCGACGATGGCGGGCCGGTCGTCCTGGGTGAAGGCGTTGCGGACGGTCATCATCGACGAGGCGAACGACAGCAGTGCGACCAGCACCCCGTACCGCCAAATGTGTGATCTCATGCGATCCTGGGGTGGATGGTAAAATCGGCGAGGCTACTCGCTGAACCGTGCAAAGTACGTCGGTCCGGGCTGGGGGGTCGCTCGGGTGGACCGGAACCGGACCACGCTAACTCGTTGTCAGTAAGGCGCTTGGAGCGAGCTTCGGGAACTGGCACTGGTGTTGCTACTGCATTCTGCGAGGCCCACCGGTGGCCTCCATCGCCACCACGACTCAACTGCATTAAGGAGGCCGTACCATGCTCGCCAGGAACCGAAAGGGCTTTACGCTGATCGAACTTCTCATCGTTGTCGTGATCATCGGCATTCTCGCCGCGATCGCGATCCCGAAGTTCGCAGCCACCAAGGACAAGGCCAAGCTCGCCACCGTCAAGACCGACCTCAAGAACATCCAGACGGCGCAGGAAGCGTACTTCTCGGACTTCAACACGTACTCGAGCGCGCTCTCGTCGACGATCTTCTCTCCGACGGTCGGCAACACCGCGGCGACGTCTGGCACGGCTGCCTCGTTCACGGCGACCGTCTCGAATGCCAGCATCACGTCGACCCCCAAGACCTGCACGGTCACGGTGGGCAGTGGCGCCACGAACGACGGCGTGTTCAGCTGCAGCTGATCCAGGCTGTTCAACTTGTTGAGCGAGGCGCATGTGCCTTCCAAGTCGCGCAAGGGCTTCACGCTCATTGAACTGCTTGTCGTGGTCGTGATCCTGGGGATCCTGGCAGCGATTGCCATCCCCAAGTTCGCGGCGACGAAGGACAAGGCGAAGCTGGCGACGGTGAAAACAGACCTGAAGAACATCATGACGGCGCAGGAGGCGTATTACTACGACTTCTCGACCTACACGGCCGCACTGTCGTCGACGATCTTCAGTCCGAGTGTGGGCAACACGACGTCGATGGCGGGATCGGCCGCATCGTTTACCGCTACGGTCAGCAACGCAAGCATCACTGCCACGCCGAAGCAGTGCACAGTGACGGTTGGCAGCGGCACCACAGGCGACGGCGTTTTCGCCTGTAGCTGAGAATCCCCGTGGGGGGGATGTGACCCGAGCCGGTTGCGCGAAAGCGTGACCGGCTCGCGTCGTTGTGTCCACTGGCCTGGCGCGTATTTCGGCATCTTGTCTCCACTCAGTGAGGCGTGGAATGTCTGGACGGCGCGGCGTGTCGCTGGTGGAACTGGTCGTAGCGGTGCTGCTGCTCAACGTGGTGATCATGGCATCGTTATCCGCCATGCTCTCGGTCGAGCGCATTTCCCGGGACAGCACCACCCGATCACGGATCGATGCCGAGCGTTGGCAGGCGTGGCACGACAGCGAGCGGTCACCAGCCTGCGTCAGCGGACCGCCTACTGCCACCCGGTTCGTGCTCCCGGCAGGACCGGGCCGCGCGCCGCTCGCCCTCGCGCTTCGATGCGGCCGGTAGCGCGCCGCGCGGCGGGCACCACGCTCGCCGAACTGCTGGTCGTCATGGTCCTGCTCGGCGTGCTGTCGACGATCGTCGTCGTGGCGGTGCAGGGGGTGGCGCGTGCGGGTGCCCATGTCCGGCAAGTGGCATCACAACGTCATGGCTCGCTCACACTCGCCACCCTGTTGCGACGCGATCTTGGCGAGGCGGTGCAGGGCGACATCCTGCTGGCAACTGCCCAGGAGATTCGTTACCGGCGGCCGCTCGGCGCGGCGCTGGCCTGCGCGGGCACCGACTCGACCGTCACCATTCTCGACCGGGACTGGGTTGCTGAGCGGCAGGCGGTCGCGGGGCGCGACAGCGCGTTGATTCTCGACGGGCTCGACAGTGCGTGGCGGTCGGCTGCCCTGCTGGCGACGTGGACATCGACCTGCGGTGGACAACCCGCGACCACATATCATCTCGATCGACGTCCCGAACAGCCCATCGCGCAGTTCTATGAGATGGTTCGGCTCGCGGTGTATTCCAGCGGGGGGCGCGACTGGCTCGGGATGCTCACCACCGGAGCGGGATCCATCCAGCCATTCGCGGGGCCGGTGGCGGCCGTCGCTGCACCGTGGACCATCGATACCAGCTCCGCCAACACCACCGTGCCGTTCGCCGGACCGCTCGGCCCACTGCGATTGCGCGTCATCCTCGTCCAACCATGACGTCGCGCCGCAAGGGTGTTGCGCTCCTGCTGGTGCTCGGTGCTGTCGTCCTGTTGCAGGGGCTGGTGGCTGCGGCGCTGTGGATGTCGATTCACGATGTCCGAGCTGTGGGTGCGGTGCGCCTCGCGATTGAGGGGGAGCTGGTGGCGGGCACCGCGCTCGCGGAGACGCGGATGGCAAGCGACTCGCTCCTCCGCCAACTCCCCGACGGGATTGCGATGGCGCTCCCCGACGTGCAACGTGGTCCGTGGCGGGTGAGCCTGAGCGCGCTGCGCCGCGACTCGCTGATCGCGCTCACCGCCGCCGCCGAACTCCGCACGCCCGCCGACTCCCTTGTCGGCGCGACCACCCGCACCCTCGTGCTCTCGCTCGGGGCGTCCGATACTCTTCGGGTGTTGAGGGGGCGCAGCCGGTTCTGAACGCGTGGCACGGGGAGTGCGACCAATACCGGAAAGGATTCGGGGGGCGCTCCTCTCCAATCGCCTGATGCACGATCCGTAAGTGTCACAGCAACAACAGGTTGTCGATCGGTACCTCGCTTGACTCTCCGCCACTCCGGCGGTACCGTATGGCAATCATCCACCGCACAATCCGGGCTCCTATGGCGCTCTTCCCGCGCGTACGATCGACCGTCGGCCTCGATATCGGCAGCGGCTACATCAAGGCCGTCGTGATCAATCACGGCTCCGGCCAGCCGGTGCTCGAGAAGGTCGCCATCGCCCCCGTGGCCGACGACGCCATCGTCGAGGGCGAGGTCATGGATCCGATGCTCGTGGCCGACGCGGTTCGGTCCCTCCTCGCCTCCGCCCAGATCAAGGCGCGGGATGTCGTAGTTGCTGTTGGCGGGCGCGACGTGATCATCAAGAAGATCTTGATGGACCGCATGTCCGACCAGGCAGCCCGCGACGTTATTCGCTGGGAGGCCGACCAGCACGTGCCGTTCGATCCGGAAAACGTCGAGCTCGATTTCCAGATCCTGGATCCCGAGGGGGACGGCCTGAAGATGCAGGTGATCCTGGTGGCGGCGAAGCGCGAGCTTGTCGAGTCCAAGATGGCGCTCCTCAGCGAGATCGGGCTCGAGGCCGCGGTGATCGACGTGGAGGCCTTCGCGCTTCACAACGCCTTCGAGCGCAACTACCCCGAGGCGATGCGTGGGGTCGTGGCACTCGCGAACATCGGTCACGAGACGACGACCGTGAACCTCCTTGAGGACGGCGTGCCGGTCCTCACCAGAGACCTGCCGGTTGGCGTCCGACGTCTTCGCGAAGACCTGCAGCGCGAGCGGGGCATGGCACTCGATGCCGCCGATCGCGTGGTGCGAGGCGCCGAGCTCGACCCGGCGCTCGCCAGCCATGTCGCGGCCCGTGCCGAGGAGATGGCACTGGGCATCGAACGGGCTGCAGCGTTCCTCCAGACCAGCGCACGACAGGCCGGTACACTGGCTCGCCTCTACGTCACCGGCGGCGGGTCGCGTGTTCCGGGACTGGCCTCGGCACTCGCCGATCGGCTCCGTATTCCGGTAACCCAGGCTCACCCGGTGGAGCGACTCGATGTCGCACCGGATGCGTTCGGCGAGCACTCCATGGACCAGGTGGCGCCGTTACTGATGCTCCCGGTTGGCCTCGCCCTGCGATCCGTGGCATGAGGAGGAACATCCGATGATCACCATCAACCTCCGACCCGGCGTCAAGCGCCAGGCCGCACGGCGCGCAGCCTTCGGGGACATCCGCACCCAGTTCACGTCGCTTCGCGAGGGCATCAAGGAGCCGTGGCTCGCTGCCGCCGTGGGCAGCGCGGTGCTGGCGGTCCTCTTCCTCGGCATCACCTGGGCATACACCGCGTCACAGCGCGCGCTGCTCAAGCCGCAACTCGCCGAGGCGCACGCCGAGCACGACCGGTATCAGGACTTCCTCCGTCAGAAGCGGCGTGAAGAGCGGGTGCGCGACTCGATCCTCGGCCAGATCGGCACGATTGCCACTGTCGACCAGGAGCGTTACGTCTGGCCGCACATCCTCGACGAGATCGCAGGCGCGATGCCGGGCTACACTTGGCTCACCGAGGTCCGCAGTGTCGGCGCCACGGCGGCGGTGGATCACGATTCCACCGGAATCGGACCGATGGTGGTGCGGATCGTCGGGCGGACCAGTGACCTGCAGAATCTCACGAACTTTCTGCGCCAGCTTGAGGCGAGTCCGTGGCTCATGAACGTGGTACCGGTCGAGGCCGGTACGGTGGTCGTGGGCAACCGCGCCCTGAACACCTTCATCATCCAGGCGACATACGTTCGCGCAGATTCGCTGCATGTGCAGACCGTTCCCGTGCTCGAATCGGTGGTGAGGTGACCCATGGCTGATACTCCGAAGTCCACGCTGATCCTGCTGACCTTCGTGTCCGTCATGGTCGCCTACGCCGGGTACTCCGGTGACGGCATCGAACTGATGGGCATCGAGGGCCTTCATGCCCGGATAGAGCGCGTTGATTCGATGCGTGACACGCTCGTCACGCTCCGGGCGCAAATCGACACCGCGAAGCGCGACTTGGCCAATGGTTCGATCGAGGATGTGCGCAAGCGGACCGAGGCCTACCGCGGCACGCTCAATGTCCTGCGCACCCTCGTCCCCGACCAGAACGAGGTTGCCGACCTGCTCGACGACATCCTGATCCGCGCCAAGGTGCGTGGACTGACCACGTCCGGATTCGTTCCCCAGGCGCCTCGCCCGGGACCTGAGCCATTCGACACCTATGTCTTCCAGATGTCGGTCATCGGGCACTACCACCAGGTGGGCGAGTTCCTCACCGACGTCGCCTCGTTGAGGCGGATCATCGTGCCGGGCGAAGTCGCCATCGTCGCGGCGATGCCCGAGCAGGCCCGGGCGCTCGGTGACACCACCGCCATGCTCGAGGCGCGGTTCACGGTGCGCACCTTCACCAAGGCGCAGCTGGCAGGAGATTCCCTTGATGTTCCGTAACCACGCGTGCACGGGCCTCCTGATGCTGCTCGTTGCCTGCGGCAGCGGCGACAACGTCGACCCGGCCCTGTCCGACTCGGCCGTCGCGGCGAACGCCGCGATCTCCGCGGCCAACGCCGCGAAGCGGACCGACGGGGTCGATCCCTCGATGCTCCAAGCCATCGATACCCTGGCTGCTGCGGGCGAGCGTCCGCTACTCCGGGAGTCGTTCAGCTACTCCGGCTCATCGCGCGACCCGTTCCGGTCGATGATCACCACCACGGTGAGCGGACCGGCGCTGACCGACCTCGTGCTCACCGCAGTGCTCTATGATGAACGGAACTCGCGCAATAGCGTGGCGATCTTCCGCGAGAATGGCAGCAACCGCCGCCACACCGTGCACCCGGGTGAACGCATCGGGCGCCTCTACGTATCGGGCATGACGCGCGTCACGGCGACGCTGCGGTTAGACGACTACGGCAACGTTCGCGAACAGACCTACTCGCTTCGCCCGATGGAGGACGAAGGATGATGATGCTCCGCTCCCATGCCTGGCTCCTGATCCCGACCCTGCTGGCTGGTCCGGGGATCATCCGGCCGGCCCCGGTTGGCACCGTTCACTCGCTCTCGCTGAGCAGCAGCGGTGGCACGGCCCGGTTCGCCATTGGTGTGTCCGGCCCCGTGACGATTCGCGAAGTGACCTACACCGATCCCGATCGGCTCGTCATCGACCTCGAGGGTGCCACGCTCGGCGACCTCGATGCCTACGACGGGCTCCGTCGCGGGGCGGTGCGAGCGGTTCGCGCGAAGCAGCACACCGAATCGGTGGTGCGCCTCGTGCTCGAGTTCGATCGACTTCCCGCCTACACCCTCGACAAGGGCACGGCGGGCGTGGTCACGGTGGCATACGTCGACCGCGACTTCGAGAAGTGGTCGGCGCTGCCCGGTCAGGTGCCTGCGGCTCGGGCGATCCTCGCCTCCGCGTCGCCCGAGCCTCGTTCGGTGGCGGCCGGCCCGGTTCGCTCGACACAGATGTCGTCGACCGCCGTGCAGTTGCGCGACGAGACCCGCCAGGACGATCGCCGAATCTCGGTCGACTTCGACCGTACCCCGATCAACGAGGTGATTCGCGCCTTTGCCAAGGTGTCGGGCCGCTCGATCGTGCTCGGCGCCGGCGTCAAGGGTGAGGTGGACATGACCATCGTCAACCAGCCCTGGCCGTTCGCGTTCGAGGCGGTGCTCGCCTCGCAGGGACTCTCGGCCACCGAGATGCGCGGCGGGATCATCCGGGTCGACTCGCCCGGGCAGCTCGCCAGCATCGACTCGGTCGAGGTACTCCAGACCCAGCTCGTGCGCCTCAACTACGCCCGCGCAAATGGCGTGGCGGCAGCTGTGCAGGGCATGATCACGTCGCGGGGCCGCATTGTTGCGGACACGCTGAGCAACTCGTTGATCGTCACCGATACGCGCAGCCGGATCGCGAGCCTCGTCGACTTCGTGCGCGGCATGGACCTGCGCACACCAATGATCGCAATCGAAGGCAAGATCATCTACGTCGATCGCTCCGACCTGGCGCAGCTGGGGATCAAGTACGACATCGGCACCAGCCAGCAGTTCTTCAACAAGATCCTGCAGCGCTGCTGCGACCCCGCAACGGGGCAGGCCTACAATCCGAACATCAATGTCGTCAACCTCGGCGGCAACTCGGTGAGCGCGATTTCCAACGCCGACGCAGTGATCACCGGATCGGCTCTCGACCTGATCTTCTCGACGGCGATCGGTGGCTTCTCGGTGACGTCGTTCCTCTCCGCGCTGGAGCGGGTCGAGCTCACCGACGTCGAGGCGACACCGCTGGTGCACACCCTCGACCACCAGAAAGCGCTCATCCTCTCCGGTGAGGAAACACCGGTGCGAGTCATCGACGCCTCGTCGATCGGCCAGGTTGGCCAGGCGCCGCGCGCGAACGTGACGTTCAAGCAGACCGGCATCCAGCTCATGGTCACGCCGCACGTGACGAACAACCGCCAGATCGTCCTCGAGATCTTCGCCGAGCGTTCGTCGATCCAGCCACTTGCGGCCGCCGACCTCGGCTTCACGATCCCCACGCAGCGGGTGGTTACCCGCCTGCTGGTAGAGGACGGCGAAACAGCGGTGAGCGGCGGACTGTCAGTCACCACCGTGACCCGCAACCGAGGTGGCATCCCCTTGCTGTCGGGACTGCCGTTCATCGGCCCGCTGTTCTCATTCTCGGAGAACCGGGAGAACCGGCGTGACCTGATCATCCTGGTGACGCCCAGGATCCTCGACGACGGTGTGCCGCTCAACTGATCCCATCGCCTGATGCACCATCGCGCCCGGCTCAATGCCGGGCGCGACGTGTTTGGTGGAGCGGAGAACGGTTGACGGAGAACGGAGAACGGGGCGTCCTTCATGGTCGCCCCACTTCGCTGCTACTATGCATCCCAAGGTATCCCGTTCTCCGTTCGCCGTTCTCTGTTCTCCGTTCTCCGTCAACCGTAAGGTTCTCCATGCGCTTCCGCTTCACCACCGCCGGCGAATCGCACGGCAAGGCTCTCCTCGCCATCGTCGAGGGCATGCCGGCCGGCGTGCCGATCGACGCGGCATGGGTGGATCGCGATCTGGGCCGCCGGATGCAGGGGTATGGCCGCGGTGCAAGGATGAAGATCGAGCAGGACCGGATCGAGTGGATCAGTGGCGTGCGCGCCGGCGAGACACTCGGGTCACCGATCGCGATGCTGATCCACAATCGTGATTGGGCCAACTGGGAAGACGTGATGAGCGCCGAGGGCACCGGAGAGATCCGTCGCCGTCGGGTGACGCGTCCCCGACCGGGGCACGCGGACCTTGTTGGAGTCCTCAAGTACGACCGAGTTGATGCGAGAGACATCCTCGAACGCGCTTCCGCGCGCGAAACCGCTGCACGAGTCGCGGCTGGCGCGGTCGCTCGTCGTCTGCTGGCTGAGCTGGGCATCGATATCGGGTCACATCTCGTGTCGCTCGGTGGGATCCGCGCCGCCGTTCCGAATCCACTCCCCGTGCCACTCAACGAGGCCAGCGACGCATCGCCGGTCAGGACTCTCGACGCCGCGGCAGGCGCGGAGATGACCGCGCGCATCGATCGCGCGAAAAAGGATGGCGACACCCTTGGCGGCGAAATCGAAGTGGTTGCCACCGGTCTCCCGGTCGGTCTCGGCAGCCACGTGAGCTGGGATCGGAAACTCGACGGTCGGCTTGCCGGCATCCTGATGTCGATCCCGGCGGTGAAGGGCGTCGAGGTCGGCATGGGCTTCGAGGCTGCTCGGCGACCGGGTTCCGAGGTGCATGATCCGATCGTGAGTGCCGACGCACCGGCCTCTGGTGGGTTCAGGCGGGTGGGCAACAACGCGGGCGGGCTCGAGGGCGGGATGACGACGGGCGAGCCGCTGGTAGTGCGGGTGGCGATGAAGCCGATCTCCACCCTGATGTCGCCGCTCAAGACGGTCAACCTCGTCACCGGTGCCGATGCGAACGCGCAAAGCGAGCGTTCCGACGTCACCGCGGTCCCGGCGATGGGGGTGATCGCCGAGGCACTCGTGGCGCTCGTGCTGGCCGACGCAGTGCTCGAGAAATTTGGAGGTGACTCGTTGGTCGAGGTGCGACGCAACCGTGATGCGTACATCGCGGCTGCCGGCCAGCGGTGGGTTGCCTTGCGGGATGCGATGCCGGAGGACGGCGCCTGAAGCGCCACATCGTCCTGATCGGGCTGCCGGGGGCCGGCAAGACCACGGTCGCGGAGCGGGCGGCGGCACTCCTCGGCGCGCCGTGGGTCGACCTCGATGGGCAAGTTTGCCAGCAGGCGGGAATGAGTGTCGCCGAGATCTTCGATACCGATGGTGAGCATGCCTTCCGGGCTCTGGAGCGCGGCGCGATGGAGTCGGCGCTCGACAATCCTCCACAGGTGATCGCCGCCGGGGGAGGATGGGCCTCCCAGCCGGGGCAGCTGGCGGCCGCCGAACTTCGCGCCCTACTTATCTATCTGTCCATCGCGCCTGAGGTGGCCGCTCGTCGACTTGAGGGTTCCACCGATCGTCCGCTCCTTCGCGCCGCCGATAATCGCGCGCGCCTGAAGCAGTTGCTGGGTGTCCGCGAACGCTTCTATCGCCTTGCAGCCGTTGAGGTTGCGGTCGACCACGCGACCCCGGAAACAGCTGCCGCTGCGGTGGCGACCGCAGCCCGCCAATATGGGGGCTGGTGACGCATCGGGGGGATCCGCCGTGCAGTTGCCGGGTTGCGGCAGGCGCTGCAGGGCGGGTATTAGGTTCTGCCGCACACTGACCTGGAGATTGCATGGCCACTCGCAAGAAGACCGCTGCCAAGAGATCGGGAAGCACCACGCGCCGCTCCACGGCATCGGCGGGCGCGGGTTTCGGTCAGGCACTGGTCATCGTCGAGTCGCCAGCGAAGGGGCGGACGATCGCAAAGTTTCTCCCGGCTGGCTTCACGGTGAAGGCCTCGGTCGGCCATGTGCGTGACCTCCCCCGCAAGGCCAGCGAGATCCCCGCGAAGTACAAGGGGCTGGAGTGGGCCCGACTCGGCGTCAACGTGCAGGAAGGCTTCGAGCCGCTCTACATCGTGGCGCCCGAGAAGCGCGCAACCATCCGCGAACTCAAGGCCGAACTGAAGAATGTCGACGTGCTCTACCTCGCGACCGACGAAGACCGCGAGGGTGAGAGCATCTCGTGGCACCTGCTCGAGGAACTCAAGCCCACCGTGCCGGTGCATCGGATGGTCTTCCACGAGATCACGAAAGAGGCGATCACCGAGGCGCTTGCGAATCCGCGTGACCTCGACCAGAACCTGGTTCGTGCGCAGGAGACACGACGGATCCTCGATCGATTGGTCGGCTACTCGGTCTCGCCGATTCTCTGGAACAAGGTCGGCGGGAGCGGGTTATCTGCGGGCCGCGTGCAGTCGGTGGCATTGCGCCTCGTGGTCGATCGCGAGCGGGAGCGGTTGGCGTTCCGCACCGGCTCGTACTGGGACCTTCTGGCCACGCTTGCGCACGGTGGTGCGTCGTTCGATGCGCAACTGAATGCGCTGGGCGGAAAGCGGATCGCGACCGGCAAGGACTTCGACGAGCAGACGGGACGCATTGCCGATGGCAAGGATGTCCTGCTGCTCGACGAGAAGACCGCGCGCGAGTTGGTCGATCGCCTGCGACCGGCCAAGTGGCGCGTCACCGCCGTTGACGAGACCCCTCGCACGCTGCGCCCGTACGCGCCGTTCACCACGTCGACGCTGCAGCAGGAAGCCAATCGCAAGCTGCGCTTCTCGGCGAAGCGCACGATGTCGGCGGCACAGGAGCTCTACCAGACCGGCTACATCACCTACATGCGAACCGACTCGACGGCACTCTCTGACCAGGCGATCAGTGCCGCCCGGCAGAGCATCACCAAGCTTTACGGTGACGCCTACCTGCCGGAGCGCCCGCGCCACTACACCAAGAAGGTGGCGAATGCGCAGGAGGCCCATGAAGCCATCCGTCCGGCGGGCAGTTCGTTCCGCACCCCCGACGACACCAACCTCACCGGCGACCTGCTGGCGCTGTACGACCTGGTCTGGAAGCGCACGGTCGCATCGCAGATGATGGACGCGAAGAAGACCGCGATGAGCGCGACGATCGAAGTGGAGGATGCGACCTTCCGCGCCACCGGGATTCGCACCGACTTCGCCGGATTCCTGCGCGCCTACGTCGAGGGTTCGGACGACCCAGAGGCTGCGCTCGACAACCGCGACAAGCCGCTCCCCGCGCTCGCCACCGGCGACACCCCGTCGGTGTCGGCGCTCGAACCCGAAGGCCACGAGACGAAGCCGCCCGCGCGATACACCGAGGCATCGCTGGTGAAGACGCTCGAGGAGAACGGCGTGGGTCGGCCGTCGACCTACGCGAACATCATCGGCACGATCGTCGATCGCGGCTACGTGATTCGCCAAGGTCAGGCACTCGTACCTACGTTCACTGGTTTTGCAGTGAGCGATTTCCTGGTGCTGCACTTCAGCAGCCTGGTCGACGTGAACTTTACCAAGGGGATGGAGGAACACCTCGACGAGATTGCCGGCGGCGACCAGCACTGGCGCGAGTATCTCGAGGAGTTCTATCTCGGCGAGACCGGCCTGGCCGCACAGGTTGAGGAAAAGGCAAAGCTTCCTGCGACCGCAGGCCGCACGATTGCGATTGATGGGCTCGGTGCTACCGTGAAGATCGGGCGCTTTGGGCCGTACATCGAGAGCGAGTACGACGGCAAGACCGTGAAAGCGAACCTTCCCGCCGACCTCACACCCGCCGACCTCGACCCCGAGCGGGTCGAAGCGTTGCTGCGCCAGCGTGCCGAAGGTCCCGCATCACTGGGTACGCATCCCGAAACTGGCGACTCGATCCTGGTGCTCGACGGGCAATACGGCCCGTACGTGCAGCTTGGCGAGGTGGAAGAGGGTTCGAAGACGAAGCCGCGGCGGGCGTCGTTGCCCAAGGGCGTCACCCCCGACACCGTGACCCTCGACATGGCGGTCGGCCTCCTCGCGTTGCCCCGCCTGCTCGGATCGCACCCGGAGACGGGTCGGCCGGTCAAGGCCGGACTCGGTCGTTTCGGTCCATACATCCTGCACGACAAGGGGAAGGGTGACGCGGAGTTCCGCTCGCTCAAGGCGCCCGACGATGTACTGACGGTGGAACTCCCCCGTGCACTCGCGATCCTCGCCGAACCCAAGCCGGTTCGCGGTCAGCGCGGGGCCACGGCCACGCCGACTCGCGAGATTGGTGCGCACCCTGCCGACGGGAAACCGATCCAGCTCTTCGACGGGAAGTACGGCCCATACATCAAGCATGGTGACCTCAACGCATCCCTGCCACGCGGGTCCGATCCCGCGACGTACCCGCTTGCCGCCGCGGTGCAACTCCTCGAGGAGCGTGGCAAGGCCCCGAAGGGGAAGGGTGCCAAGAAGACCACGCGGAAGCGGCCGGCGAAGAAGTGAGCATGACGGCCACCGTCATCGGCGGTGGGCTCGCCGGCTCGGAAGCGGCGTGGGCGCTTGCGGAGCGGGGCATCGATGTCACGTTGGTCGAGATGCGACCAGTTGTCCGGACGCCAGCGCACCACACCGATCGACTCGGCGAACTCGTTTGCAGCAACTCCTTCAAGTCGGTCGAGCTCGAGAATGCGCACGGCCTCCTCAAGGCGGAGCTCCGCGAGCTCGGCTCGATCCTGCTACCGATCGCCGACCAGGCCAGGGTGCCGGGCGGAACAGCGCTCGCCGTCGATCGCGAGATTTTTTCCGAGCTGGTCCACGCGAAAGTCATGTCACATCCGAAGATCACCGTCGTGCGGGAAGAGGCTCGGGAACTCCCGGCTGCGGCGGTGATCGCAACCGGCCCGCTCACCTCCGATGCCCTGGCCACCGCCATTGCCGGGCGTCTGGGGCAGGATGCGCTCGCGTTTTTCGACGCGATCGCACCGATCGTGAGCAGCGAATCGCTCGACCATTCGCAGTTGTACGCGCTCTCGCGGTGGGGGAAGGGCGACGGCGACGACTACCTCAACGCGCCCCTCGATCGCGACGCATACGAGGCGTTCATCGATGCACTCTCCGCCGCCGACCAGTTCCATGCGCACGAGTTCGACGAGGTGCCGTACTTCGAGGGATGCCTGCCGGTGGAAGAGATGGCCCGGCGTGGTCGCGAGACGCTGCGCTTCGGCCCGATGAAGCCGATCGGCCTGCGCGACCCGCGCACCGGAAAGGATCCGCATGCGGTGGTGCAATTCCGGCGCGAGGACCGCGGCGGGCAGATGTGGAACCTCGTGGGCTTCCAGACCCGGCTCCGGATCCCGGAGCAGGCTCGGGTGTTCCGCACCATCCCCGGACTCGCAGCGGCGGAGTTTCTCCGGTTCGGGAGCATCCATCGCAACAGCTACGTCAACGCCCCTGCGTCGCTTGGCCCGGCGCTGCAGATGCCCGGCGACGGGCTGGTGTTCGTGGCCGGCCAGCTTACCGGTGTCGAGGGATATACCGAGTCGCTCGGCACCGGGCTCCTGAGCGGGATCAACCTTGCGCGCGCACTCCGTGGTGAGGCGCCGGTGGTGCCACCGCCCACCACGATGCTTGGCGGGTTGATGCGCTACCTCCGCGAGGCCGACCCGCGGCACTTCCAGCCGATGAACGCCAACTTCGGGCTGCTCGATCCACCCGATGCCCCGGTCAAGAAGGCGGAACGGAAGCCCGCCCAAGTGGCCCGGGCGCGGCGCGACTTCGCCGAGTGGCTCGCGACGACATGAGCCAGAGCCTGGTCGAGGACTTCCTGCGCCACATCGAGACCGAGCGCGATCACTCTCCGCACACCGTCTCCGCGTACCGGCGCGACCTGGCCGCGTTCACCGAGTTCCTCGATCGCCGGAACCCAGATGGCTGGCAATTCGCAGGCGTCGATCGGCTGGCAGTGCGCGCCTTCCTGGGCGAGCTCGACCGCCGCGGGCTCGCACGGCGGTCCGCCGCCCGCACGCTCTCGGCAATGCGCTCGTTCTACCGATTCCTGCACCTGCATCATGACATCGAGTCGTCGGTGATGCGCGCCGTGCGCATGCCTCGCCTGGAGAAGCGACTGCCGACCTACCTGCTGACCGAGCAGGTGCAACGGCTCTTTGCACATGCCGAAGCGCTCGCAGCGGATCGATCGTTCGAGCCGCTGCGCGACCTGGCGATGATCGAGCTGTTCTATTCGTCGGGACTGCGCCTCAGCGAACTCCGCATGCTCGACCTCCCGCAACTTGACCTGGTGGGCGACACCGTTCGGGTGCTCGGCAAGGGCCGAAAGGAGCGGATCGTGCCCGTGGGTGCGCGCGCATCGTCGGCGCTCCGGCGCTACCTTGGCGCACGGGACGAGGCGGCCAGGCGCGACGGCGCCGATCGGCAGGCGGTGTTCATCGGGGCGCGGGGGAAGCGTATGAGCGCGGTCACGATCCAGCGTCGCATGCACCGGTTGTACGATGCGATCGGTGCCGACGACATGCGAACCCATTCGATGCGTCACACCTTTGCGACCCACCTGCTGGATGCCGGCGCCGACCTGCGGGCGGTGCAGGAGCTGCTGGGGCATGCATCGCTTTCAACGACCCAGATCTACACGCATACCAGCGTCGAACGGCTGAAGCAGGTTCACCACAAGGCGCATCCGAGGGGATGATGATCACCATTTTTCACGGCACCACCATTCTCGCTGTTCGCAAGCATGGCCGCGTGGCCATGGCCGGCGATGGGCAGGTCTCGATCGGCGATACGATCATGAAGGGGCAATCGGTCAAGGTGCGGGCGCTCAAGGGCGGACGCATCCTGGCGGGATTCGCTGGCTCGGTCGCCGATGCCCTCACGCTGTTCGAGCGATTCGAGGAGAAGTTCGATCGCTATCCAGGCAACCTGACTCGGGCGGCCACCGAACTCGCCAAGGACTGGCGGAGCGATCGTTACCTGCGGCGCCTCGAGGCACTGCTGGTCGTGGCCGACCTTGAGCACGTCTTTCTGCTGAGTGGAACGGGCGAACTGATCGAGCCCGATGACGGCGTGCTCGCGATCGGCTCCGGCGGCACGTATGCGCTGGCCGCGGCGCGCGCGCTCCTTCCCGACGA
>JBKJMX010000017.1:0-13694 GCA_046596135.1 Gemmatimonadales bacterium
AGTGATCATCAGCAACGCCGGCGGGGAACGGTCGAGCATTCCGGCTGATCGCGTGTATGCGCTCACGGGATACCATCCGGACTTCGCGCTGCTCGAATCGATCGGCATCACGATCGATGACGCGACGGGCCGACCTGTGCTCAATCCGGACACGCTCGAGACCAATGTGCCGGGGGTGTATCTCGCGGGTAGCGTTGGTGCGGGCCGTCACACCTCGGAAGTGTTCATTGAGAATGGTCGGTACGACGGCGAGAAGATCTTTGGTGATCGGAAGAGTCGGGCTCGGGCGGAGGCAGACTATGCGTTTCGTCCGCGGCAGGTCGGCGAGTAGCGTTGCGCGGTGACGGTATCAGCCGGTCTCGTGGACATCCCATGATGTGACCGGGCGGCGGAGCGCGTGTCGCAGTCGGATGAGGAGGATGGCTGCCACGGTCGCGAGTCCGATCACGAGGCCCCACCAGAGGCCGATGGCACCGAGCGAGGTGTAGAACCCGAGATACACCGACATGCTGAGTCCGACACCGGTGAAGCCGGCGAGGTTGATCAGCATCGGTGCCCGGGTGTCGCCGAGTCCTCGCAGAATTCCCGCCGCCACCACCTGCACGCCATCGAACACCTGAAAGACGCCGGCAATGGGCAGAAGTGTCGCGGCAAACCCCAGCACGGCCATGTCATTGGTGTAGATGCCGGCAAGCAGCGTGGGTATTGCCAGGAGGATGAGCGCGGTGCAGCTCATGAACGCCACGCCAGTGCCGAGCGCGGCGCGGGATGCGGCGCGGAGTCCTGGCCCATCGGCGCGTCCGACCGCGTTGCCGGCGAGCACGGCCGCGCCCATCCCGATGCCCATGGGGACCATGAAGGTGAGCGAGGCAAGGTTGAGCGCGATCTGGTGGCCTGCGACCTGGATGGTTCCGAAGCGCCCCATCAGCAACGCCACCGCCGCGAAGGCACTCATCTCCAGCTCGAGTTGCACCCCGATCGGCAGGCCAATACGCAGCATCGAGCGCAACGGTGCGAAGCGCGCGGCAGCGGGGAGCCAGGGCCTGAGGAGCGGTATCAGTTCGCGGCGCGCGAAGTAGAGCAGCAGCGGCAGTGTGACGATGCGCGAGATGGTGGTCGCCCAGGCTGAGCCGGCGACACCCATCGCGGGGATACCGAGACCGCCGAAGATCAGGAGGCGGTTGAGCGCTACGTTGAGCAGGTTGGCGACACCGATCGCCCAGAGCACCGGGGCGACGCGGTGCATGGCCTGCAGGGTTTGACGTCCCACATTGAACGCGAAGAACGGCAGCACGCCCGGCACCAGGATCGCGCAATACGTTGCGGCGAGCGGCACCACGCCTGCGGGCTGCTGGAAGAGGCGGAGCGCCGGGCCGGCACCGAAGAGCGCCGCCCCGATCGGCACCGACAGCACGGCCGCGATGATGAGTCCGCGCTGGGCACCGAGGGCCACGCCGAGATCGTTGCGGGCACCGACGGCCTGGGAAATGATGGGGTCGACAGCGAGCAGGACGCCGACGCCGAAGATCGACAGCGCGAAGAACATCACGTTGCCGAGTGCCACAGCGGCGAGCGCTTCCGGGGAGACGCGCCCGACCATGATGGTGTCGACGGTGCCCATGAGCATCATGCCGACGTTCACGCCGATGATGGGCAGGGCGAGCGTGAGGAGTGCCCCGGTCGCCGTGCGGTCGGCGACGGGATCGGCGGGGTTCACGGGGTCGGGGGCGACTCGCGGGAACGCTCGCCCAGGAGACGCTCGGTGAAGGCGACGCGTTCGTGGAGGTCGTTCACCTCGAGGCGGAGGGCGTCGAGTTCGTCCAGCACTGCCCCGGCGGGGAGCGAGCCGGCGAGGTGCTCGTCCTCGGTTTCCCAATCGGTCACCAGGCGGCCTTCAGCATCTCGAAACGATCCCGACGCCACCATGATCACGTCGTACAGGTACCAGAGCCCGAATCCGCCGAGAGTGAGCGGCATGAGGATCGCCGAGCGGGTGCGCCCGACGTAAAAGCGGTGGGCGCCGAACACGCCGAGGATCCCCGCGAGAATCATCGTCGTGAGGCGGGACTTCGGGGACGGAAAGAGGTCGTGATCGGTCACTGCACTTCCGGGTGAAGGATTGATGCGCCCGGCAGGACTCGAACCTGCAACAGTTCGGGTAGAAGCCGAATACTCTATCCAGTTGAGTTACGGGCGCGGGGCCGTGCCCGGCAAGATAGGCCGACACGGCGGGCAGGCGGAAGCGCCACGGCCCCGTGCATTGCCAGTTGCCCCTCGTCGCGGCAACTTCCCGCTTCGCCCGAGGAGAACACCGCCCATGGAATCATCCCAGCTCGTCTCGCCCAGCGCCCCTGTCCGCCTGGGCGGTGCCCGATGACCATTGTTCTCGTCGGCGTATTCCTCGTCCTGCTCGTCGTCTTTGCGATTGCCGCGTTGCGCGACACCGCAACAGGCAAGCATTCGATTATCAGGAAGATTGCGAGCGTATTGCTCAAAGTGATGATCCTTGCCATGGCAGTAACAGGTTTTCTGAACATAATGCGGGGTTCGGGGCTCACCGGCGGCCCGGCGGCGGGCGGAGCCGGCGAGAGCGTCGCGGCGAGCGACCCCGATTTCGGTCGATCGATCGAGTTGTTGACGGGGACGGAACTATCGGAGGGCAACACGGTGCAGATCCTCAAGAATGGCGAGGAAACGTACCCGGCGCTTTGGGCCGACCTCCGTGGGGCGAAGGAGTCGATCGCGCTGCAGCCGTACTTCTACGAACCGGGTGTGCTGGCCGACACGCTGGAGGCGATCCTCGGCGAACGCGCGCGGGCCGGCGTCGCGGTGTTCGTGCTGGTCGACGCGTTCGGCGCGGAAGCGCTGCCGGTCGAACGACTCGATGCGCTCCGCGCTGCTGGCGTGCAGGTGGCATCCTTCCGGCCACTGCACTGGTACAACATCAACCGGGCGAACACGCGATCGCATGTGCGGGTGGCGGCAATCGACGGGAAGATCGGCTATACCGGCGGGTTCGGGATCTCCGATCAGTGGCAAGGCAATGGCCGCGAGACGGGCCAGTGGCGCGACACCAACGTGCGGTTCACCGGCCCTGCTGTCTCGCAGCTTCTCGCGGCGTTCGTCGTGGGGTGGGCCGAGGCGACGGGAAAGCTGATGACGGCGGGAGGCAAGGCCGCGATCGTGGCGCCCGCAGCCAGCGAGGACGGCGTGGTGGACGGATCAGTGGCGGCGGGGCCGGCCGAGGCACCTGTCGCGACGGGCACACCGAGTACCGACAGCACGGATGTGACTCGTACCCTCGACGCGGCCGGGCTGATGCATACCATCCCGACGCTTGGACCCACCGCCGCCGCCCGCTTCTACACGCTCACGCTGGGTGGGGCACGCGAGCGGCTGTTCATCACCAACGCGTATTTCGTCCCTGGCGACTATCTCACGCAGCTCGTGATCGATGCGGCGCAACGTGGGGTTGAGGTGATCGTCCTCACCGCGGGGGAGAGCACCGACATCGGCTTCACCAGGTTTGCGGCGCATTCACGTTTTGCGCGGCTGCTGGGCGCGGGGGTGAGGATCTTCGAATACCAGCCGACGATGATGCACGCGAAGTCGATCGTGGTCGATGGTCGTTGGGCATCGATCGGCAGCATGAACTTCGACAATCGATCGCTCACGTTCAACGATGAATCGAACTTTGTCGCGCTCGACCCGGTGTTTGGCGGGGAGGTCGAGGCGATTTTCCGCGACGACCTCACCCGATCGAAGGAGGTCACCGCGGAAGACTTTGCGAACCGGCCGTGGTGGCACCGCCCGATGGAATGGATCGCGGGCTTCTTCGCCCCGATGCTCTGAGCGGCGCCCGACTGGCGGGCGCCGGCGTCACGGTCAGGCTGGGCGCTTGAGTCCGTCGCGGATCTCGCGCAGCAGCAGGATATCCTCGGGCGTCGTCGCGGGAGCGGGCGGCGCCTCCCGCTTGAGCCGGTTCATCGTCCGCACCATCTGGAAGATGACGAACGCGAGGATCGCGAAGTTGAGCAGGACCGAGAGGAAGTTGCCGTACGCGATTACGGGCACGCCTGCCTCTCGGACCGCGGCGAGGGTGGGTTCGATGCCCGCGGGGATCGGCTTGAGCGGGTAGTAGAGCTCGCCAAAATCGAGCCCACCGGTTGCCAGGCCGACTAGTGGCATGATCAAATCGTCGACCACTGACGTGACGATCTTGCCGAACGCGGCGCCGATGATGACGCCGACGGCGAGGTCCATCACGTTGCCCTTCAGCGCGAACTCCTTGAACTCCTTCAGCACGGCTGGCTCCTGGATGATCGGTGAAAGGTTGAAGGGTTGAAAGGTTGAAGGGTTGAAGGGTTGAATGGTGGGGGATGCCCCCACAGGTGCCGCATTCCTTGCGGCACCCGCGTTCACGCGGAACGTGATGTGACACACCCCCCACAGGTGCCGCATTCCTTGCGGCACCCGCGTTCACGCGGAACGTGAAATGCGACACACCGGACATGGGCTTGATGTGGCAGGGGTAAAATCGGGGCGCCGGGATTCGAACCCGGGACCTTCCGCTCCCAAAGCGGACGCGCTACCGGACTGCGCTACGCCCCGTCAGGGCACGAATCTAACCCCGGCCTCCGCGGACAGGAGGCGAATCTATTCCTCCGCGAACCCTGTCAACCGTCGCCCCACTTCCCCCGAGAGCATCACCCCTCCCCCGCCCGCGGCCAGGCCCGCCTGGTGCAGCTGATCCACCGTCCACCGATTGCAGTCGTTCCAGAAGAGGTATGCGCCGTGTGCCGGGTAGAAGCGCCCGCCATAGCCGTCGACGGCGGCGAACGCCGCGGGGCGAGCATTCGAGCTGTCGCGGTGCATCGTCGATTCGACACCGGCATACAGTTGCGCGAGTTCGGTCGAGGTGATGACGCGAGTCCAAAGTGTGCGCATCCCGGCCGCGGCGGTCGGAGGCCGAGCCCAACCTCGCAGATAAATCACCGATTCGGTCGGTAGGAATACTGTGGCGAAGAGGGAGTGCGGCATGTAGTTGGATTGCATGTAGAAGCGCCGATCGCCCCACGCGAACTCTACGTAGGCCGCGGTGGAGTCGTTGCTGGGGCCGCGAATCAAGCCCGGCGGCTGCGGCAGGATGATGCTGGTGTGATAACCCCAGTCAGCCACGTAGATCCGGTATCCACCGGGCAGCGCCTGAATTGCTGGCGGGTCGAGCGGACCCGGACGGTCTGGAACGACCTGCACGTAAATCCACGGCCCCAGCAGGAGCAGCGCGAGAAATGCGAGGAGGGCCTTGAACTTGCGCACAATCCTACCCCCCGATGCCAAGCACCTGCGCGATCGCCCTGATCGCACGGCCGCGGTGCGACACCCGGTGCTTGGCCGCAGCGTCGGCCTCGCCGAAGGTGAAGCCGAGTTCGTCGCTGTAGAAGAGTGGGTCGTAGCCGAAGCCGTTGCTGCCGCGCGGTGCGTCCACGATCCGACCGCGCACCACGCCGTCGGCGCGAATCTCCTGGTCGGCGAGCCCGACAAGCGACAGTGCACACCGAAACTGGGCACCGCGCGCATCGGCAGGAACTCCGCGCAGTCGCTTGAGGAGCAGCGCGTTGTTGGCCGCGGTCACGTCGGCAGCACCCCCCGTTGCACACGCAAACCGCTTGGAGTGCACTCCCGGCGCGCCGTCCAGTGCATCGACCTCGAGCCCGCTGTCGTCGGCCAGCGCGGGCATCCCGGCCAGCGCGGCAAACCACGCCGCCTTGGCGTATGCGTTTGCCGCGAAGGTGTCGTGCACCTCGAGCGCCGATTCATCCGCAGTCTCGGCAAGCCCGAGATCGTGGGGAAAGACAATGATGATATCAGGGGAACCAAGCGCAGCCCGGATCTCCGTCTGCTTCCCACGGTTCCGGGTGGCGACCAGCAGGCGCACGGGCTAGCGACCGAGGGCCGAACGCTGCAACGCGAAGAGCTCGTTGAGCCCACCCTGCGCCAGGTCGAGCAATCCCTCCAGCTCGGCCCGCGAGAACGTTCCGGCCTCACCCGTTCCCTGCACTTCCACAAAGGCATCGGGCTCGAGCATCACCACATTCGCGTCGACTGCGGCGTCACGGTCTTCCAGGTACGCCAGGTCGAGCACGTTGGCGCCCGCCACCTTCCCTACCGACACCGCCGCCACCAGCTTCCCGAACGGCGACGCCGCGCCCGTTTGGCCAGCGAGCCATTCGCATGCGTCGTGCAGCGCCACGCACGCACCGGTGATGCTGGCGCACCGCGTGCCACCGTCGGCGGTGAGTACGTCGCAATCGACCTTGATGGTGTACTCGCCGAACTCCATGGTGCCCATCGATGCGCGCAACGACCGACCGATCAATCGCTGGATCTCGTGGGTCCGACCGCCAGGGCCGTGTCGCTCCCTGTTACTGCGTGTTTCGGTGGCCCGCGGCAACATCGCGTACTCGGCTGTCACCCAACCCTTGCCGCTCCCCTTCCTGAACGGCGGCACTCCCGTCTCGACACTCGCCGTGCAATGCACCAGCGTCCCGCCCATCCGGACCAGACACGACCCCTCGGCGTATGGATTGGCATTGCGTTCGAGCACGGTGGGGCGGAGCTGAGAGGGTGTGCGACCATCAGGACGTGCCACGAAGACGCTCCATAATACGAGTGGTAGAATGACCGGCGATGACCGGGACGATTTCGACACGACCGCCCCGTCGGCGCACGACGTCGGCACCGACGACGGTATCGGGCGTATAGTCGCCGCCCTTCACGATCACGTCGGGCTGCAGCACCTCGACGAGCGCGAGCGGCGTGTCGTCATCGAAGAGAACAACACAATCGACACAGGCCAGCGCGGCGATGACGCGCGCCCGGTCGGCGGCAGCCACGACCGGGCGATCGGCGCCTTTGCCGAGACGCCTCGCTGATGCGTCGCCATTGACGCCCACCACCAGCGAGCCACCGAACGACGCGGCGGTCTCGAGCACCGCGACATGTCCGACGTGCAGCAGGTCGAAGACACCGTTCGTGAATACCACCGGCCCAGGTGCTCTGTCACGCCACGCCACCGCTTCGTCCGCAGAGCGGACTTTCGCGGCGGTGTCGTCCGTGCTCAGAGCCGTTCCTCGGCCTTCGGGTTGAACTTCCAGACCCGATCGCCGAGGATGGGGATCTTGACCGTCTCCTCGTACGTCGCGCTGATGCGGATCCGCTGACGGGCCTGGTTGCGGTCGATGCGGAGGCGCTTGGCGCGATTGGGCAACCCGAGCGAATCGACGAGCGAGACGAGGCGAACGCGGATGACCGAATCGGGGATCGACACCGCGAATCGCGCCGACGTTTTCATCTGGTCCTGGTACTGGCGGTAGCGCATCCACGGTTCGCCAAAGAGGACCACGAAGTAGAGCACGACGATCAGGATGAGGATCGAGGACAGGCAACCCAGCGAACCGCTCCCGCGACGATTGATCACCATTGCGATTGTGCTCCGTCGACGATGTCGTTGACCAACAACTGCAGTGCCTTGCGCCGTCCCTCGGCCTCCCGCCCCGGATCATACTCACCGCTCCGGGTAAGTGCACGGCGGATCCACAGCGTGCGTCCCGACTCCTGTTCGATGATCTCGATGTCGATCGTCACCTGCACCTGCCGCTTGGTGACTTGCACGGTGTTGGCCGATCGACCGGGGTTGGTGGAGGGCGTGCCGGTGTAGGCGAGTGGCTCATCGGGGAGGTATCGGGTGATCCGTCCTCGCACCACAGCATCGGCCTGCGATTCCGCCGCCGAGCGGAGGCCGAGTCGCCGCTGCATCGCCTCGCGCACGGCGAGGTCGACCTGCTGGGCGATGGTCGGATCCGAGGTGTCGTTCTCGAACGGGGTCACGGCCACGGTGCGGATGGCTGGCGGCAGCCCGCCGCCAGTGAAGCCGAACGAGCAGCCCGAGAGCAGAAGCGCGCCGATCGCGCTACGGATCGCTGTGCGGTGCATCCCAGGTTCCGTCGGGGTGGGCATCGGGGACCGTCACGGCGGTGAAGGTCAGGTCGAGGCGGGCTGGCGCGGATGGCACGTCGAGGCGAACCGAGACCGGTCGACCGTTGGCATCGAAGGTCGTGAGCGCGCGGCCGATGCGCTTCCCCTGACTCCGCACGTCGGTGAGGAGCTGCGGTGTCCCGGCGCGCGTGCGGAGATAATCGACGGTGTCTGTCCCCGATATGTAGCGCCACGCGGTGACCCGACCGTCGTCGGCGGTCTCGATGATGTCGCCGGTCTTCGGGACGAGGATCACACCGAGCATACCCCAGAGGAGGTGAAAATTGGGGACGAACTTGTCGACATCCTCCTGGGGATCAGCCCAAATGGTCGTCGAACCGATCACCGCAGCGGCGCCGCGGCCCGAGCCCAGGGGGCCACGAAAGTCGAGGCGCAGCGAATCCGGGGCGGTGAGGCGGATCGAACCGCTCCCGCCGGCACTCGATCGTTCATCGCGGTATTGCCACTTGAAGCGCAGCAGCGAACGACCCGCGAGTTGGTGGTTCGCGGCCCACGCCGTCGCCGACGCAACGCTGGCAGGGGCGAAGGCAGCCGGGGCGGGCTGCTGGGGGGCCGGAAAGCCGCCACAGCCAGTCAGGACCGCGGCAGCCAGCGTGGCCGGGACATTCGTACGTCGCATCCGCGGAAAGGTACTCAACCGGGCCGGGAACGGCGGATCGACCGGATGACATCTCCTTGCGTGATCCGCCGGAGACCGTTGTAGCTGCCGGTTACCCGGCCGAAGATGGTGTAGGTGCCGTCGAGATGGGGCTGCGGAGACAGATTGATGAACCACTGACTGCCGCCGGTGTCCGGACCCGAGAGGGCCATACCGAGCATCGGGACGTCGTACCGTTGACGGTTGATCTCGTCGCGGATCGCCCAGCCGGGGCCACCACTCCCTGTGCCGGTGCGATCGCCGTCCTGAACCACGAAATTGGGGACCACCCTGTGCCACCGGTTGCCGTCGAAGTAGCGCTGGTCGACGAGGCGCAGGAAATTGGCGACGGTGAGGGGTGCGTCGCGTCCGAGCAACTCGACCTCGACACTCCCCCGCCCCTCGACATCGATGGTCACCGAGACGTTGTCCCGTGCGAGCATCACGCTCTGAACCACGCTGCGGTAATCGTCGAGGGTTCGGCGGCTCGTCACCGGCCACGCCGGCCCCCACCTCGCCGCAAGTTGTGGCCAGGACGTTTCGGCAGCGGCGCGCAGGAGTTCGTCATCAGGTCGGGCGAGGAACGCCGGTCCGAGCCGATCGATCAGCGCGGGATCGCGCAGGGCAAGTGCGGCCAGGGCCCGGACGATCGCGAGCCGGGTATCGGGGTCACCGTCAGAGGCGGAAAGGGTCCAGGCCGCCACGAGGAGGGGCGCGTCGTCGGCGGCGGGATCGCCCGCCACCACACCCACGGCGGCGCCCCGAACGTACGGATCGGGATCGCGGAGCCGCTGGCGCGCCGCGCCGACCACGGTCGAGTCGGTGCGACTACGCGCGGTGCGCCATGCGGCAAGCGCCGCAGCGCGCACCCGCGGTTCGGGGTCGGCGAGGCCGATCGTGAACGGTGCCGCATCATCTGGCTTCAGCACAGCCCAGCCATCGAGTGCCACGACACGGTCTCGCCAATCCGACGAGCGCGCCCACTCGCCCGCGCGCACGGCGAACCGTGCAGGGTCGATCCGTGCGAGCCCGATGAGCGCGGCACGCTTGAGTGCCCACGTGCCGTCGCGACGTGACAACGTGGAATCGAGTTCAGCCGCGGCGCTTCGTCCACCGAATTCGCCGAGCGCGGCGGCGGCAGCGACGCGCACGTTCTGGTCGGTGTCGCGCAGCAGGATGAGGGCACGGGAGGTGAATGCCGAATCGCGCCAAGTTGCCGCGGCACCGAGCGCGTTGGTCCGCACAGCCGGATGCTCGTCATCGAACGCTCGGATGAGTTCTGTCTGGACGGCTGCCGGGGCGAGTCCGGTGGTGTCGGCAAAGCGGCGAGTGAGCGATCGCGCGGCCGCCTCCCTGATCAACGGCGACGCGTCCCGTGCGGCCCGCAGCACCGCGTCGCCGGCGCCGACGGCGGAGAGTCGGCCCAGTGCGTACACGGCGCGCCAGCGAAGGTCGACATTTTCGTCGTAGGCAAAGGGTGTAAGGGCGGCAACGGGAGCGAGTGCGCCGAGCCTGCGCGATTCGAGGATGGCCGTGGCCACCATCAGTTCGCGTCGCCCCCGCGGGAGATCGCCGCCCGAAGCCAGGAGATCGCCGATAAACCGCGCCGCAGCCGGTGTGCCGATCTTGGCGAGTGCGGTGACCGCTTCCGACGCCGCCACCACGTCCAGCGAGTCAGGCGCGCGCAACCGACGGATGATCGCCGGCACCGCTGCGCTGTCGCGCAACAGTCCGAGGGCAAAGAAGGCATCCGGATACACGTTACGTTCGGGCGCGAAAAGAAGTGGGACAAGCATCGCCGTACCATCTGGGCTGCCGATCCGCCCGATGGCGAGCGCGGCCGCGCGTCGCACGGCGAGGTCGGGATGCGCCAGCGATCGCTCAAAGAGCACGGCGTCGAACTGCCGCCGATCCTCGGCCATGAGGATCGACGCAATGGCCTCAACCGTCGCCCGATCCTGGGCCACGGCCTCGGGTACCATGGCCGGCGCGGCGAGCACGCCTGCGAGCAGGATCCAGGCTGGATTCATCAGAGTCGCACCGGGTCTGGTGTGGGCACCAGTCGCGAGGCGATCTCCTCGGGCAGGCGCGAATAAGAGAAACGCTCATCCATGACCAGGAGTTCGGTCGTGGCGGTGGCCAGCACGGCATCGGTCGTGTCGTGCTCCACCGCGTAGCCGAAGGTGACGCGCCGCGAGGCACGCTCCCGCACCCAGGTGCGCACCCGGATCGGATCGTCGTAGCGGGCTGCCCGCCGGTATCGGATCGTGAGGTTGGACACCATCATGCGGATGCCGAGCGCCTCGAGGTCGCGGTAGGAGATGCCGGTGGTGCGGAGATGCTCCGTTCGCGCCACGTCAAGCCAGACGAGATAGCGGGCGTGATACACCACTCCCATCTGGTCGGTCTCGGAGTAGTCGACCCGCCGGCGGATCGTCGTGATCATCTGGTCTGTTGCCTGCAACGGCGCCATGCTCCACATTCCCCGCGTGATTGGCCATCGACTCCTCGTGGTAGCCGACGCCCATCTGGGCGCTGCGCCACCATCGACCGAAGATGCGATGCTCGCATTCCTCGATGCTGTGCCGTCACTCGGCGACTCGCTCCTGCTCGCCGGCGACATTTTCGACTACTGGTTCAGCTATCGCCGCCTGATTCCGAGGCGCAACTTCCGCGTGACGGCGGCGCTCACGCATCTCGCCCGCACCACTCCCGTGCTCATGGTCGGTGGCAACCACGACCGCTGGGGCGACTCCTTCTGGGACCGCGAGGCGGGAATCCGTTTCCATCCCCACGAGCTGCGCTTCCAAGTCGGGCAACGGAACGTGCTGGCGGTGCATGGCGACGGCGTCGGTGAGGAACGCTGGGGTGCCGCCGTAATGCACCGGTTGACCAGTTCACCGCTGGTGATCGGCGCCTACCGCCTCCTGCACCCCGACCTGGGCTTTCGTATCGCCGACCACATGGGCCATTCTCTCGGTTACGGCGAGGCTCATCCCGAGGTGCTCGAGGCCGCGGCGACCCGACAGCACGAGTGGGCGGAGCGGGCGCTGGCCGATAATACCGCCGTCGACACCGTGATCATGGGCCACACCCACCGCGCCGCCGTTCTCGAGGTGACACCCGGTCGCTGGTACCTCAATCCCGGTGCATGGGTCGATGGCCTCCGCTACGGCACGCTCGACGACGGCGGCGCCGAACTCCGGACGTTCGACCAGGCCCCCCAACGTGTTACAGGTCCTGGATAACCGCGGAATCGACGTCAGCGTGCTCGACGCCGGTGAGCGGCTCGCCCAGGAACACCGCACCAACGCGCTCGAACCTTTCAATATCATCGGTCACCACATACCGGTGCGTCGCCACAGCATCGGGTGGCGCCGCAATCCCGTGATCCTGCAGCACGCCGACCAACTCGCGGGCGGTTTCGTACGCGCTGTCGATCAACGCGGTGTCGCTGCCCATGACATCGCTGATCAGCGGCTTGAGCAGCGGGTAGTGGGTGCATCCGAGAACCAGGACGTCGACACCGGCGGCGCGGACGTCAGCAAGGTACTCCTCGGCGACGGCGCGGGTGGCGGGGTGGGAGAGCCATCCTTCCTCGACCAGCGGCACGAAGAGTGGGCAGGCGCGCTCGACGATGCGCGCACCGGGCAGCCCCGACTCAAGGGCGCGGCGATACGCGCCGGACGAGATCGTGCCTGCAGTGCCGATCACGCCAACAGCACCACTCACCGTCGTCGCTGCTGCCGCGCGGGCACCGGGTTCAATCACGCCGAGCACTGGCATCGGGAGCTGCTCGCGAAGTGCCGGCAATGCGTGCGCCGTCGCGGTGTTGCATGCGACGACCACAGCTTTCACGCCCTGCCGGGACAGCCAGTCGGCGATCTCGCTGCTGTAGCGTCGTACCGTTTCCGGTGACTTCGGGCCGTACGGCACGCGCGCCGTGTCGCCGAGATAAATGGTCGACTCATTGGGCAACAGCTCGTGGATGGCGCGGGCCACGGTGAGCCCGCCAATCCCTGAGTCGAAAATCCCGATCGGTGCACGGCTCATTGGCGCGGCATCGGGATGGTGAGCTGCACGCCGGTGCGGCCGTTGGGTAGGGCGCGCATGCGGAGGTCGGCCGGAAAATCGTAGAGATTGGCCGCGACGTACGCCTCGAGGCCGCTGAAGAGATGGTTGACCGCGACCAGGACGAACCAGTCCTGGCGCTCCTGACGCTTCCCCTCGACGCGCTCCGAGTTCGTGGCTTCGAGGTAACGAAGCTCGTGACCCGCCTTGAGCGCCATCGCGAGGGCAAGTCCCTCAAACGCGATGAACATCCCACCGGTCAGCTTTCGATCGAGCGAGGCCTGCCCCCAACCGGGGACGGCGAGCGAGCGAAAGAAATAGTTGAGCGGAGCGGGCCGGCTCGGTGCGACTGTGCCGACGGGGAGCGGGCGAGGTCGCACCCGGGCGGTATCCTGGGCGACGAGCGAGGTCGGAAGGCCGATCACGGCAAGCACAACGACGAGGCGATAGATCATGCCTCGAAGATGGCGTCGCGCCGTGCGCTTCCCAAGGACCATCGCGAGTGGGCTCCCGCCCTGCTCAACCAGCCGCCACGAGGTCAATCTCGACCCGGACCCCTTTGGGCAGGCCGAGCACCGAGACGGTGGAGCGCGCCGGACGATGGTCGCCGAAGTGACGGGCATACACCTCGTTCATCGCCGCGAACTCCTGCATGTCAGCGAGGAAGACCGTGGTCTTGAGGACGTGCTCGAAGCCGAGCCCGGCCTCGCGGAGCACCGCTTGGAGGTTGCGCATCACCTGCTCTGTTTCGGGCACGATGCCACCGGCGACGATCTCCATCGTTGCGGGATCAAGCGCGATCTGACCTGCGGTGTAGAGCATGGAGCCGTTGCGGACGGCTTGAGAATAGGGACCGATAGCCTTCGGGGCGTCGGACGTCGCGATGAATTCCATCTAGTGCTCCGGAACGGGTTCGGGGTCGGTGGGC
>JBKJMX010000081.1:0-48738 GCA_046596135.1 Gemmatimonadales bacterium
TCGCGGAGTGACGTGCCGCTCACGCGCTTGACCAATTGCGCCAGCAGGAAGTAGCCCGCGTTGCTGTACGAGTGCGCGTCGCCGGGCTTGAAGCCGAGCCCCTTCTGGCGAAAGATCAGCGCGAGTGCGGCGGAATCCGGGAAGACGTCCTCGAGCCGGTCCCCGCGCAACGACATCAAGTTGTAGATGTCGCGAATGCCGCTCGTGTGGTGGATGAGCTGGCGAATCGTGATCCGCGTTCCATAATCCGGCAGCTCGGGGAAGTATTTGCGGATGTCGTCGTCGAGCGAGAGCTTGCCCTGAAGCGAGAGCAGCGCGACACTCGCCGCGGTGAATTGCTTGGACACCGAGCCGACGTAGTAGACCTTCTCCGGTGCATTGGGAATGTCGTAGTCGAGATTCGCCATGCCGTACCCGCTCTTGAACAGGTAGCGGTTGTTCTGGATCGCGCCAATGGCGCACCCGGGCGACGTAGGGGTGTCGTACTCGGCGAAGATCCTGTCGATCCTGCGCCTTACATCCGATTGCGCCGAGAGAGGCAGGGCCGAACTGGCGAGTGCGAGGACGGCACCTCGCGCGACACGAACGACTGCGGGGGGGAATGCGGCCATGGAGATCAGCGTGATCGTGGAAGACGCCTTCTAATGAAGAACGTGGGATCGAAATACTGAACTGGAAAGGGCCCGGCAAATTGTCGGGCCCTTTCTCGCTACGGCAGCGCGATGTTATCGCTGCTTCGAGCGCAGCACACCGGGCTCCTCATCGTCCCGATCCTCCTGCCCAAACGGTCCGCCGCCGCCGCCACCGCCAGGAAGCCGCTCCACGCGCAACACCTGCTTCAGCTTCTCACCGCCCACCGTCAGCGTGACGAGGTAGTCACCCGTTCCAACCAACGGCGCACCACCACCACCACGGCCGCCGCCGAAGCCACCGCCGCCACGCCCACCGCCGAACAGGCCGGCAAGCTGCCCGAGCTGGCCCATGTCCGGCGCCGCAGGCTCAGCGCCCTCGGTCTGCTGCGCGGCACCGCCACCACCACCGCCGCGCGGCGGAGCACCTTCGCCGGGGCGCGCCTGCCACCCGCCACCGCCGCCACCACCACGGCCGCCGCCACCACCACCACCGAATAGCCCCTGCATGTTGCCGGTCGCCACGGCCGTCCGCACACGCGCGAGCATCTCGGGCGCCATCGTACCCGCCTTCTCGAGCGAATCGAACACGAACGCCATGCGACGCGCCTGCACGATCGAGTCACGCAACCCCGCCGGCGACAGCGCCACCGTCCGCGGCGCACGTCCGCGGAAGTCCCACGTGACCCTGTGCAGCCCCGTGTTGCCCGGGCCCGTCAAGCCGGCAATGGAGTCACCGCTCGCATCGCTGATCACGATGCGCGCGGGTGCCGTGGAGCCCATCGCGACGCGATACCAGATGTCGGCGCCATACGTCGGGCTCGGTGCCTGGAAGATCTGGTGACCGGTGGACTGCCCCTCGATCGGTTGACTGCCGTACTGGTACGCTGTCTTCGGCGCAAAAAACGCGATCGCGCGCGCACGCGTCGTATCCACCAGCTGCTGGAGCGGTGCGATATCCACGATCCAGATCGAACGACCGTGCGTACCCGCGATGAGCTCGCGGTCGCGCGGATGAATCTTGAGGTCGTGCACCGGAACGGTCGGTAGCCCCGTCATGAACTTCTGCCACGACCCGCCGCGATCCAGCGACATGTAGACGCCGACGTCGGTGCCCGCGAACAGCAGGTTCTTGTTCACGGGATCCTCGCGCACGACGTGCACGAAGTCCGGTCCATCACTCGGCAAGTTCGCCGAGATCGACTTGAACGTCCGGCCAAAGTCCGACGACATGTAGATGTACGGCTTGAAGTCGTTCGTGCGGTGCCCATCGAACGTCACGTAGAAGACGTTCGTGTCCGCACCACTCGGCTCCACGCGTGAGACGTACGTATTCGCCGGTACGCCGGGGAAGCGCGTGGTGAGGTCCTCCCACGCCGCGCCGTCATTCCGCGTCAGCCACACCTTGCCATCATCAGTGCCGGCGTAGAGCAAGCCGGGGCGAACCGGCGACTCTGCAATCGCCGTGATCGTGCTGTGCGTCTCGGCGCCCGTGTTGTCGGGCGTGATGCCGCCTGTCGTCTGCGTGCTGATCTTGATCTTCACCGGATCCTTGGTGGTGAGGTCGGGAGAGATCGGCAGCAGGTTCTCGCCGCGGTTCGTGCTCTTCATCACGCGGTTGCCCGCAGCGTAGAACGTGTTCGAGTTGTGCGGCGAGAGGAAGAACGGCGTACTCCAGTTCCAGCGCATGTCGAACTCCGCCGAGTCAGTGGACGCACGACGACGCAGGTCGTCGACGCGGCGCTGCACGTCGCGCGAGGCCGGCTGTGTCGTATCGCCGCGCTGGACGATCACGGAGTCCTCGAACTGCCGGTAGCGCGGACGCCAGTTGGGCTTCTGGAAGCTCACCCGCTCGCCGGTGGCCACGTTCAGGCGGCCCATGTTGCCGCCCTGCGACTCGGAGTAGATGATGTTCGGGTCCGTCGGGTCCTGCGCCGTGAAGAATCCATCGCCGCCGCCGACGTTGAACCACATCGAGTTGGTGATTGATCCCTGACGACGCCGGCTCGGGCCGCACCAGCTGCCGTTGTCCTGAAGGCCGCCGCACACGCGGTACGGAATGGCCATGTCGTACGACACCGCGTAGAACTGGCCGAGGGGCATGGTGTTGGGGAACTGCCAGTTGCCGCCCTTGTCCCACGTGATGCCGATGCCGCCGTCGTTGCCGACGATGATGTGCTCGGGGTCGTTCGGGTCGATCCACATCGCGTGATGATCCACGTGCAGGCCGACCGTCGTGGTGCGCGCCGTCTTGCCACCGTCGTCGCTGACCATCACCGGCGTGGACGAGAAGTACACGCGGTCCGGGTTCTTCGTGTCCACGCGAACCTGTGAGTAGTAGAATGGGCGGACGTTGGCGCTGTTCGTCCGCGCCCACGTCGCTCCCCCGTCGGCCGAGCGATACAGGCCGGACGGACGGGTCTGCGCCGCCTTGCCCGCGATCTTCGCACCGCCCATCACGGTATCTGCCTCGACCATGACGTACATCACGCGGGGGTTGCTGCGCGAGATGTCGAAGTTCATGCGGCCCTTCGTCGTCTCCGGGAAGCCGCCGCCCTTTGTCTCTGTCCACGTCTTGCCGGCATCCGTGGACTTCCACAGGGCGGACCCAGCGCCGCCGCTATAAAGGAAGTACGGTCCGCGAATACGCTCCCAGCTCGAGGCCCAGACGACGTCCGGATTGCTCGGGTCGAGCATGACGTCGATCATCCCAGTCTTCTCGTTGACGAACTTGATCAGCTCCCAGCTCTGTCCACCGTTCGTGGTCTTGTAGAGGCCGCGCTCCTTGTTCGTGCCCCACGTGTGACCCATCGCCGCGACGTAGACGACGTCCTTGTTGCGCGGGTCGATCACGATGCGCGAGATGTGCTGCGTCTCCTTCAGCCCCATGAACTGGAACGAATTCCCACCGTTCGTGGACTTGTAGATGCCTCCACCGGGCGAGATCGAGTTGCGGGCATCCTCTTCGCCCGTGCCGACCCAGATGGTGTTCGAGTCGGTGGGCGCAATCGCCAGGTCGCCGAGCGACGCGACGCGCTCGTTGTCAAAGATGGGGCGGAAGGTCGTTCCGGCATTGGTGGTCTTCCACACGCCGCCTGCGGCTGCGGCGATGTAGAAGGTCTTGGACGGCCACGGAATGCCTTCGACATCGGTGATACGGCCGCTCATGTTCGCGGGTCCCACGGGACGCCAGCGCAGTGCGGCAACGGAGGTGGAGTCGAGCGGCTGTGCCGAGGCAGTGCTCGGCGGCGCGACCAGGATTGCTGCGCCGGCAGCGAGGGGGAGGAAGCGAGTCAGACGTCGCATGACCTTTTTGGGTGGGCGGGAGCAGTACGCTACCGATACGGGATGGGTGCGGCCAGTGTTGAGGCCACGTCGAATTCCGCCGGACGAACAGCAGGTTCCCATCCGTATTTCTACGGATATGCGCGTAAGTAGGTGGCGTTCATATTGATGCGTCGGCGAGAACCGCCACGCCCCTCGGTGGCCGCCTGCTTCCCTGTGCCTTCATGCCGTTACTGTGTTGCGGGGTTTCCCACCAGACTGCGCCTCTCGCAGTACGCGAACGGCTGTCCCTTGCTCCGAGGGAAGCCGGCGCGTTGCTCGGCTCACCGTGGCTTCGCGGCGCAGCGACGATCGCGGGGCTGACGGAGATCGCTGTCCTGTCGACCTGTAACCGTACCGAGCTGTACGCGAATGTCGGCGCTCGCCACGGTGATCTCGCCGACGCGACCGCTCTCTTCATGAAGATGTTGTCGAGCGCGAGCGGCTTGTCGGAGGAGTCGCTCGCCCCTCACGTCTATGTGAGCTCCGAATTGGCCGCCGTGGAGCACCTCTGTCGCGTTGCCGCTGGGCTGGAGTCCATGGTGATAGGTGAGACGGAGATTCTTGGCCAGGTCGGTGTGGCGCTTGGACAGTCCGTCGAGGCGTCGTGGTCGGGACCCGTGTTGGAGGCTGTCTTTCACACGGCGCTTCGCGCAGGGCGGCGCGCCCGGGCGGAGACTGGAATTTCCCGTCGGCCCGTGAGCATTGCCTCCGAGGCGGTGGCGTTGCTGCGCGCCAGGCTCGTGACGAGTGAGCGTCCTCGCGTCCTGGTCGTGGGCACCGGCTCGATGGGCCGGGCCGTGGCGCGCGTCCTGGCCAACGGCGATTTCGCAACCGTGCACGTTGCCGGTCGGACGGCGTCTCGCGCCGCCGAGCTGGCAAAGGACGTGGCTGCGGAGCCTATCGGCTGGGAAGCACTCCCGGATCGGCTGAGCGCGATGGACGCAATCGTGGTCACCACGAGCGCGCCCGAGCCGATCATCACTGCCGGCATGGTGTCTCGCGCGTATGCCACGAGGCAATCCCCACGACCGCAGTTGGTGATCGACGTGTCGGTGCCACGGAACGTCGAGCCGGAAGTGGCGTCGATTCCCGGTGTGGAGTTGTATGACCTCGACCACATCCAGGCGGTGATCGGCGGTCATCTCGAAGGCCGGCGTCACGAGGTCCCGATGGTCGATGGGATTATCAAGGAAGAGCTCGCGCACTTCGACCGGTGGCGTCGCGGCTCGGCGCTGCGACCGGTGCTCGCCGCCCTTCAGGCGAAAGGCGAGGCAATCCGGCGTCGTCAGGTGGACGAGTATCTGCGAGCCATGGGTAGCGCGGACCCTGTCCTGCGCGGCCACTTCGACGCCATCTCGCGCGCCGTGGTCAGCAAACTGCTGCACGAACCATCGAGGCGACTCCGCACCGTCACGGATGCCGCGCGCGCGCGGGAGTCGGCCGAGCTGGTGCGCGAGTTGTTCGATCTCGAGCTGTCGGATGATGCGGGTGAGTCCGAGCGGTGCTCCGCGTGAAGCAACACCGATCAGCTGCGTACCGCGTCGGTACGCGTGCATCCGCGTTGGCCCGGTTCCAGACCGGAGCCGTGCGCGCCCGCCTCGAGGCATTTCACCCGGGGACGTCCTTCGTCGAGGTGCTCGTGAGCACGCAGGGCGACCGGGATACGACGACGCCCCTGCAGGCCATTGGTGCTCCCGATCTCTTCACGGATGCGTTGGAGGACGCGCTGTCCGCGGGAGAAATCGATCTCGCTGTCCATTCACTGAAGGACGTTCCCCTCGAGGCAACGGACGGCCTGATCCTCGCCGCGATCGGCGCACGGGAGGATGCGCGTGACGTGCTCGTCGCTTCGAACGGCTGGACGCTGGAGTCCTTGCCGCACGGCGCGCGTGTCGGCACGTGCAGCATGCGCCGGAGCGCGCAGCTTCAGGCCGTTCGTCCCGACCTGACACTGTTGCCGCTCCGCGGCAACATCGACACGCGCGTGCGCCAGGTAGAAAACGGCACCTTCGACGCGATCGTGCTTGCCGCCGCCGGACTGCATCGGCTACGCATGCACTCTGTGATCACGCAGTATCTCGAGCTCGACCAGATGCTGCCCGCGCCGGGTCAGGGTGCGCTCGCCATCCAGTGCCGAGCCGATGACCATGACACACAGGCGGCAGTCGCACCGCTTGATGATCAGGCAGTTCGGCAGGCGACGGCTGCCGAACGCGGTGTGATCGAAGGAATAGGCGGGTACTCGGCGCCGGTCGGCGCGTATGCCAGCATCGAGGGAGACACTCTCGTGGTGCGCGCGGCGATCTACGCGAGCGACGGACGCTCGGTCGTCCGCGTAGCGGGGAGTGGCAGCGCATCGAACGGGCGAGTGCTGGGTCTCAGCGTAGCCGCGCGCGCGATCGCGCTGGGCGCGGCGTCGCTGCTGTCATGAGCGCCCTCGCGGGCCGGTGCGTGGTGGTGACGCGCGCACGGCATCAGGCTGGACGCCTCGCGGCCTCCCTGGAGGCGCGCGGTGCCCGTCCGGTGTTGTTCCCGACGATCGCCATCAGCGCTGCCCGCGACCGCGGCCAGATAGACGGTGCGATCCAGACGTTGCCCTCGTTCGACTGGGTGGTGTTCACGAGCGCTAACGTGGTGTCGCACTTCTGGGCCGCCATGCAGCGAGCGAACGTCCGTCAACTGCCTCACGGTGTGAAGGTCGCCGCGGTAGGGCCGGCGACGACGGCGGCACTCGCCGCCATCGGCGTTGCCGTGAATGCACAACCCGAGACGTTCGTCGGCGGGGCAATCGCCGCTACGATGGGCGTCATCAAGGACCTGCGCGTGCTCGTGCCCAAGGGTGATCGTGCGCGGCCGGAAACAGCGCTCGCACTTCGTGCACGTGGGGCCGCGGTGAGTGAGGTAATTCTCTACCACACCACCCACGAGACGCCTGACCAATCGGCACTCGACCGGCTTCGCGCCGGCGCCGACGCCATCACGTTCACGTCGCCATCGTCGGTCCAGGGCTTCGCCGAGATCCTCGGTCGCGAGGCGCGCACGGTCGTCAGTACAACCGTGCTGGCGGCGATTGGCCCAACGACGGCGTCGGCAATTCGTGAGCTGGGATGGCGTGAGCCGCTGGAAGCCCCGGCCGCAACGTCGGAGTCACTCATCGACTGTCTCGAAGCGCATTTCGAGGCGATGCTCGAGGCGCGACGCACGTGATGCATCGCCCCCGCCGTTGGCGGTTGAACGCGTCGCTCCGCTCGTTGGTGCGCGAAACGACGGTCAGCCCTGCGAACCTGATCGCACCCGTCTTCGTGACGGATGCGTCGAACGCGCCGCAGTCGATTGCCTCCATGCCCGGCGTCTGGCAGTGGCCAGTCGAGCAGGTCGCCGACGAGGTGCATGCGCTCGCCGCAGCGGGCATCGGTGCGATCCTCATCTTCGGAATCCCGGCAGTGAAGGACGCGGACGGCACCGGAAGCCACGATACCGATGGCGTGGTGCAGCGTGCGGTGCGTGCGATCAAGGCGGCAGCCCCGCAGATGACGGTCATGACCGATGTGTGTCTCTGCGAGTATACGGATCATGGGCATTGTGGCCTGGTCAACGGCATCTCCGGCGCGAGCGATCCGCATCTCCCGGCCGAGTACGTGCTCAACGATCCAACCCTCGACACGCTCGCGCGCATCGCCGTGTCGCATGCCGAGGCCGGCGTGGACATCGTCGCGCCGTCGGGCATGCCCGATGGCATGGTCGCCGCCATTCGAGGAGCACTCGATCGCCGCGGTTTCGGCGCCGTGCCCATCCTGTCCTACTCGGCCAAGTACGCGTCGTCCTTCTACGGACCGTTTCGCGACGCGGCCCAGGGAGCGCCGGCGTTCGGCGATCGCGCGACACACCAGATGGATCCCGCGAATGTTCGGGAAGCGATGCGCGAGCATGCGCTGGACGTTGCCGAAGGCGCCGACGGCCTGATGGTGAAACCCGCACTCGCCTATCTCGACGTCATCCGGGCCACGCGCGACCGCTTTCCCGACGTGCCGCTCGCCGCATACAACGTGAGCGGGGAGTACGCCATGGTGAAAGCCGCCGCTTCAATGGGCTGGCTCAACGAACGCCGCACTGTGCTCGAGATCCTCACGTCGATCAAGCGCGCAGGCGCCGACCTGATCATTACCTACCACGCCCGCGAGGCGGCTGCGTGGCTGACCGAAGAGACCCAATGGCTGAACAGACGCCCGAACTCCTGAGCCACTTCGCGTGCCTCTCCTTCACCGATGCATACTGGCAGCTGGCGGCGCAGGAGCGCACGCAACTCCGCGGCGCGTGGCTCGCGGGCGCGCGTGCCGCTGCACCCAGCGTCCACCTGTATCAACTCGCCGGGCTCCAGTCGCAGAGCGACCTGCTGGTGTGGAGCGCGGTGGCCTCGGCGACACCGGAGGCCACACTGGCCTTCTTCACGCAGTGGGCGGCGTCTGCCCGCGACATGCACCAGTACATCAGTGTGCGCGACGTGCTGTGGGGGTACACGAGACCGTCTCAGTATACGAAGAGCCGATCCACGCAGGAGATGGATCCCTTCGACGTTGCGCGGCAGCCCTTCCTCATGGTCTACCCGTTCGTGAAAACCAGTGACTGGTACCAGCTCGATCGTGAGCGCCGGCAGGCGATGATGGGCGGGCATATCAAGATCGGGAAACAGTACGAAGACATCACTCAACTGCTGCTCTACTCGTTCGGGTTGCAGGACCAGGAGTTTGTCGTGGTCTACGAAACGGCGGACCCGCGGCGCTTCCTCGGACTCGTCAACGAACTGCGATCGACCGAGGCGCGCGTGTACACGGAGCGAGATTCGCCGTTGCATACCGGCGTGTATCAGCCGGACGACGCGGCGCTGGAGCGGTGGCTGTGAGTGCGCCGCCGAACGGATCGGTGTTCCTGGATGCCACCGCGCGCCGTCCGACTCTGGTGACTCCCGTCTGGTTCATGCGCCAGGCAGGCCGGTACATGCCGGAATATCGCGCGATCCGCAAACACAATACGCTGCTCGACATCTGCGCGAATCCGGAACTTGCGACAGAGGTTACGATGCAGCCTGTACAGCAGCTGGGCGTCGACGCCGCAATTCTCTTCGCTGACATCCTGTTGCCGCTGGTGCCGATGGGCCTGGGGCTCGAGTTCGTCGCGGGTGAAGGGCCGCTGATCCGCAATCCGGTCCGCACTGCCGCTGACGTCGAGCGACTACGTCCGATTGATCCGCGCACCGACCTCGCGTCGGTGCTCGAAACGGTGCGACTCGTTCGCCGCGCGCTTCCACCCACGGTGCCGTTGATCGGGTTTGTGGGTGCACCATTCACGGTCGCCACCTATGCCATCGAAGGCGGCCCGTCGCGACACGTCATCGAAAGCAAGCGCATGATGTACGGTGCACCCGCGCTCTGGCATTCGCTGCTTCAGCGGCTCACCGGCGTACTCGGCGATTTCCTTGCGGCGCAGGTGGATGCTGGTGCCCAGGCAGTACAGGTCTTCGATAGCTGGGCTGGCCAGCTCAGCGAAGCAGACTATCGGACGTTCGTGCTGCCGCACTCACGCGCCCTCTTCGAGCGCATCTCGAAGCTCGGAGTCCCCACGATTCACTTTGCCGTCGGCGCCGATCACCTGCTGCCTGCGCTACGCGATGCCGGCGGTGACGTGATCGGTCTCGACTGGCGCACCCCGCTCGACGACGGATGGACGTGCATCGGCACTGACCGCGCGATCCAGGGAAACCTCGATCCGGTTGCGCTGTTCGCACCACTCCCCGAGATCCGGCTGCGCATTGTCGATATCCTCGACCGCGCAGGCGGCCGGCCTGGCCACATCTTCAATCTCGGTCACGGCATTCTCCCATCGACACCAGTGGACACCGTTCGCGCCGTGGTGGACATGGTGCACGAGCTCTCCGCGCGCGACGCCTGACCGTGCGCAGCCGTGTCGTGGTCATTGGAGGGGGGATCACTGGACTCGCCGCGGCGGAGCGGGTGGTCGCGCGCGTCGGTCCCGGCACGACGACGCTCATCGAGAGCACGTCAAGACTGGGGGGCAAGATTGCCACGGAGCATGTTGACGAGGTCGTACTCGAGCGCGGCCCCGACTGCTTTCTCGCGTCCAAGCCCGCAGGCCTTGCCCTGTGCACGCAACTCGGCCTCGCGACAAGCGTCATGGAGACGAACGCAGCGCTGCGCCGCAGCTTCGTAAAGCGTGAAGGACGGCTCTATCCGCTACCGGAGGGGCTGACCGGGCTTGTGCCGGGTCGCGTGAAGCCGCTCCTGTCCTCGGGAATCCTTTCCAATATGGGGAAGCTCCGGGCTGCGATGGAGCTCGTGGTCCCTCGTGCTCGCGACGATGCAGACGAATCCGTGGGCGCATTCGTCCGGCGGCGCTTTGGCAACGAAGCGTGGCGCTGGATCGTGGAGCCGTTGTTGAGCGGCATCTATGCGGGCGACGGCGATACGCTGAGCGTGCAAGCCACCTTTCCGCAACTGCGCGAGACCGAGCGACTGCATGGAAGCATCATGCGGCGACTCCTCGGAACGCCGTCTGCCGCTCCTTCCGCACGCGGTGCGTTCGTCACGCTATCTGAGGGAATGCAGCAGCTCCCCGACACGCTCGCCAAGCGGTTGTCAAGCGAGCGCGTCCTGATGGGTGTCGGTGTCACCAGCGTCTCGCGTACAGTCAACGGCTACACCATCACGCTGGCCGGGGGCGAGGTAATTGCTGCGGCGAGCGTGATCATGGCCGCACCAGCGCATGCCGCCGCATCAATGCTGCGCCCACTCGACCAGCTCGTCGCCCGTGAGCTGGAGACGATCCCGTTCGTGTCAACGGCAACCGTCTCGCTGCTTTTCGAGCGAACTGACGTGCCGAACATCCTGAACGGATTCGGCTACGTGTCCCCGCGTGCCGAGGGGGGTAACGTGCTCGCGTGCACATGGACATCGAACAAGTTTCCGAGCCGGGCGCCCGCCGCGTATGTCCTGCTGCGCGTATTCATCGGACGCGCCGGCTCGGACGCAATCGTGGACGCGGAGGACGACGCGCTCCTCGGTATCGCGCGCGACGAATTGCGGCATGTGCATGCGATCACCGCTGTGCCACGCCTGACCCGAGTCGCACGATGGCCGCGCGCCATGCCTCAGTACACGATGGGCCACGCCGATCGTGTGGCGCGCATCTTCGCGCTGGCCGCTGCGCATCCCGGACTCTTCCTCGCTGGCGCATCGTTCCGCGGCGTCGGCATTCCCGATTGCATCACGTCGGCATGGTCGGCCGCCGATGCGGCGATCTCACACCTTCAGGCATCATGAGAACCGTCACCCGCTCGAGTGCCCTGTTTGCGGAAGGCCAGACACTGCTGCCCGGGGGCGTCAGCTCACCCGTGCGTGCGTTCCTCGCCGTCGGCGGGAATCCGTTGTTCATGGATCACGGAACGGGCGCCACGATCGTCGACGTCGACGGGAACGCCTACGTGGACTACATGATGTCATGGGGTCCGCTCATCCTCGGCCATGCGCACGAGGAGGTCGTGGCAGCGACCCGGGCCGCACTCGAGAAGGGCTCCACGTTCGGAGCGCCGTCGTCACTGGAGTTGGACCTTGCGCGCCGGATTCGCCGAGCCCTGCCGTCGATGGAGCTCGTGCGGTTCGTGAACTCGGGAACCGAGGCGACGATGAGCGCGCTGCGGGTCGCGCGCGCATTCACCCAGCGCACGAAAATCGTGAAGTTCGAAGGGTGCTATCACGGCCATGCCGATCTGCTCCTGGCGCAAAGTGGCTCGGGAGTCGCGACCCTCGGTCTGCCTGATTCTCCGGGCGTCCCACCCTCGACCGTCAAAGACACGCTGGTTGTTCCGTACAATGATCTCGGGGCCGCGCACCGTCTCTTCGAGCGCTATCCCCGTGACATCGCCGCGGTCATCGTGGAGCCCGTGGCGGGAAACATGGGCGTCGTGCCTCCGACTGACGGATTCCTGCCGGGCCTGCGCACGTTGGCGACTGCCCACGGAAGCCTGCTCATTTTTGACGAGGTGATGACAGGCTTTCGCGCCCATCCGAGCGGCGCGCAAGTTCGATACGGCGTCGAACCCGATCTGACGACACTGGGCAAGGTCATCGGCGGCGGGTTGCCTGTGGGCGCTTACGGTGGTCGGCGTGACGTGATGTCACTCATTGCACCGAGCGGGCCGGTCTACCAGGCGGGAACGCTTTCGGGAAACCCACTCACGATGTCCGCTGGAATCGCCACGCTCGACGTCCTCGGTCGCCCGGGGGTGTGGGACAGCATCGACGCCGCCGCCGCGGACCTCGAACTGCGCCTGACCCGGTTGATCCAGGCGAGCGGAGTGCGCGCACGCGTCCAGCGCGTCGGGACGATGATGACACTGTTCTTCAACGATGCGCCGGTGACGAACTGGGAAGACGCACGGCGGAGTGACACGCAGCGGTTTGCGCGTCTGTTTCACGACCTGCTCGACCAGGGCGTGTACTGGGTACCGTCGCAGTTCGAGTCGGTGTTCCTCTCCCTCGCGCACGGACGCGACGAGCTCGATCGCACTGAACGCGCATTTCGCGCGGGCTTGTCCGTCCCGAACGCGGAGAGCAACGAATGACCATCGCTGGCGCAATGGACGCATCGACTCCGCTCGTGGCGCAGGTGTCGGCGTACGACGCGATCCTGCTGGTGTCGTACGGTGGACCGGAAGGCCCGGCTGACGTGCTGCCATTTCTCGAGAATGCGACGCGGGGACGCAACGTCCCGCGCGAGCGACTGCTCTGCGTGGCCGAGCACTATCATCATTTCGGTGGCGTCAGCCCGATCAACGCGCAGAATCGGGCGCTCGGTAAGACCCTGGAGTCAGCGTTGACTCAGCGCGGCCAGCCCATGCGCGTGTACCTCGGCAATCGCAACTGGCATCCGTTCCTCGAGGAGACCATCGCGGCCATGCGAGACGACGGCGTGCGCCGCGCGCTTGCCGTCGTCACCTCGGCGTTCAGCTCGTACTCGGGTTGCCGACAGTACCGGGATGACGTGATTGGGGCGCTCCAGGCCGTGGGCGCAACGGCGCCGTCCATCGACAAGGTGCGGGTCTACTTCAATCATCCCCTCTTCGTCGAGGCGAATGCGACGAACCTGCGTACGGCGCTCGCCAGCATCGCCGGCGAAGCGCGCGCGCGGACGCGCGTCGTGTTCACCGCGCACAGCATCCCCCGGACTATGGCGTCGCACTGCGACTACGAGCTCCAGTTGCGCGAGGCGGCTCGGTTGGTCGCGACAGCCGCCGGGGTGTCGCGCTGGGATCTCGCATTCCAGAGTCGCAGTGGACCGCCGCACGTGCCGTGGCTCGAGCCGGATATCATCGCGTATCTCGATCAGTGCGCGGCCGATGGCGCACGCGATGTCGTGGTGCTGCCGCTCGGATTCATCTCCGATCATATGGAGGTGATGTACGACATCGACGTCGAAGCGCGTGATGCCGCGCAACGCCTGGGATTGCGTCTCGTTCGTGCGAGCACGGTGGGCGTCAGCGCTGTATTTGTTGAGATGCTGTGCGAGCTGATTGCCGAACGCCAGGAGACGCCTGCGGAGCGTCGTGCGATCGGCCACCTGCCGGCGTGGCACGACGTCTGTCCGGTCAACTGTTGCCTCGACGGTCGGAGTGGCCAGGAAGGTCAATCGTCGGCGTAGTAGCAGGCGGTGCGCGGTGGAGGGGAGGCAACCGATCCACGGGGTGACGCGACGGCACATCTTTCGAACGCATCGTCCTGCGGCCGTCTGCCTGTGCTTGCTGCTGAAGAGCTGGTTTCGGAAGCGCGCTGCGCGCGCATCGGTGCGCTGTTCCCCATGTAGGGAATGTCGACTTCCGCTCTCCGCTCTCCGCTCTCCGTCTCTAGTCTCTCGTCTCTAGTCTCTAGTGGTATTGACGCCTGCCAAGTGGCAAGGTAGTATCAGCCATGTGGCAGACACGGAAAGGAGGCCCTTGGTGACTGCGACCATTGACCGCACGACGGCGGACGTCACCGAACTTCTCGACCGGCTTCGATCGGGGCAGCGCGATGGGCATTTCTATGCCGCGCTGTTCGGGTTCCGGAAGTATGACGCGGTGCACGTCGCGAACCAGGTGGAGCGCGGGTTGAGCTTTGCCGCGCTGGAGCGGTTCCTCCGCAACACCGAGCTTAGCCAGCGGGCGCTGGCGCAGTTCGCCGAAATCCCTGAGCGGACCCTGGCCAGGCGGAAGGAGTCGGGCCGCCTGGAGCCCTCCGAGTCCGACCGCGTCGCGCGCATCGCACGCCTGTTCGCTCGTGCCATCGACATGCATGAGGGTGAGATTGATGCGGCGCGGGCATGGTTGACGACACCACTCCGTGCGCTGGGTGATCGTAGTCCGCTGGAGTTCGCGAAGACCGATGCCGGTGCGATCGAGGTGGAGCACCTGATCGGCAGGCTCGAGTACGGCATTCCCGTTTAGCCGGTGCGAGTCTGGCGGCTGGTCAAGACGCGGTACGATGCGTCAGCATTCGGTGGCGAGGGTGCGCGGATGCACGGTGGCCGCTGGAACAGTGTCGGGACGGCCGCGGTCTACGGCGCCGACAGTGCCGCATTGGCGGTGCTCGAGGTGCTGGTGCATCTCCATGACGCCCGACCGCTCGCTGCGTACTCCATCGTCACCGCCACTGTGCCCGACGCGCTGATCGACGACCTCGATCCGGGGGTTCTGCCGAGCGACTGGAATGCCTTTCCCGTTCCGCCGCGGGTGCAGGCGATCGGTGACGCATGGCTGCGAGCCGGGCATCGCGTCGCAATCAGGGTGCCGAGTGCGGTGGTGCGGGATGGGTTCAACCTGCTGATCAATCCGGCACATGGGGCGTTCGCGCGGATTGTGGTGGACGAGCCGAAGCCATGTAGGTTTGATGCAAGGCTGGTGAAGTAGGACAAGAGGGAGGTTGGATGCTGACATGATGAGTCTGAAATGGTCCATGGCGGTCGCCGCCGGTGTTGCAGTTTCGGCAGTGTCCCCGGAGCGGGTTTCCGCGCAAGTACCCGTTGACATGCAGGGTGTCGACAGCGGACTGGTCGTGCGCGCGTGGCTCGACAGCGGCCAGCTCCGCGGCCGACTGTTGCAACCAATGCACGCCGGTGCAGACAGCGTCGGGTATTGCCGCTTCCCGGGGCCGCCCTGCGATGGTGCCTTCGCGGCGAGTCAGGCTGCGTGGCTCCATCTCGATCGGGTCCAGCACCTCGATGTGCAGGTCGGGAATCGCTGGAAAAAGGGCGCGTGGATCGGCGGGATCTCGGGTGCTCTCTTTGGTGTCTTGGCCGCCGGATTGGCCACATCGTTCTGCGACAATTCATGTCACGTGTCGAGGGGCGAGGCGACCCTGTACGGCCTTGTTGCGGGTGGTGCGATGCATGGCGTCATCGGTGCCCTGATCGGCTCCACATTCCCGCGCTTTGAGCGTCGGTTCTAGTGAGGTTTCTCGTGACGGCGCTGCTGCTGACCTGCGCAACTGCCCTTCCATTGTCGGCGCAACAGGTTGCTCGGCTCCAGGTCGGATTGTCACAGCGTGCCGAGGTTCATCACACTCCAACGCAATTGGTCGAGTCGTCGAGCAGCTCGCACTGGCAGACCGGTGCAGCGATCGGGGCGGTCGTTGGAGTAGCGGCCGCGGTCTTTGCCGTCGGGGCGGGGGGTGGCGGCTCGTTTTCGCTGTCCGAGATATTTGTGCTCGGAGGCATCGGTATCCTGATGGGCGGTGTGCCCGGAGCGCTGATCGGTGCACTATTCCCAAAGTAGGGATTCCCGGCTTCCGTTCTCCGCTCTCCGTCCTCCGTTCTCCGTTCTCCGTTCTCCGTTCTCTCGTCTCTCGTCTCTAATCTCTCGTCTCTACACCCCCCGCCGATCCACCAGTCCCGCCTCAAGCGCACTCCGCACCACATGCCCGGCAAACGGCAGGGTGAGTACCGCGCGCTCGCGCCATCCTGATGCACTCGCTTCGATGCTGACATGCACACTCGTGATCTCCGCCGGTTCACCGAACGGCGACATCGCGAATGCCATCCTGTCGAGGAGGTAGTGCGAGCGCAGCTTGAGTGCGGCGGGCAACGACCCCTCTCCCAGCATCGCGAACGCGCCGCCGCCTTCGTGCACCGCGCGCCCCAGCCGGAACATCGTGGTGCGATCGGTGGTGACACCGCTCACCACCACCAGCGCGAACCCACCACATGCCAGCAGCACCTCGGCGAACCGAAGGCCGAGCAAGGGAGTGCGCGGGCGAAGCATCAGCGGACCGTCTCGCCAACCGTGGCCGAGTGAGTGATCGCCGTCGATCCATGCGGTGCGCATCCCCTGGGCGATCACCGACTGGCAGGCGGCGGCCAGCAGGGCAGTAGCCGCGGCACCGGGTTGCTCCCAGAGCGTCGGGCGCCCGCGCGGAAGGCCGCCACCCGGGAGGATGCGGTCGAGCAACGCCACGCCGGTCCCGACCCCCTGTTCCCGACGATCGGGAAGCGGGACGGCATCGGGAAACCGCCGGGCTAGCAGGTCGCGCAGGGTGACGGTAGCGGGAGCAGCCATGCGGAAGAATACCGAACAAATACCGAAACAAGAAGGGGCGACGAATCCCGGAAGTCGGCCAGGAAGCGCCCCCGGCGCAAGCGACTCCCGGCGATCGACGTGGGGTGGTAGGGTTGGTATCACCCGAGCATCACCTCACCCGAGAACCGAGCGACAGATGGCCGATACAGAATGGTGGCAGCGCGGCCCCGTCGCCGGCGTCCCCGACGTGCTGCAGCCTGTGGCCCACATCCTCTTGCAGGTGCGTGAGAGTGTCGGCGAGCTGGTCGACGGCCTGGCACCGGAACAATGGAACGCCCGCCCGGCTGGTATTGCGTCGGTGGCGTTTCATGTGCTGCACATGTCCGGCGTGATCGACCGACTCTTCACGTATGCGCGGAACGACTCACTGACCGACGATCAATTCGCGGCGCTGCGAGCGGAAGGTACGACACTCGATGCTGCCGGCATCGCTGCGGCACTGACCGCGCTCAATGCGCGTGTCGATGCAGCGCTCGTGGAGTTACGGAAGGTCGATGTCGCGACCCTCGGCGAGTTCCGCGGTGTTGGTCGCGCGCAACTTCCGTCGACGGTGATCGGTTGCCTCGTCCATGGCGCCGAGCACGCGATGCGCCATGTCGGGCAGTTGTCGGTCACCAGCCGGATTGTGCGAGCCGGCGAGCCCCACTAGCTGGTTGCGTTTCACCACCCCGTCAGGACGCTCACTCGTTGTGACAACCATTCCGCTATCTCGCTTACTTGATCCCCAGCACCCGAATCAGCGTGACCGCGAGCACAAGGAGTGTCGCAAGCGACACCGTGACGGTGGTCACCACCCGGGCGCCCACGTGCCGGATCGCCTTGAGATCGACGCCCAGCCCCAGTGCCGCCATCGCGCCGACCGTCAACACCATGGACAACTCGCGCGTCGGCGTGACCCAGCTGGTCGGGATCACGCCGGTCGACCGCAGTGCAGCGAGTGCCATGAAACCCACGATGAACCATGGCACGAAGCGCGTGAGTTGAAACGGTGGCGGCGTTCCGGTGTTCGACCCGGTAGCGGTGTCGCGAAAGCGGAGTGCGAAGAACAGCACCACCGGGCCGAGCATCAGGACGCGCACCAGCTTGACGAGTGTCCCGACTTGTCCTGAGAGCACGCTCACGGGGAACGCCGCCGCCAGCACCTGCGGCACGGCGTAGACTGACAGGCCGGCGAGTACGCCGTACTGATAGTGGCTCAGTCCGAGCGGCCCCATCAGCAGCGGCAATCCCAGCACGACGACCACGCCGAGTATCGCGGTGAAGGCGATCGACGAGGCGACGTGTTCCTTCTTCGCGCCGATTACCGGAGCGACTGCCGCGATGGCGGAGTTGCCGCAGATCGAGTTGCCGCATGCCACGAGGATTGCCAGCCGTTTCGGAAGGCCGAGCAGGCGCCCGATGCCGTAACCGCTCGCCAGGGAGAGGACCACCAGGAGGATGATCCCGACGGCGAGGGCGGGGCCTGCCTCAAGCAGCAGCGGGAGATTGACCGACGCGCCGAGCAGCACGATCGCAAACTCGAGCACCTCCTTCGCCGTGAAATCGATGCCGGGCTGGGCGCGGGTAGGGACTGCCCAGAGCGTCCGCACCGTCATGCCGACCAAAATCGCGACGACCAGCCCCTCGATCACCGGATGACCGAATAGCCGTGTTTCGACGGCGGCGAGACCGATCGAGACAACAGCGACCACGGTCGAGAGGAGGAGGCCGGGGAGGAGCTCGACGGCTGACACACGGGGTGCTCCGCCTATGGCATCTTCGTTCAACTTGTCCTACGGCAACCAGCTCGTGAACTCCGCTGCCGGCCGTCGCTGCTTCGCCTCTGGCGTCGCCGCTGGTTCGCCGAGCTGGATCATCGCGATGATGCGCTCGCTTTCGGGAATCGCCAGCAGTTCGCGGGTGCGCGGATCATCCATCACGGCGCCTGACTTCACGTGCGTACCGAGTCCGAGTGCGCGGGCGGCGAGGAGGAGGTTCTGCACTGCCATCATCGTCGCTGCGTAGTCTTCCTCGCGAATTTCCAGATTCTCGGTCTGTGTCATGCCCACCATGATGAGGGCTGGAACCGCCGCCTCTGAGGCGGCGACCTTCGCGACCAATATCCGTGCCGCGTCGGGATCTTCGATCTTCTTCGCCTTGCGCGCGCCTAAAACTGCGCCGTAGGCGTGCCGAGCCTCTGGGCCGAGCACGTGGAAACGCCACGGCTGAGTCATCCGATGGTTCGGCGCCATCACGGCGGCGTCCAGGACCTGCTCGATCTCCGCCCGGCTGACCGCGCGATCGGTGAACTGGCGGATGGAGCGGCGGCTCTGGATGGCTTCGAGTACGTCCATGGGTGTCACTCACACAGGTTCGAGGAAGGTCAGGGTGTCAATCTCGCACGGCCGGGGCAGGTGGGCGAGGGGTCACCGCGCCTTGACCTCGCCCGCCCCCTGCCGGATGTTGAAGGGGTCCCTCCTCAGGAGCCGTACCAATGTCCCATCCCGATCGCCGCAGATTCCTCGGATCGCTGGGTGTCGCGGCTGCCGCGACCTCGCTGTCACCCTTGGCGCGCGAGCTGTCCGCTGCGGCTCCTTCATCAGGGCTCCCGAGTGACTGGGACCTCGAATGGGTGAAGGACGTCGAGAAGGCACGCCACAAGCAGGTGTTCGACATGGGCTCCCTCGAGTCCGGGCTTCACGTCCCCACCAACTACCTCGACGCGTTCGAGGATGTGATGCAGCTGAAGCGTGGCGAGGTGCTCGCGGTCGTCGGGATCGCGAGCAGTGCATTCCCGATGAACGCCAGTGACGCGCTCTGGGCGAAGTTCCCGCTTGGCGAGAGGTGGAAGGTCACGGATCCCGACACCGGCACGTGGGCCGTCCGCAACCTCTTTGCTGCTGATCCGGCGCCGAAGGAATTCCGTGCCAAGGACACGATCGCCACGCTGGTTTCGCGGGGCACGATCTTCTGGCAATGCCACAACGCTCTGATGGGAGTTAGCCGCCGCTTGGCTCCCCCGGGCACGACCGCCGAGGCGATGTACGCGGAGCTCAAAGCAGGCCTGCTGCCGCACGTGAAGATTGTGCCGGCGCACACCATGCTGATCGGGTTGGTGCAGGAGCATGGCTGCACCTACGAGAAGATCTAGCGGGGTGGCGGCGGGTGCCTGCCCGGCCCCGTGCGGAATCCCGTCCGGCGACGCATCTTCATCATGCCGCCGCGTCCCCCGCGGCCACACGAGGAGGATGCAATGCACATCGAGTCCCCGGTTCCGCCTGTGTCGGTGCAGGCCGACGACAAGCCGCGTGACGCCGAGCTCGACCTGTTCGGGCTCACCCATGTGGGCAACGTGCGGAAGACGAACCAGGACCATTACCTGCTGTGCACCGTGCATCCCCAGGTTATGGTGCGATCGACCAGCCTCCCCGCCGCTGAGTCGCTGCCGCTGCTCGGCGAGCGCCTGGCCACGGTGATGCTCGTCGCCGACGGAGTGGGCGGGAACTCGGGCGGCGGCGAGGCGAGTCAGCTCGCCGTCGAGGCCATTACCAATTACGTCTCCAAGACACTTCGCTGCTATCACGCTGCCGGGTCGGCCAACGAGGGAGAGTTCGAGGAGGCGCTGCGCACGGCCGCCAACGCGGCGCACGAGGCAGTCCGGACGGCAGCGGCCGCACAGGTGGAACCCACGAAGGGTGCCACCACGCTCACCCTCACCTTCGTGATCTGGCCCTGGGTATACGTGGTGCAGGTTGGCGACAGTCGCTGCTACAAGTACCTCAACGGTGAGCTGCTCCAGATCACTCGCGACCAGACAATGGCGCAGGCGCTCGTCGACCAGGGAGCACTCCCACCCGACAAGGTGGCGCAGTCCCCATTCAGCCACGTACTCACCAGCGCCATTGGTGGCGAGGAGTCGACCCCCGTGGTGAGTCGGTTCGAGATCCACGACCGTGACTCGGTGGTGTTCCTCTGCAGCGACGGCCTCACCAAGCACGTGAGCAACGCCGAGATCGCCGATCATCTCGGGCGCATGACGGGATCGCAGCAGGTGTGCGAGGCGCTCCTGGAGCTGGCGCTGGAGCGCGGTGGCAGCGACAACATCACCATACTGGCTGGGCGCGCGCCCGGGCCGCGGTAACGCTCCGACCCCGTTGCTGGCGGTTTGCCCGGTGGGCAGTAGCTTCCCTCCATGGTCAACCTGGTCGGGCTCTACCTCTTCGCGCTGATCGTCGGCGGTGGGCTGCTCCTGGTCTCGATTTTCGGGGGCGCGGACGGCGACGCGTCCGACGTCGATGCTGATATCGGGTTGCACACGCACGGCGCCATGGGCGAGATCGGCGACCTGATGCTCGGCCTGTTTCGTCCGCGCAACCTGACATTTCTTCTCGCCGCTTTCGGGGCGACCGGGCTGTTGCTCACCTGGGTGGGGACCAGCCCCACCTTGGCACTTCTGCTTGCCGCCTCGATGGGCGCCGGCTCGTGGGTTCTGAGCCATGCCGTCTTCACCTGGCTGCGACGGACCGACAGTGCCGTGAACGTGCTCAGCGATCGCGCCCTCGAGGGCGCAATTGGTCGCGTGACACTCCCGGTGGGACCGGGTGCGCGGGGCCGCATCACCCTCGTCGTCGCTGGACAGCAGACGTGGATCACCGCACGGGTGGAACCCGGCGTTGAGCGCATCCTCCCGGTCGGCACCGAGGTGCTGATCCGCCGTACCGATGGTGGTGTGGCAGAGGTGATCCCCACCGACATTCTTGAACTTCCCCCCGTGTCACCATGAGGCTGTAATGGATATCCCAACGTTCGCCGTTCTCGCCGCCGTTGTCCTCGGCATCATCATGGCCATGAGCTGGGTGGTGCGATCACTGATCGTGATCTGCCTCCCCAACGAGATGGTGGTGGTGACGGGCCGCAAGCGGCGCACATCGGACGGTCAGGAGGTCGGCTACCGGGTGCTGCACGGCGGGCGCACCATGCGCATCCCGTTGATCGAGAAGGTGTCGCGTCTCGACCTGACCACCATCCCGATCGAGGTGGCGGTGCAGAACGCGTATTCGAAGGGCGGCATTCCGCTCTTCGTGCAGGGGATCGCCAACGTCAAGATCAGCGGTCGAGAGCCGATCAGCGACAACGCCGTCGAGCGCCTCCTCAACAAACCGTTTGACGAAGTGAGGCAGATCGCGAAGGACACACTGGAGGGCAACCTGCGCGGCGTGCTGGCCACGCTGACGCCCGAGGAGGTCAATGAAGATCGCCTCAAGTTTGCAAACTTCCTCATCGAGGAGGCGGACGAGGACCTCAAGAAGCTCGGCCTCGAGCTCGACACGCTCAAGATCCAGAACGTGACCGACGAGGTGAAGTACCTCGACTCGATCGGCCGACAGAAGACTGCGGAAATCCTCAAGCTGGCGCGCGTTGCCGAGGCGACGCGATCCGCCGAATCGGAGCAGGCCGAGGCGGGGGCCCGGCAGGCCGCGCAGGTCGCGTCGCTCCAGGCCGACCTTAGGATTACCGAGGAGAGCAACCGGTTGCGGGTGCGAAAGGCCGAGCTCGAGGCCGAGGCACTGGCGCGTGAAGCCGAGGCGAAGGTGGCGGGTGAGAAGGCGCGCGTCGTGGCGGAGCAGGCGCTGCAGCAGGAGCGCATCGGGTTGGAGCAACGCCGGTTGGAGGCCGACGTCATGTTGCCGGCCAAGGCCGATCGCGATGCGGCCGAGCAGCGCGCCAAGGGTGTCGCCGCGACCATCGCGGAAGATGGCCGCGCTCGACTCATGGTGCTCGAGCAGACCATCAAGTTGTATCAGTCGGCAGGGTCGGAGGCAGAGCGGATCTTCATCCTTAACATGCTGCCCGAGATCATCCGCGACATCAGCGGCACCGTGAGCGGGATGAAGATCGACAAGGTGACGGTGATTGATTCGGGCAACGGCGCAACGGGCGTCGGAAAGGCGGCGGGGCAGCTTCCGTCGGCGATCATCCAGATCACTGAACAGATCGAGGCCGCTACGGGGGTGAACATTCTTTCGCGGCTCCAGAAGCCGAATTCGGTCGAGGTTCCGCCGGCGTGATTCACTGCGACCCTTACCCGGGATCGGATCGATGATCCATGCAGGCACCATCCTCGGCCGCTACCGATTGCTCGATCGTATCGGTGCCGGCGGGATGGGTGAAGTGTGGCGTGCGCACGATGCCAACCTCGATCGTGATGTCGCGGTCAAGCTTCTCGCTCCCGGGATCATCGGCAACGCCGATACGCGGGAACGCTTTCGTCGCGAGGCGCACGCGCTGTCGCGACTGTCCCATCCGGGCGTTGCCACGATCTTCGACTTCGACGTGCAGGAGGGTGTCGAGTTCCTCGTGATGGAACTGGTGACCGGCGGGACGCTCGAGTCGGTGATCGAGCGCGGCCCCCTGCCGCTGGCGGACGTCACCCGGGTCGGCGCCGCCATCGCCGAGGCACTCCACGACGCGCACCAGCGCGGCATCCTCCATCGCGACCTCAAGCCCGGCAACATCGTCCTCACCAGTGCGGGCCAGCCAAAGATCCTCGATTTCGGCATCGCGATGCTGATGGGTGCCGATCACGGATCCGCCAAACTGACGCAGACCGGCATGATCGTCGGTTCGCTGCCCTACATGGCACCTGAGCAGCTCATGGGCGATGCCGACAGCGCGCATACCGATATCTACTCGCTCGGCGTGGTGCTGTTCGAGATGACCACCGGTCGCCGCCCGTTCCTCAAGGAGCGGGCCGAGGCGTTGATGTTCGAGATCTTCGGGAGCGCCGCGCCCGCCGCGCGTTCGCTGCGCCCCGATACCCCGGATGAACTCGATCGGTTGATCGCTGCCTGCCTTGCCAAGGAGCCAGCGAACCGCCCTGCATCGGCTGCCGCGGTCGCCGCGGTACTCCGCGCCATCGGCGGCGGGACGCCGTCGGGCATGATGCCGACTGCCACGCCCATTCGCGATGTCATTCGTGCGATTGCGGTGCTGCCGCTGCGCAATGTGTCCGGCGATCCGACGCAGGAATACTTCGCTGATGGCATGACCGAGGCGTTGATCACCGATATCTCACGCATCAAGGCGTTGCGGGTCACATCACGCACCTCCGCGATGCAGTACAAGGCCACGACGAAGTCGCTGCCCGAAATTGCGCGCGAGCTCAATGTCGATGCGGTGCTCGAGGGTTCGGCGCTGCTCATGGGCAATCGGGTGCGGGTGAGCGTGCAGCTGATCAGTGCGCGCGCCGACGAGACGCTGTGGGCCGATCGCTACGATCGCGACCTGAAAGACGTGCTCGACATGCAGAGTGCGCTCGCGGCCACGATGGCGCACGAGATCGCACTGCAGCTCACGCCCGCGGAAGTGGCCCAGCTCGCAGAGCGGAAGCAGGTGAATGCCGAGGCACATCTCGAGTGCCTGAAGAGCCGGTACGCCACCTATTCAGGAACGATCGAGGGTACCGAGATCGGACTGCGCCATGCGAAGCATGCGATCGAACTCGACCCTGAGTACGCCCTGGGGTGGGTCGCACTCGCCGACTGCAACCTCATGCGCGCAAACCGGGGCATCGCGTCGGTGGCGGAAGCGGGCGGCGCGGCGATGGAGGCGGCACAGCGTGCCCTGGCGCTCGAACCCGACTCGGCCGACGCGCTCACCTCGCTGGGCTTCGTGCTGTCCTACAGCCCGACGCCGATCAAGGGGCTGCGCACCCTGCAACGCGCCGTCGAGCTCAACCCCGGCCTCGCACAGGCCCAAAGCGGGCTGTCGCGGCTGTTCTACATCTTCGGGCGGTTTGATGAAGCGATTGCTGCAGCAAGAGTGTCGATCGAAGTTGATCCGCTGTCGTCACTGATCCGCACCGGCGTTGGTGACGCGTACTATTACGCCCGCGAGTACGCCAAGTCGGAATTCCATTATCGGATGGCGATCGAGCTCGATCCGCGTTTCGACGGCGCGCACACCGACTTCGCGCGCACCCTCGAGGCGCAGGGGAGATTCGAGGAGGCACGCGCCGAGTACGAAGTCGGTCGCCGGCTCGCGGGCGCGCTCGCGGGTGCGTCGTTCGGGATTGCCCATGTCGAGGCCGGGCTTGGTAATACTGCCGAAGCGCGGCGGATTCTCGCCGAGCTGACTGCGAATCGTGCCACCAAGGTCGTGTCGGCGTGGGGAATTGCGGCAGTGCATGCGTGCCTGGGTGATCTCGATCTTGCCTTCGAATGGCTTGAGACGGCGATCGCCGAGCACGCTTCCGGGCTGGTGATGCTCCGGGTGCATCCGCGTCTCGACGGAATCCGTGGCGATCCCCGATACGTTGAGATGGTGCGACGCGTTGGACTCGACGATGCGAGCTTCGCGGCATGATGATGCTCGACCGCCTGACCGCGCTCGCGGCTGATAGCCGCGGCTCGGCTGATGTCGCTGAAGCGACCACCGATCTCGGCGAGCGCCGCATCTCAATTGGGATTTCCGTTGCGGCTCTGGGCCGACGTCACTTCGGTGATATCAGCGGAGCCGTCGCTTTAGCGACGAGCCGCGCACCCAACGGCCAGCAGTATATTAGAGGGATGACGATGGAGCGACGCGACGCACGACGCACGATGCCAATTCGGCTCTACCGGTTGGGTCAGGAGCCACGTGATGACCTCACGCGCCTCACCAGTGCGGCCGAGCGCTTGGCCATGGTGGCCCTCCTCTCCCGGCGGATGTGGCGCCTGACCGGCCAACCGGAGCCGGTGTATACGCGCGCCACCATCCCCTGCGTGGTGCGCCACCCGACGTGAACGACGATTGGCGTGATCTGCTGGCGACCTTCCGGACCGCTCAGGTGCGATGTCTAGTGGTCGGGGCGCATGCCCTCGCGGTGCACGGCGTGCCGCGCGGGACGCAGGATCTCGACCTCTGGCTTGACGCGGCGTCGACGAACGCCACCCGCGCGTGGGAGGCACTCCTCGCCTGGGGCGCCCCATTGGAGGCGCTCGGAATCTCCAGGGACGACTTTGCCCGGGAAGATGTGGTTATCCAACTGGGCCTGCCGCCATCTCGCATCGACCTGCTGACCAGTCTCACGGGACTGCCCAGTTTCGAGGAGGCCTGGATGGGTCGCCTCGAGGTCGACCTCGAGGGCATGACCGTGGATGTGTTGGGACGCGCTGCGCTGGTGCAGAACAAGCGCGCAACCGGTCGGCGCAAGGACCTGAGCGATCTCGAAGCACTCGGTGAACTGCCCCCGACGGACCGCGAACCTTAAGCGACTCCGGTCTGGACGCCATCGTACCGGGATCACACCGCAGCTGTTCCCCAACCCCTGATCCGGCAGTAACTTTCGACGTCCCTGCCAACAAATTGCGCTCCTCCGTCCGGAAGGCTGCTTGAGCGTCCCCGACCGGCTGTCTGCAGCACTAAGCGACCGCTACCGCATCGAGCGCGAGCTGGGGCAGGGCGGCATGGCGACGGTTTACCTCGCCCATGACCTCAAGCACGACCGCGATGTCGCCATCAAGGTGCTCAAGCCCGAGCTTGCCGCCGTCCTCGGCGCTGATCGGTTCATCGTGGAGATCAAGACCACCGCCGCGCTGCAGCACCCTCACATCCTGCCTCTCTTCGACTCCGGCGCCGCCGACAGCTTCCTCTTCTACGTCATGCCCTTCATCGAGGGCGAGACACTCCGCGCCAAACTCGATCGTGAGACGCAGGTCGGCGTCGACGAGGCGGTCAAGCTCACCACCGACGTCGCCGATGCGCTGCACTATGCGCACTCGAAGGGCGTCATCCACCGAGACATCAAGCCGGAGAACATTCTCCTCGCCAACGGCCGACCAATGGTGGCGGACTTCGGCATCGCGTTGGCGGTGAGTGCCGCAGCCGGCGGCCGGATGACCGAAACCGGACTCTCGCTCGGCACGCCCCACTATATGAGCCCAGAGCAGGCAACCGCCGAGAAGGAGATCACCGGGCGGAGCGACATCTACTCGCTGGCGAGTGTTTGTTACGAAATGTTGGCGGGTCAGCCGCCACACCTCGGTGGCTCGGCGCAACAGATCATCATGAAGATCATTGCGGAGCCGGTGGAGCAGGTGACGCGCTACCGCAAGGCCGTGCCGCACAACGTGGCGGCCGCGCTGAGCAAGGCGCTGGAGAAGTTGCCCGCCGATCGCTTCGAGAGTGCCGCAGCGTTTGCGTCGGCACTCAGGGACGTGCACTTCCACACTGCCATTGGTCCGGTCGCGACCGCTCCGGCGTTGGGGCGCAATCGTCCCGCGCTCCTCTTTGCCGGCATCGCAGCGGTCGCCGCCGTCGTGGCCGCGTGGACCCTGATGAGCAACGGGAAGGCGCCCACAGACGAGCCGCTGGCGCGGTTCGGCATCGCGACGGCGGATGCCGAAGCACTGCGCGCTGCGCCAGGCCGCCGGCTCGCGTTCGCGCCGAGCGGGCGAGAATTCGTCTACGTCGGACCGGGGCCTCGTGGCGGTCAGCTCTGGATTCGCACGCTCGGGTCACTTGAAGCGACCCCGATTCCAGGAAGCGAAGGTGCGACCAACCCCGTGTTCTCACCCGATGGCGAGACCATCGCCTTCTTGACGTTTGGTCCGTTCACCATCAGGACGATTCCCAAAGCCGGCGGGCAGGCGCGGGCGCTCACGACCGACCGCGTGACCGGGGGCGGGCTGGACTGGGGATCGGACGGGTTCATCTACTTCGATGCTGGGACGGAACTTTCACGCATGCGGCCCGACGGCACCGATCGCCAGTCGGTTGTGGGAATCGACAGCCTGGAGGCGATCGCCTGGCCGACCGCGCTGCCCAACGGCAAGGCAGTGCTGGTGCGGATGCGGCGAGCCGGTCAGTCGGCGCAGGAGTACGGGATCGAGGCCGTCGACGTGCGAGCCGGAACGCGGAAGGTGCTGGTCCGGGCACTGGTCGCGCGGTACGCGAGCGGGGGATACCTCCTCTATGTGTCCGCTGACGGCGCGCTGTTCGCCCAGCGCTTTGACCAGGATCGGCTCGAGCTGTCCGGTGCACCGCTGCAGCTGTGGAACGGACTGAGCGTCGGCACGTTCGGCGCCAGCGATATCGCCGTCTCGCCGTCCGGTGACATGCTGTACGCGGCCGGCGCGGCGACGGACATCCATCGGAGCGTTGTCTGGGTGACCCGCAGCGGAACGGTCGCCCCGGTCGACAGTCCGGCCGTCGACGGGCTGATCACATCGCTGGCGCTCTCGCCGGATGAGTCACAGATCGCGCTGGGCGTGGCCGGGGCCACGACCGGCGAGGACATTTGGGTCAAGCAACTCGGCGGCGGGGCGATGACTCGGGTGACGCAGGGGAACGCAACGAACTGGGGGCCGGCGTGGGCTCCGGGTGGGCGCGACCTGCTCTTTCTCTCCGATCGTGACGGCACTGTCAGGCTGCACCGCCAGCGCGCGGATGGCAGCGGTGCCGCGTCGGGGGTGCTCGGGGGCGTTGATTTCTCCTCCGAGTTCGTGTTGGCTCCTGACGGCCTCACGATGGTGCTGAGGATCAACCACGCGCAGAACAACGGCGATTTTTTCCTGTTCCGGATCGGGTCGGACAGTGTGCCGACGCCACTGATGGCCAGTCCGGCGCTGGAGCGAACGCCGTCGGTCTCGCCGGATGGGCGGTGGCTCGCGTACGCGTCCGACGAGAGCGGGCGCTCGGAGGTCTACGTCAGACCGTTCCCATCGGTGGACTCGTCTCGCACGCCGGTGTCCACGGATGGCGGCGCGAGCCCGCGCTGGAGCCACGCGGGGAACGAGCTTTTCTACCAGGGCGCCGACAACACGCTGATGTCGGCGGCGAGGCGACCCGGATCTGCCATGAGCTTCTCGCCGCCGAGCCGTCTGTTCTCGCTTGACCCGTTCTGGCAATGGAACTCTACCGCGCGGCGGTGGTACGACGTCTCACCCGACGACCAGAGGTTCCTGATGATCACGACGTTCGGCTCGGCGCGGGCCGCCGACCGGATGGTGTACGTGGCAAACCTCTTCGACGATCTCGCGCGTCGGTTTCCCCGGTGAGTAGTCCCGTCGATCGCCTCACGACTGCGCTCGCCGACCGCTATCGCATCGAGCGCGAACTCGGTCAGGGCGGCATGGCGACGGTGTACCTCGCGCACGACCTGAAGCACGACCGGAAGGTCGCGATCAAGGTCCTCAAGCCACAGCTGGGTGCGGTGCTGGGCGCAGAGCGCTTCCTCGCGGAAATCACGTTCATGGCGAACCTGCAGCATCCGAACCTCCTCACGCTTTTCGATTCCGGTGCCGCCGACGGCTCGTTGTACTACGTGATGCCGTACATCGAGGGCGAGACGCTGCGCACCAAGCTTGATCGGGAGCAGCGCCTCTCGGTCAACGAGACCGTCCGTCTGATCACGCTGATTGCAAGCGCCCTGGATTATGCGCATGCACACGGCGTCGTCCATCGAGACCTCAAGCCGGAGAACGTACTGTTGCAGTCCGGTCAACCAATCATCGCGGATTTCGGGATCGCGCTGGCGGTGGCGCAGGCTGGCCGGGAACGCATCACCCAGGCGGGATTCTCGCTCGGCACGCCCAATTACATGAGCCCTGAACAGGCCTCTGGCGACCGGGCGGTGGATGCACGATCCGATCAGCACTCGCTCGCGACGCTTACATACGAAATGCTCACCGGCTCCTCGCCGCATCGTGGGCCGACGGCCCAGCTGACTCTCACTCGGCTGATGTCGGAGGAGCCTCGCAGCCTTCGCGAGTTCCGCCCGACGCTTCCGGCCGCCCTCGACGCCGCCGTGCTACGCGCGCTGTCCAAGGATCCGGCACGCCGATTCGCGACCTGCGCCGAGTTCGTGGAGGCCGCAGTCGGGCCAGCGCCGTTCGAAACACCGTTCGTTCCGACCCCGCCGCAGCGGTCATTCGCTGTGCCGCGCTGGGTCATCATCGGCGGGGCCTTCGCGATCATCGCGGCGGTGGGTGCGTGGCTGATTCTGAGGTCAAGATGACGGTCGCCGAGCGCCTCACGGCCGCATTGTCCGACCGCTACCGCGTAGAGCGCGAACTTGGTCAGGGCGGCATGGCCACGGTGTATCTCGCGCACGACCTGCGGCATGAGCGCGACGTCGCGATCAAGGTGCTGCACCCTGACCTCGGTGCCGCGCTCGGGAGCGAGCGCTTCCTCTCAGAAATTCGCACCACTGCGCGCCTGCAGCATCCGCATATCCTGCCATTGCTCGACAGCGGCGAGGCCGACGGGCTGCTCTACTACGTGATGCCGCTGGTCACTGGCGAGACGCTGCGTTCCCGCCTCGAGCGCGAGCGCCAGCTCCCGATCGACGACGCGGTGCGCATTGCGCGCGAAGTGGCCGATGCGCTGGGCAGCGCGCATGCGCTCGGGATCATCCACCGGGACATCAAGCCCGAGAACATCCTGTTGCAGGGCGGGCACGCGCTGGTGGCCGATTTCGGGATTGCGCTCGCGGTGCAGCACGCCGGCGGCCAGCGGATGACGCAGACGGGCCTCTCCCTCGGCACGCCGCAGTACATGTCACCCGAACAGGCGATGGGGGAACGCGCGATCGATGCGCGGAGTGACATTTATGCGCTGGGTGCGGTGACGTATGAAATGCTGGTGGGGGAGGCGCCGTTCACCGGGCCCAGTGTGCAGGCGATCGTGGCAAAGGTGATGACAGAGAAGCCGACGGCGCCGACCGCGACGCGGGACACCATCCCTGACGCAGTCGAAGACGCCGTACTGACGGCGCTCTCAAAGCTGCCGGTGGATCGCTTCCCGACGGCCGCAGCATTCGCGCTCGCGCTCGAGGGACATAGGAGCGTGGCGCGGCAGAGGGTTACTGCCGCTGCGCCGACGCCCGCCAAGCATCGCGGCCTGCGGTCGCCGGTCCCGTGGGCGGTCGCGTTGGGATTGACGATGATCGCCGCCGTCTGGGGGTGGTGGCCCCGGCCGGCCGAGGACGTTGCACCGGTCGTTCGTATTGAACTGCAGCCCGTGCGCGGCACCACGATCGCCTACCCGGTCACTGGGGTAGCCACTCAGCTCGCGATCTCACCCGACGGAAGTCATGTGGTCTACGCTGCGAGCGGAGTCGGCGACGGGTGGATGCTCTATCTTCGTAGCCTCGACCAGCTGGCGTCGCGAGCGGTGCCGGGGACCGCAGGCGCATACAACCCGGAGTTTTCGCCCGACGGTCGATGGATCGCCTTCCGATCAGCCGATGGCAAGCTCAAGAAGATCGCACTCGACGGCAGTGGCCTCACGACGTTGTGCGCGATCGACAACGGTGGGAGTGTTGGCGCCGGCATCACCTGGATCTCCGATCGGGAAATCGCGTTCGCCAGGGGCACCTATTCCGAAGGTCGTGGCCTCTGGCGGGTGTCGGCAGACGGCGGGGAACCGGTCCAGTTCTCCAAGTTCGACAGCACCACCGGCGAACGGCTGCAGCTTGCGCCTCGCGCCGTCGACAACGGCCGCTTGATCCTGTACAGCAGCACCATCGCCAGCAATGCCGACCTGACGATCGGTGTGGTGGAGATGGCGAGTGGAAAATCCACGGTGCTGGCAGCGTTAAAGGGAGCGCGCGCCATCGGCCTTGTCGACGAGTTTCTGGTGTACGTCCGGAACGATGGTGCACTGATGGCGGCACTGTTCGACGCGAAGCTGTTGCGGGCCGGCGCGCCGATCCAGGTCTTCGATAGCGTGGCCGTACCCTCGTCCGCCTGGGACACGCCGATCGCCCTCTCCGCGAACGGCTCGCTCCTCTACCAGAAGGGTGGGATCACGAGCCAGGTTGTCGCGATGAATGCCGGCACCACTCGGGTGTTGCTCGATAGTGCACAGAATTACCTGCATCCGCGATTGTCGCCTGATGGTCGTCGCATCGCGGTTGAGGTGCAGGGCGCTGCAGGTGCGGATATCTGGATCTGGGACCTCGACGATCGCACCGCGCAGCGCCTCACGCGAGAGGGCTTCAACAACCGACCGGAGTGGGCGCCGGACGGTCGCCATGTTTTGTTCACGTCGTCGCGCGCGCCCGGCAACGCACTCTGGATGCAGCCGGCGGACGGAAGCGGCGCGGCGCGCATGGTCGCGAGCGACACGAATCCGATTCGCGAGGGCGTGGTGACGCCCGACGGGTTGGCGATAGTGTACCGGGTTGATACCCCAGACAACAATCGGGACATCCACCGTGTGGAGCTCACCGGGGAGCAAGGGGCTGTGCTCGTGCTCGGCGGCATCAACGACGACAAGCAGCCGCGTGTCTCCCCTGATTCGAGGTGGCTCGCGTATGTGTCGAACGAATCAGGGCGCGAAGAGGTATACGTGCGCGCGCTGAGCGGTGGGGGAGGGAGGGTACCGGTGTCGAGCGGCGGCGGCGGTGAACCGCTTTGGTCCCCCGATGGCCGTCGACTGTTCTACCGCGCGGGCGCCGCGATCGTGGCGGCTACCATCGTCACCTCGCCGTCGCTCCAGGTGACGAGCCGGGTGCCCCTCTTCAACGGACCGTTCGCGACCGACGTGTACCACCCGAACTATGACGTGGCGCCGGACGGACAGACTTTCGTCATGGTGCGGCCAGTGGAGGACAACCGTCAGGTCGTACTGGTCGTCAACTGGCTGCAGGAGTTGCGGCGGCGCACCGGCGGGCGGAAGTAAAGGCTCGTTGAGCTCGGGGAGCTCGACGCGGCAGCCGGACTGCCTAGCGGTAACCGTCCATAAGCAGGTCCATCGCCGTACTGCCTAGCGGTAACCGTCCATAAGCAGGTCCATCGCCGCACTGCCGGGGCATAGGCGTTCGAACGGCAGGTCCACCAGCGGCGAGTCCGGAAGACGCATTGCGTCGCACATCTCGGTGCCCCCTTCGCTCACGTGGAGCAGCCCGGTGGCAATCTCGCCCCGTGCCTGGCAAGCCCTGACGTGCGCATAGGCCGACACACGGTCGGTGGGGTCGTATGCGTCCGTGGTCGACCGCAGTCGCACGCTACTCCCGTCGTGCATCGGGACGGTCACCACGGATGCATCGCTCTCTGGCATCGTGATCTCGTGACGGAGCGGGACGAAGTCGGCCACCACGGTCTCGATCTCGTGCTGGCGGGTGTACGCGTAACTCTTGGTGCTCCCCTCATGATCGTTGAACGTGACGCACGGCGATATGACGTCGATCAGGGCAAACCCGCGGTGGCTGATGCCGGCCTTGAGAATCGGCACGAGCTGTCGCTTGTCGCCGGAGAACGACCGGGCGACGAACGTGGCACCCAGCGTCAGGGCGAGCAGCACGGGGTCGATCGGGGCCTGCGCATTGGCCTCCCCCTTCTTCGAGGTCGAGCCGATGTCGGATGACGCCGAGAACTGTCCCTTGGTGAGGCCGTATACGCCGTTGTTCTCGAGCACATACAGCATGTTCACGTTGCGCCGGATGGCATGGCTGAGTTGCCCCAGCCCGATCGAGAGCGAGTCGCCGTCACCCGAGACGCCGATGCAGATGAGCGAGCGGTTTGCGGCGGCGGCGCCCGACGTGACCGACGGCATTCTCCCGTGCACCGAGTTGAAGCCGTGGGACTGTTTCATGAAGTAGGCGGTGGTCTTCGAGGAGCAGCCGATCCCGCTCATCTTCGCGGCCATGTGCGGCGGAAGCGCGAGCTCCCACGCGGCCTGCACGATGGCGGCGGTGACCGAGTCGTGCCCGCACCCGGCGCAGAGCGTGGACATCGACCCCTCGTAATCGCGCAGCGTGAGGCCGAGGGCATTGCTCCGCGCGCTCGGGTGCTTGACCGGGGGCTTCGCGATGGAACTCATGCCGGCACTCCGTTCAGGTGCGTCGCGACCGCATCGACCACGACCTGCGCGGTGAGCGGCATGCCGCCGTAGTCGAGAATCGGGGTCATCCTGTCGCGCGGAACGCCGAGCTCGATGGTGAGGAGCGCACGCAGCTGGGCGTCGCGATTCTGCTCGATCACGAAGGTGTGCTCGAACTGCTGCAGGAAGGCGAGCACCTCGTCCGTGAACGGGAAGCCGCGAATCCGCATCAGGTTGACCCGGATGCTGTCAGCTCGGAGCAGGTCGGCCGCCTCTCGTACTGCGGCGTCGCATCCGCCGATTGTCACCAGCGCCAGTTCGGCCCCCTCTTCCAGGTCGAACACCGGCCCCGGCACCGCGCCCGCTGCGTGCTCGAACTTCCGCTTGAGGCGATCGACGACCTCGACGTAGGCGTCGGAGTCCTCTGTATAGGTGGCGTGCTTGTCGTGCCCGGAGCCGCGCACGAAATACGCGCCCTTGCCGCCCACCCCCGGGAGGGTGCGCGCGGCGATGCCATCGCCGTCCACGTCGACGTAGCGCGAGAAGCGCGGCAGCGCCGCGAGCGCCTCCGCGTCGAGCACCTTGCCGCGATCGGGGCGGTAACCATCATCCCACGTGAGCCGTGGGATCATCCAGTCGTTCATCCCGATGTCGAGGTCCGACGCGACGAACACCGGCGTCTGGAACCGCTCGGCGAGGTCGAACGCCTGGACACTCATTTCGAAGCATTCATGCGGATTGGCAGGGAAGAGCACGAGGTGCTTGGTGTCGCCGTGCGAGGCGTAGGCCAGCGACAGCAGGTCGGCCTGTTGCGTCCGCGTGGGCATCCCGGTGGCGGGGCCGCACCGCTGGATGTCGAAGAACACCGCCGGGATATCGGTGTAGTACGCCAGTCCTATGAACTCCTGCATCAGCGAGATTCCGGGGCCGGACGTGTTGGTGAACGCGCGCGCGCCAGCCCATCCGGCGCCGATCACGATCCCCGCGGCGGCGAGTTCGTCCTCGGCCTGCACGACCGCGAAGTTGTGGTGCCCGGTAACCGGATCCACGCGGAACTGCTGGCAGAACGCGCTGAACGCCTCCATCAGCGCGGTGGCCGGTGTAATGGGATACCATGCACCAACGGTGGCGCCGGCGTAGATGGCACCGAGGGCACACGCGGTATTGCCGTCCATGAGCACGTGGTTGCCCGTGGCGTCCATCTTCTCGAGGTGAAACGGCAGGGGGCAGGCGAAGTGCTCCCGGGCGTAGTCGTAGCCGAGGTGAATCGCGGTGTGATTCGCGTCGAGCAGGCGCTGCTTCTTGGAGAACTTCTCGTTGAGCATCGACTCGATGAGGTCCATGTCGATGTTCAGCAGCGCCGCCAGCGCTCCAGCGTAGGCGATGTTGCGGAGCAGGGTGCGGTCGCGGTCCTTCTCGAACGCATCGACGCACATCCGCCCGAACGGGACGCCGAGGATGGTGATCCCCTCGCGCACCAGGTCTGGTGCGAGCGGCCACGACGAGTCGTACAGCAGGTAGCCACCGGGCCGCACCGTCGCGACATCCTTCGCATAGGTGGCTGGGTTGAGGGCCACGACGAGGTCCACCGCGGAGGGCCGTGCCGTGTACCCCGCTTTGCTGACCCTGATCTCGTACCAGGTCGGCAGCCCCTGGATGTTCGAGGGAAAGACGTTCTTGCCGGTCACCGGGATGCCCATCCGGAAGATCGCCTGCATCAGGAGCGCGTTGGCACTCGCCGAGCCGGTGCCATTCACCGTGCCCATCTTGAAGGCGAAATCGTTCACGCCGCTCATCGTGCTACCTGTTCCTTCCCGGCGTAGGGGAGCACGAGGTCGAAGGTGCGCATGTCAAACGCGGCAGTCGGGCACCGCTCCGCGCAGAGGCCGCAGTGGAGGCAGACGTCCTCGTCCTTCACCATCACCCGTTTCGTCTGCGGCAGGGCAGCGGAGACGTAGATCTCCTGCTCCGGGTTCACGGCGGGGGCCGTCAGGCGGGAGCGCAGGTCGTCAATCGGCGAACTGTTGGTGGTGATCGTGAGGCAGTTGGTGGGGCAGACGTCGACGCAGGCATCGCATTCGATGCAGAGCGGGGCGGTGAAGTGGGTCTGGATGTCACAGTTGAGGCAGCGCTGCACTTCAGTGGCGGCCTGCTCCGGGGTGAAGCCGAGTTCCACCTCGACGCCGATACCGCTGAAGCGCTTGGTGAGCTCCTCGTGTGTCATGGTCGCCCGGCGCGCGGGATCGAAATCGTTGTCGTATCCCCAGCTGTGCATGCCGAGCTTGGCGCTGACGAGGTTCATCCCCTCGGCGGGACGTTCCGTAATGGGGCGGCCCTCGCAATGCGCGTGGATCGAGATCGCCGCCTCGTGGCCGTGTGCCACGGCCCAGATGATGTTCTGCGGCCCCCACGCTGCATCACCGCCGAGGAAGACATCCGGGTGGGTGCTCTGCATCGTCTGACGATCGACGATCGGCATGTCCCATTCACCGAACTCCACCCCGATGTCGCGTTCGATCCACGGGAAGGCGTTGTCCTGGCCGATCGCGAGGATGACGGCGTCGCAGGGTATGATCTCGGTGCGAACCGTGGCGCTCCGTTGCTTTCCGCTCGCGTCATCCGACCATTCGAGAACGTCGAACTCCATCCCCGTGAGTCGGCCGTCCTCGACGATGAATCGGCGTGGTGCGCGGTTCTCGATGATCTCGACCAGCTCTTCCTCGGCATCCTCGAGTTCCCAAGGCGATGCCTTGAAGTGCTTGCGTCCGCGGCGCGCGATCACCTTGACGTCCGTGGCGCCGATCCGCTTGGCCGAGCGACAGCAGTCCATCGCCGTGTTGCCGACGCCGATGATGAGCACCCGCGGTTCGATGCGCTCAGCGTGCCCGAAGTGGATATTGGCGAGCCATTCGATCCCGATGTGCACCTGCGTGGGCGCGTCCCATCGCCCGGGGATGTCGAGCTCCTTCCCCTTGGGCGCGCCACTTCCGACGAAGATCGCGTCGTAACCCGCCGCCAGCAGCTCCTTCAGGCTGTCAACTGGGGTGTCGTACCGCATTGTCGCGCCCATGTCGATGATGTAGCCGCACTCCTCGTCCAGGACCTCGGCGGGGAGGCGGAACGCCGGGATGTTGATCCGCATGAGCCCGCCCGGCTCCGGATTGCGATCGAAGATCGTGACGTCATAGCCCAGCGGGAGGAGATCGTTCGCGACGGTCAGCGACGCGGGACCTGCGCCGACGAGGGCGATGCGCTTGCCATTCTTCTGCTGCGGTGCTCGGGGAAGGCGATCGGTGATGTCGCCGCGCATGTCGGCGGCGACCCGCTTCAGGCGGCAGATGGCGACCGGTTTGTCGTCGATGCGCCCGCGTCGGCACGCCGGCTCGCACGGGCGGTCACACGTTCGGCCGAGGATTCCCGGGAAGACATTCGACTCGCGATTGAGCAGGTATGAATCGTCGTAGCGGCCGAGCGCGATGAGGCGCAGGTATCCGGGCACGTTGGTGTGGGCCGGGCAGGCCCACTGGCAGTCCACCACCTTGTGGTAGTAGCGGGGGTCCGAGACGTTCGTTGCCGCCATGCTGCGCCGCCTTCGAAGCAGGTTGCTGGTCGCTGCCGAAAGGTAGCCCGTGCCGAGGTCCGGGTGCGGCCGGTCAGTCCGGCGCCACCGCAACCGGTCGGCGCAAGGACCTGAGTGATCGCAGTTCCCCAACCCCTGCATAGGCAGTAACTTCCGTCGTCCCCGCCAACAATTCGCGCTCCTCCGTCCGGAAGGCTCCTTGAGCGTCCCCGACCGCTTAACTGTGGCACTGAGTGACCGCTACCGTATCGAGCGCGAGATCGGCCAGGGGGGCATGGCCACGGTGTATCTCGCGCACGACCTGAAACATGACCGGAAGGTCGCGGTGAAGGTGCTGCAGCCGGAGCTCGCCGCCGTGATCGGCGCTGAGCGGTTCCTGAGCGAGATCAAGACCACCGCCAACCTGCAGCACCCGCACATTTTGCCGCTCTTCGACAGCGGTAGTGCTGATGGCCTGCTGTTCTACGTGATGCCCTACGTGGACGGCGAGACCCTGCGCGGTCGGCTGGTGCGCGACACCCAGCTCTCCATCAGCGAGGCGGTGCGGCTCGCGACAGAAATTGCCGGGGCCCTCGATTACGCGCATGCCCACGGCGTGATCCATCGCGACATCAAGCCCGAGAACATCCTGATCCAGCATGGCAGCGTGCTGGTGGCCGATTTCGGCATCGCGCTCGCCGTGCAGCAGGCTGGCGGTGAGCGGATGACGCAGACGGGGATGTCCCTCGGTACTCCGCACTACATGAGTCCCGAACAGGCGATGGGCGAGCGACATGTTGACGCGCGCAGCGACATCTACGCGCTCGGCGTAATGTGCTATGAGATGCTCATCGGCGAGCCGCCATTCACCGGGCCGAGCGCGCAGGCGATCGTCGCCAAGGTGATGACCGAATCACCGAAGGAGTTGACCGCCCAGCGGAAATCGATTCCGGCGAACGTGGCGGCGGCCGTGGCCAAGGCGCTCGAGAAACTGCCAGCCGATCGCTTCGAGGGCGCGAAGGCCTTCGCCGCGGCGCTTGCCGATCAGTCGTTCGCCACCGCACAGGCCCCGGGCACTCCGCGCCGAAATCGTGCCATCCCGCCGCGACTGTTTGTGGCGACCGCGGCAGTCGCGGCGATTGCACTCATCGCGGCGGGGTGGGGATGGCTTCGTCCCGCGCCGACCGTTGCCGTCACCCGGCAGCGAGTCACCCTCTGGCAGCGCTCGTGGGGCGAGTTCCTGTCGCCCGGTAACCCGATGGTGGCGAGCCAGATGGCCATCGCCCCCGACGGCTCCAGCATCGTCTTCAGCGACTCCGTCGGCGGGCGTCCGCAGCTGGTGCGCAAACTTCGCGATCAGGCGGTGCCGACGCCGTTGGCAGGGACTGAACGGGGCGTCTCGCCCTTTTTCTCCCCTGACGGAGCGTGGATCGGGTTCCTGACCACCGATGGCAGGCTCAAAAAGATCCTCGTGGAGGGGGGCAGTCCGATCACCCTCTCCGAAGCATCGAACACCACCTACTACGCCGCCATCTGGTTGGCGGACAACACGATCGTCTTCGTGGACGATCGCAACAGCCTGCAACGGATCGCCGCCGCAGGAGGCGTGGGCACCACCGTCTCGTCGGACAGCGGGCGCGGTCGGACCATCGTCGTAGCGTTGGCGCCATTGCCGAACAGTCGCGGCTTCCTCTACACCAGCTGCCCCGGCAATTGCGTGAGCGGATCTACAGTCTCCGTCTTCGAGTTCGCGGCGGACAGCGCCCGGCCGCTCGTCGCCAACGCGGCCGGGGCCTGGTACTCGCCGACCGGCCACTTGCTCTACACTGATCGTGCTGGCGGGTTGTTCGCGGCAGAGTTCGACCTGAAGACGCTCGCACTCACGAACGGCGCGGTGCCGGTGCTCGACGACGTCAATCCCAACTCCTTCGTGCTCTCGGCCGAAGGCGACGCGGTGTACACCGTGGGGGGCGGAGCCGGGATGGGATCGGCGCTGATGTGGCTGACTCGCGACGGGCGCAGCACGCCGGTGGACTCCGCCTGGCAAGGGAACTTCCAGTACCCCAGCATTTCCCCCGACGGTCAGGCGTTCACCGTGAGTCTGGTGGAGGGCGCCACCCACCTCTGGCTCCGCCGTGCGGATGGCACCAGGCAGAAGCTGACGCAGGACGGCAGCATCAACTGGCGGGCGTCGTGGACGCCCGACGGCCAGTCGGTGGCCTTCGTGGCGAACCCGCGCAGCAGCGCGGACCGGGACGCAACTGACATTTACCAGCTTCCGGTAGATGGCAGCGCCCCGCCGACGCTGCTCCTCCGACACCTCTACGGCCTCTGGGAGGCGGAACTCTCGCGCGACGGGGAGTGGCTGATCTATCGGTCGGACGAGGCCGATGCCAGGACTGCCATCCGTGCACGGCGTCTCCGCGGCGACACCGCGACCATCCCGCTGGTCACCGGCAAGCCGTCGAGCAATCAGGCGGCGCTCTCGCCCGATGGACGTTGGCTGGCATATGCGTCGGATGCCACCGGACAACGGGAGATTTACCTTCTGGCATTTCCCAGCGGTGGACAGACGCGACTGGTATCGACCGGCGGTGGCTCCGAACCGCGCTGGGCCAGTAGCGGCCGCGAACTGTTCTACAAAAGCGCCAACCAGTTGATGAGTGTCGCCGTCACCTCGACCCCGGCCCTGACGCTGGGGACCCCGCAGGCACTCTTCTCGGTGGCCGGGTATCGCGGGGCGCGCAACCGCCAGCAGTACGACGTTTCCCCCGATGGGCAGCGCTTCCTGATGATCAAGCTCCTCGAGGTCGGGAGCGCCGCCGAGGCGGTGTACGTCGAGCACTGGTTCACCGAGCTGCGAGCCAAGTTGCAGACCAAGGGGAAACCGTGACCCCGCTCGAGCGCTTGATCGCGGCGTTGGCCGAGCGCTATCGCATCGAACGCGAGCTCGGCCAGGGCGGCATGGCCACCGTGTATCTCGCGCACGACATCAAGCACGACCGCAAGGTTGCCGTGAAGGTCTTGAAGCCCGAGCTCGCCGCCGTCATCGGTGCCGAGCGGTTCGTAGTCGAGATCAAGACCACCGCGGCGTTGCAGCATCCGCACATCCTGCCGCTGTTCGACTCCGGCACCGCCGACAGCTTTCTCTATTATGTGATGCCGTTCATCGACGGCGAAACGCTGCGCACCAAGCTCGATCGCGAGACGCAGCTCGGCATCGACGAGTCGGTCAGGATCACGACGGCCGTTGCCGACGCGCTGCACTACGCTCACCGTCACGGCGTGATCCACCGCGACATCAAGCCCGAAAACATCCTGCTCCACGACGGCCGACCGATGGTGGCCGATTTCGGCATTGCGCTGGCGCTGAGTGCCGCGGCCGGCGGACGGATGACCGAGACGGGGATGTCGCTCGGCACGCCACACTACATGAGCCCCGAGCAGGCGACCGCCGAGAAGGAGATCACCGCGCGGAGCGACGTCTACTCGCTCGGCAGTGTGCTCTACGAGATGCTCACGGGTAATCCGCCACACACCGGCGCCTCGGCACAGCAGATCATCATGAAGATCGTGACCGAAGAGGCGGCACCGGTCACCAAACTGCGCAAGAGTGTGCCACCCAACATCGCAGCGGCTGTGGCGCAGTCGCTGGAGAAGCTGCCGGCCGATCGCTTCGACAGCGCCAAGGCGTTTGGTGAGGCGCTGGTGAGTCCGGGGTTCCGGCACGGCACGATGACGATGGCTGGAGTCTCGGGCACTGAGCGGGGTGGTGTTTCGGCGGGTCGTCGCATGCTGCCATGGGCGGTTGCGGCCGGGCTGGCGGTGGTCGCGGGCGTGCTCGGCATGATCCTGCTGCAACGGCAACCGCCTCAGGCGGAGGTGGTGCGCTTCGAGTTGCATGTTCCGTCGAACCAGCGGATTGCAGCGATGCGCGGCAACGACACCCCGTTCGCACTCTCGCCCGACGGAACCAGGATTGTCTACTCCGGCTGGGACTCGACCACCCAAACGCTGCGACTCTTTGCCCGGTCATTGGACCAGATCGAGGCCACCCCCCTCCAGGGGACCGAGGACGGGGTCGCCCCCTTCTTCTCGCCCGACGGCAAGTGGATCGCCTTTGCCACCGAGGCGGACCAGAAACTCAAGAAGGTCCCCGTGGCGGGTGGCCCAGCCATCAAGCTGGCGGACAACGTGCAGGGGTCGAGCGCCAGCGGATCGTGGGGGGACGACAACACCATCGTCTACGTCTCCGACAACTTGTTCCTCTCGCGGGTGTCTGGTGCAGGTGGGGTTTCCACACGCCTGAACCTGCGCGACAGTAATGGTTACTTGCTGTGGCCGTCCATGTTGCCCGGGAGCAAGGCCCTCTTGGCGCAACGGTGCGCCCGGAATTGTTCCTCCAAGGACCTCGTGGTCTTCGACCTCGCCACTAAGGCGTTGACCGTCCTGGTGCCAGGCGCGCTGCGCGGCTGGTATCTCCCCACGGGGCAGCTGGTCTATGCCACCGAAGATGGGGCGGTCTTCGCCGTCGCCTTCGATCTTGCCAAGCGCGTGATCACGGGCGACCCGGTTCCGGTCCTGGGTGACGTGCGGTTGGGTCGCAATTTCTCCGCGCGCCTCGCGGTTGCCGCCGAAGCGGGGACGATGATATACCTCGCAGGGTTTGGCGCGAATGGCGTCGAGCTGGTCGAGGTGGATCGGAGTGGACGACACACCCCGGTGCGCTCCGAGATCGGAAGCTATGGCACGCCGCGCTGGTCTCCCACGGGCGATCGCATTGCGATGACGGTCCTAGCCAAGGATGGCAGCCAAGTGTGGATCTACGATACGCGGTCACAGACGTTGGCACCCCTCACGCGGGTGGGGAACAACCTCCGTCCGTCGTGGTCTCCCGACGGTGCCCGACTCGCCTTCTGGAACGAGTCAGGCGATTCGTCGGGAAGTGTGCTCTCCTGGATGCCGGCGGACGGTTCCGCGCCGGCCACTCCAGTCTCCGACTCCGCCAACACGCGTGGATTCAACACGGCCTTCTGGACACGGGACGGTGCCTGGATCCTTTTCGATGGCGTCGCCACCGACACTGCGGGCCAGGAAGACATCTTCGCGGTCGGAACCGGCGAGGATCGCCGTCGTGTGCCGGTGGTGGTGACCAACGCCGACGAGCAGGCCGGCGCGGTCTCTCCCGACGGCAACTGGGTCGCGTACGGCTCCGCCGAGAACGGGCCACGGCAGGTATATGTCCGGCCGTTCCTTGCGCCGGGCGGGAGGTACCTGATCTCCACGAGCCCTGCAGGCGCGCCGCTCTGGGCCGCGAACGACGAGTTGGTGTACATCGACGTCACGACCGGGGAGATGATCTCGGCCAAGCTCGACGTTGGGCCCGCTTCCGTGATCGTGCGGGCGCGTACCGTGCTGTTCAATGCCTCGCCGTATCGCAACAACATCTCGGTCTGGGACTGGGACGTCTCGCGGGACGGCCAGCGCTTCCTCATGCTCCGCGACACGGACCCGGTGGGTCGCCTCGCCGTGCCGATTGTGGTGACGCACTGGGCCGCTGAAGTCGCTCGTCGCGTGGCGGAGCAGGGGCCGCGATGAGCGAAACGCTCGCCCGCCTCACCACCGCCCTCTCCGATCGCTATCGCATTGAGCGCGAACTCGGACAGGGCGGGATGGCCACCGTGTACCTCGCGCACGATTTGAAGCACGATCGCAAGGTCGCACTGAAGGTCTTGAAGCCCGAGCTCGCCGCCGTGATCGGGGCCGAGCGGTTCGTGGTCGAGATCAAGACCACGGCGGCGTTGCAGCATCCGCACATCCTGCCGCTGTTCGACTCCGGCACCGCCGACAGCTTTCTCTATTATGTGATGCCGTTCATCGACGGCGAGACGCTGCGTACCAAGCTCGATCGCGAGACCCAGCTCGGCATCGACGAGTCGGTCCGGATCGCCAGCGCGGTGGCCGATGCGCTCGACTACGCCCATCGGCATGGCGTGATCCATCGCGACATCAAGCCCGAGAACATCCTGCTGCACGATGGCCGACCGATGGTGGCCGACTTCGGTATTGCGCTGGCGCTGAGTGCCGCCGCCGGTGGCCGGATGACCGAGACCGGGATGTCGCTTGGCACACCGCATTACATGTCGCCGGAACAGGCGACGGCTGAGAAGGACATCTCGGCGCGGAGCGACATCTACTCGCTGGCAAGTGTCTGTTACGAGATGCTGACCGGGAACCCCCCGCACACCGGGGCGTCGGCACAGCAGATCATCATGAAGATCGTGACCGAGGACGCTGCCCCGGTGACGAAACTCCGCAAGAGTGTGCCGCCCAACGTGGCGGCGGCGATCGCCAAGGCATTGGAGAAGCTGCCCGCCGACCGGTTCAGCAGTGCGGCCCGCTTCGCCGAGGCACTCGGGAACCCGGCCTTCGCGGTTCCGGGTCGGGAATCCGGCCCGCCTCTCGGTGCTGCCGGCTGGCGGCAGCGCGCGGCCGTCCCCCTGCTCGTGGTCGCCACCGGGCTCCTGGTGGGGCTGGTCTGGGCGGCCACCCGCCCTGCGCCGTCGCCCGGGTTGACCCGCCACGAAGTGGCGATCGTGGTTGACGGCGGTGTCAGCGAGTGGGGCAATCTGGTCGTCTCACCCGACGGCAGGCAGCTGGCCTTCGTCGGCACCACCGATCGCGGCAGGAGCTTGTTCATCCGCTCCATGGATCAGCTGGGTGCGGTCGAGTTGCCGGGCACGGAGAACGCGATCAACCCCTTCTTCTCTCCGGATGGTGCCCGCCTCGGGTTCATGCTGGGAGGGCTGGCTGTCAAGGTGGTGTCGTTCGATGGCGCCCCCGCCGTCACCGTGGCCGATTCAGGCGTTGGAAGCCCCGGGGCGACCTGGAGTCCGGATGGCCATATCTATTTCGACGCCTTGGGAATCGGGCCCCTGCTCAGGGTACGGGAGCGCGGTGGGGGTCGCCCCGAGCCGGCCTCGGTGCTGGACAGCACCCGGGGCGAATTGCAGCATGTCTATCCCGATGCACTGCCCAATGGCCGGGGCCTGCTGTTCGTCGTGAACCACTCGGGACCGGGACGGCAGGGGATGGAGACCGACGAGATCGCCGTCCTGGACACCCGGACCCGGCAGCACCGGGTGCTCGCCCGTGGTGTGTACGTCCGCTACGCCGCATCCGGACACATCCTCTATGTCACCTTCGACGGGACCCTCATGGCCGCCCCGTTCGACCAGGACCGCCTGGAGATGACCGGTGATCCGGTGGCTATCGCCGAGGGCGTCCAGGTGCTCACCGGTACCGGAGCGGTGGATCTCAGCATTTCGCGCACTGGGACGCTGTGGTACACGACCGGCTCGTCGGGGGCAGCGCACTCCGAGGTCGTTTGGGTGACACGCGACGGACGGGTTTCAGAAGTCGATCCGGGCTGGCTGGATGATGTGTCCGATCCGTCGGTGTCTCCCGACGGCACCCGGCTGGCCGTCACCATCCGTCGACCGGATGGCCGCCACGTGTGGATCAAGCAGCTGCGCCCGGGTGGCACCCTTAACAAGCTCACCTTCGACGGCTCCAACGGTTCCCCGTCCTGGAGCCGGGATGGCAGCTCCCTTGCCTTCGTGTCGGTCGGGAGTGGCGGAATCGGGGACATATTCGTCGTTGCCGCCGATGGCAGCAGTTCTCCACACCTGCTGTTTCGCGACCCGAGCCTGATCGCCGCCGGTGCCTTGTCCCCCGATGGGGAGTGGGTGGTCTTTGACAACTATCAGCAGGATATTCTGGGTCGGCGGGTCGGCGGGGATTCGCTGTCCACGCCCCTGGTCGCGGGTTCGACACGCGAGTATGCCGGATCGGTCTCCCCGGACGGACGATGGCTGCTGTACGTGTCGTCGCGAACCGGTCGGGCAGAGGTCTTCGTGTCGCCGTTCCCCGGCACCTCCGCGGCGCTGGCCCAGGTGTCGACCAACGGGGGAGGGGGCCGCCCGCGGTGGTCGCGGAACGGGAAGGAGATCTATTACCAGAACGGGGGGGACCTCGTCGCGGTGGAGGTCCAGCCCGGGCCGGCGTTTGCCACCGGTGCCCGCCGGGTCCTGTTCCGGCTCGACCGGAACCGCGGGTGGGATGTCACGCGGGATGGCCGGTTCGTGGCCATCCGGGATCGCAGTGACGGGGGCAGCGGCCGGCAGATCGTGGTCGAGAACTTCTTCGAGGAACTCAAGGCGAGGGTGCCGCGATGAGTGCGATCCCCGAACGACTGGGCGCCGCCCTCGCCGATCGCTACACCATCGCGCGGGAACTCGGCGCGGGCGGGATGGCCACGGTGTATCTCGCGCACGACCTGCGGCACGAGCGCGACGTCGCAATCAAGGTGCTGCATCCGGATCTTGGCGCGGCGCTCGGCAGCGAGCGCTTTCTCTCCGAGATTCGCACGACGGCGCGCCTGCAGCATCCCCACATTCTCCCGCTGCTGGACAGCGGCGAAGCCGACGGCCTGCTGTACTACGTGATGCCGCTCGTGACTGGTGAGACGCTGCGCACCCGGCTCGAGCGGGAGCGGCAACTGCCAATCAATGATGCGGTGCGGATCGCCCGCGAAGTGGCCAGCGCCCTCGACTACGCCCATCGGCAGGGTGTGATCCACCGCGACATCAAGCCCGAGAACATCCTGCTCCACGATGGCCAGGCACTGGTCGCCGACTTCGGCATCGCACTCGCGGTGCAAAGTGCAGGTGGCGCACGGATGACCCAGACGGGGCTGTCGCTCGGTACGCCGCAATACATGTCGCCCGAACAGGCGATGGGCGAGAAGGTCATCGATGCCCGCAGCGATGTATACGCACTCGGCGCGGTGACGTACGAGATGCTTGCCGGCGACGCACCATTCACTGGTGGCAGCGTCCAGGCGATTGTCGCCAAGATCATGACCGAGAAACCGACCCCGGTCCACACCCTGCGTGACACCGTACCGGAACACGTCGAGGATGCGGTGCTCACGGCGCTCGCCAAGCTGCCAGCCGACCGCTTCGCGACGGCGGCCGAGTTTGCCGCTGCACTTGCTGGAACGGGCACGACGCGGACGACGGCGATTCGGAGGCCAGTGGCATCTGGTCGCCGTCGGACCATGGCCGGAATCGCGCTCGTCGTGGCGGGTCTGCTCGCTGGGGTCGTGATCGCAACCACCTTCTCCGGTGGTCGGGAGGCGCCGCCACCACCGGTGGTGCGCTACGCCATGCCGTTGCCGGATAGCGTGGCGTTGCTCAATGGCGCCAGCAGCGGGATTGCGATCTCGTCCGATGGGTCGAAGTTCGCGTACGTCTCGCGCAGCGGGCTCATGCTGTGGTCCTCTGACCAGCTGGAGGCCGTCAGGCTGATGCCGGGCTCCGTGCCGTTCTTCTCGCCCGATGGTCTCTGGCTCGGGTACAGCGATGGCGCGAAGATCATGAAGCTCGGGCTTGCCGGAGGCTCGCCGGTGCAGATCTGCGACTCGTGTCCGGGATACGCGTTCGAATGGAGCAGCGACGACACGGTTCGATACCACACCGCCCCCCCGTCCGACATGAACTCCCGGGTACTGATGGCCGTGTCGGCGCGGGGCGGAACAGCCTATGAGGTGGCGCGTCCCGACAGTGGGAGCGGCGAAGCATTCCGAGCGCCTATCCTGCTTCCCGGAACGCGTACGGTTCTATTCTCGCTCTTCGTCGGCAACACCAGCCGCCTTGCCGCGCTCGACCTCACAAGCCGCAAAATCACCCGATTCGACCAGTCTGGCTTCAGTCCGCAGTGGGTCGATGCCGGATATGTGACGCTCGGGTCGGCCGACGGCGGACTCATCGCGCTGCCGTTCGACAGGAAGCGGGGACTGCCCACCGGCCCGCCGGTCGTAATTGCGCGTGACGTCTCGCAGCCTGACGGGTTCAGTTCCCGCGCCGCAGTATCGAGGAGCGGTGCCATCGTCTACGCGCGAGCCGGCGGGGCTCGACCGCGCGACCTCATCCTGATGTCGCGGTCGGGCCAGGCGAGGACGCTCTCCGCAGAGCCGCGGATTTTCGAGAATCCGAGGTTCGCACCCGACGGGCAGCGTGTCGCGCTGGGCATCACCGAACGCACGACGTCGAGCCGCGACGTGTGGGTCTTCGACCTTGGCCAACGCACCTGGTCACGGCTCACCACCAACGGCATCAGTAACCGGCCAATCTGGACACACGATGGCCGACGGATCGTCTATTCGAGCAACGACGACCTCTGGTGGATCGCCTCCGACGGGAGCGGTACGCCCGACAGCCTCATCGTCGCCAACGGCTCCCGCTTCGGCGGCACCGTGACGGCCGACGGACGCGAACTGGTCTTTCATGAAATCGGAAGCCAACGCGAGGGGATCCGCCGCCTGGTCTTCGACTCTGCGCCGGCGTCTTCGTTGGTCCTCGCGCGCAGGTTCCGCGAAACCACGCCCTCCCTGTCGCCAGACGGCAAATGGATCGCCTACCAGTCAGATGAAACCGGCCGCAGCGAAGTCTATGCGCGGTCATACCCCGGAAACGGGGCGCGGGTGTCGATCTCGCTGCAGGGCGGGTCCGAGCCTGTGTGGGCGCCATCGGGACGCGAACTTTTCTACCGCGCTGGTGACAGCCTCGTGTCGGCAAGCATCGTGACGACCCCGACTGTTGCCGTTGCCGCGCGCAGGGTTCTTTTCCGCGGAATCTTCATGGTCGGCGATGAGGCGCGTGAGTATGACGTGTCGCCTGATGGCAACTCGTTCCTCCTGCTCGGTGGTGATGGTGGCGGGTCAACCCTCGTCGGCTTGCAGAACGTTTTTGAAAACCTTCTTCACGACCGAAAGACCGCGCCGTGAACCACTTGGCCTGGATTGGTGAAACGGTGGCGCCGAGCATACGTCACGTAAGCGCCATCAGCCGAGCCGGTGCTTCCGAGCCGGTACTGCCGATAGGCGCAGCAATCAGCCAGCGAACGTTTGACTAGTCATCGTATCATGACTATAATGGTCATATGATAAAGACCGCTTCGATCTCTGAGCTCAAGGCCAAACTGAGCGCCTTTCTCGACGTCGTTCGCCATGGAGACGACGTCTTGGTGACCGACCGTGGCCGCCTCATCGCGCGCCTGACCCCCGTGCATGACAGCGATTTTGAGGGGGGTCGTCGGGAAGCGCTGCTCCGGAGTGGACAATTGCGGGCTCCCTCCGCCCCCCTGCCGGGCGACTTCTTCGATCGGGTCCTGCCCCTCGATCCCGACGGGCTTTCGCTGGCTGTGCTGCTCGAGGAGCGGGGCGAAGGGTTGTGAGGTTTTGGGATTCCTCGGCGTTGGTCCCGCTCTGTCTCCGGCAACCGCGAACCGAGTCGGCACGCGCACTCTGCGTTGACAACGCCGAGATGGTAGTCTGGTGGGGGTCGGCGATCGAGATCAGCTCCGCCGTTGCTCGACTGCATCGCGAGGGGCTCCTCTCCTCGGCGGAAGAGCGAGAAGCCCGGGACCTGCTCGAACTACTCCGAATGAGCTGGTATGAAATTCAACCAGGGGACGCGGTCCGCGACCAGGCACTCCGGCTCCTGAGATTGCATCCACTCCGTGCTGCTGACGCGCTCCAGCTGGCCGCCGGGCTGGAATGGTCGGGTGCCCCGGCCCGCGGGGAGTTCGTAACGTTCGATGCCCGACTGCAGCAAGCGGCCCACCGGGAAGGCTTCCGGATCCTCGGAATCGAGAACGACACATGAGCATCGCCCGCCTCACCGCCGCACTCGCCGACCGCTACCGTGTCGAGCGCGAACTGGGGCAGGGCGGCATGGCCACGGTCTACCTCGCTC
>JBKJMX010000140.1:0-5257 GCA_046596135.1 Gemmatimonadales bacterium
TGCGGGGCCGTCGTCGTTCAGCCCCGAGTCGTCTTCCCCTTCAGGAAATCCATCAGCAGGAACTCGCCGAGCGTCATCGGGTTGGCGAAGTAGGCCTTCCCCCGGCAGATCCGTGAAACCTGCTTCACGAACTCCACGAGCTGGGCATCGCGCGCGAGCATGAAGGTGTTGATCATGATGCCGCTGCGGCGACACGCGGAAACTTCCCGGTACGTGGCTTCGAGGATCACCGGGTCGAGCCCGGCCGAGTTGATGTAGACACGGCCGTCGGGCATCGTGAGCGCCGTGGGTTTTCCATCGGTGATCATGATGATCTGCTGCATGTCCTGCCGCTGCGATGCAAGGATGCGCCGGGCCAATGCCAGCCCACCCGCAGTGTTCGTGTGGTAGGGTCCGACCTGCACATTGGCGAGGGCACCAAGCGGGATTTCCTCGGCGCCGTCATGAAACAGGACCACCCGAATTGAATCGCCGGGGAAATGGGTGCGAATCAGGTGCGTGAGCGCGAGCGCGACCCGCTTTGCCGGGGTAAAGCGGTCCTCGCCATAGAGAATCATCGAGTGGGAGCAGTCGAGCATCAGCACGGTGGCGGCCGATGAACGATATGCAGATTGCGTGACCATCAGGTCGCGATGGTCGAGCTCGAGCGGGAAGGTCAGGCCGTGGCGCGAGATGGCACTCGTGAGCGTCGCCGCGACGTCGAGGTTGAGCACATCACCGAACTCGAATGGGCGGCTGGCGGCCTCGGCCTCGATTCCCGTCGAGAGGTCGCTGGTGTCGTGCGCGCCCACGGCCGATCGTCCGAGTGCGCCGAGCAGTGCCTTGAGCGAGCGATACCCGAGAAAGTCCGCGCCTTTTTCCGCGACGTCGAACCGGACGGTTCGCGCGGCGTCGCGGGCGGTACCCCGCGCATCACGGATTGTGCCCGGCCCGGCGGGCGACTGCCCGGTTGGAATCGACAGGTAGCCCTCGTCCACCAACCGGGCGACGACGCGGTCGAGGAGATCGGCGAGGTCACGGCTCACCGCCGCATCGCGCTCCTCGTCGCCCGTGGTTCCCGCAGTGAGGAGTTGGAGCATCTCCGGTGTGAGCTGTCCGGACTCCATCAGTGCCCGCAGGATTGCTGCCCTCAGGTCCTCAACTGTGCGACCGTCGTCGGCGTCGTCGGGATCGCCCCACCACGGCACGCCATTGAAACCCGACTGCAGGAGGAAGTCCCCCAACTGATCGAGAAGTCCCTGGAGGTTGATCTGACCAGCGAGACCTTCCAGGTAGCGGGCGTACGTGGTGTAGCGCATACCCGGAAGCTACTACCTTGAGCGTCATGTCCCTGCTGCCCATCGTACGGACCCGACAGGCGCTGAACGACCTTGGCGCCGGAATGGCCACCGGTCCCTTTCGCGCGCTGCGACATGCCGACTTTCGCCGCTTCCTCACGGGGCAGGCGATCTCCTTGGTCGGCACATGGATGCAGATCATCGCCCAGGGATGGCTGGTCCTCGAGCTCACGGGGTCGGCGTTCGCCGTGGGTCTCACCACCACGATATCAACGATCCCCATCCTCTTCTTCACACTGTATGGTGGGGTAGTCGCCGATCGGGTCGACAAGCGGCGGTTCATCATGCTGCTGCAGTCGGTGATGATGATCGAGGCCGCCGTCCTCGCGGGCCTGACACTGGGAGGCCTCATCACGGTCCAATGGGTGTGGGGGCTGGCGCTCCTGTTCGGACTCGCGACGGCGTTCGAGGTGCCGGCGCGTCAGGCGATGGTGGTCGAACTGGTGCCGCCGGAGGACCTCGTCTCGGCCGCGGCGATCAACTCCACGGTCTACAACCTCGGTCGGGTGGTCGGTCCCGCGATCGCGGGTGTGGTGGTGGCCGTCGCGGGCGCCGGCGCCGCGTTTGCCGTGAACTCGTTGAGCTACGTGGCGGTGCTCATTGGCCTCTACAAGATCCGCCAGCCGTTCGCGGCGGCAATGACCCGGCTGCGGCCCTCGGTGTTCACCGGGATCCGTTTCATCCGATCGCGCCCGGTCCTCGCCGCGCTCACCCTCCAGATGGTGGTGCTGTCGGTGTTCGCCGCGAGCTTCATCCCGATACTGCCCGTCTTCGCACGCGATGTTCTCGGCGCCGGCGCGTCCGGTTACGGTGCGCTCACGTCTGCGGTGGGAGTTGGAGCGGCGATCGGTGCAATCGGCATGGGGGCGTTTGACCGGCGGATCTCCAGGGCCCGAGGTGCAGTGTTGGCGTCGACGGTGCTCGGGATAGCGGTGATCCTGCTGGCGATTTCCCGCGAGATGACCCTCGCACTGTTGCTCCTCGGCGTTGCCGGCTCCGCGATGGCGGCGCAGGGGATCGCCACGGCGACTTCCCTTCAGCTCGCCGCGCCGCCGGAGCTGCGAGGCCGCGTGATGGCGGTGTATTCATTCGTGGTGCTCGGGTTGACGCCGATCGGTGCGTTTCAGGCGGGATGGATCGCCGAGCATGCCGGGGCACCGTGGGCGATCGCGATCAATGGCGCGACCTGCCTCTTTGCTACCCTCATCCTGCGACGCCGGCTCTGGCACGGGGGGACGGTCTGATGCTGATCACGATCTCAAGGGAGATCGGTGCCGAGGGCTCGGCACTGGCCCGTCTGGTGGCGGCCAAGCTCGACTGGCAGCTGATCGACAACGAAGTGATCGACGAGGTGGCGCGTCGGGCGGGTCTCACGCCGGCCGACGTGGCTCAACGCGAGGAGCGGGGGCCGACGTTCGCCGAGCGTCTTGCCCGCGCGCTGGTGGCCGCGACGCCGGAAGTGCTTGCCCCGATGGACATCGAAGCCCCCGAGGCAGAGGAGGCACGACTGGTGAGGATCACCGAGCAGGTCGTTGCTGATGCCTGCGCCGCGGCGAACGTGGTGATGGTCGGTCGTGCGGCGGTCGCGGTGATTGGCCGCCGCGATGATGCGCTGCACGTGAAGGTGGTCGCGTCGCAGGACCACCGGGCCGGCATCATTGCCCAGCGCGACGGGATCAGTCGCGAGGACGCCGCGCGACGGGTGCGCAACAACGACGCCCATCGGGCCCGGTATCATCGGCAGTGGTACGACCGCGACTGGCATGACCCCCACAACTACCACCTCGTCGTGAACACCGAGTGGCTGGGCATGGACCGAGCGGTTGACCTGATCGTCGGCGCGGTTCGCTCATAGGCCGAATGTGTCGCCATGCGACGGACCGCGGCGACGCTGCGGTTTCGGGCGACTCCATCCGTGGTCATCGGAACGGGAGATCCGGTTGGTCGCGGCGAGGGCTTCCAGCACGAGTTCGCATGCGGCCACAGCGCGAGGGTGATCCTCACGCTCCGCCAGCCCGGCTTGCTCGACCAGGTCGAGGAGACCACCCACCAAGGCAAACCCCTGCCAACATGCCTCGGTGCTGTCGTCAGTGCCGATCTTGAGCGCGCCACCCTGCTCGAACCACTCCACGACATCCTCGACATCAAGATCAGCGCCTCGCGACGCGAAGACAGTTGCCGCGGCCGCGCGAATCATCTCGCGGGCGATCGCGTCGCCGCCCTGCAGCTCCCCCTCGTACTCGAGCTCGATTTTTCCGGTGATCGCCGGCAGACCAGCGTAGACATCGCTGACCCGCGCGACCGGTGCCTGCTCCCCGGTTGCGATGGCACGGCGCTCGGTGTTGCTGACAACCAGTTCCATCAGCGAGATTGGAAGGCGCTGGCTCACTCCGGATCGCCGATCGACTCGCTTGTCGTCGCGCGCCTCGAAGGCGACCTGTTCCGCGAGTTCTGCGATGAATGGCGGGATGTCGACACCGTCCGTTCCAGATCGGCGGGTCCACGCCTCGTCAGACGTGATCCGCATCCCCTCATCCACCGACCGCGGATAGTGCGTCCGGATCTCGGATCCGATCCGGTCCTTGAGCGGAGTGATGATCTTGCCCCGTGCGGTGTAGTCCTCCGGATTGGCCGTGAACGCGAGCATCACATCCAGCGGAAGGCGGATCGGGTACCCTTTGATCTGCACGTCACCTTCCTGCATGATGTTGAACAGTCCCACCTGAATCTTGCCGGCGAGGTCGGGAAGCTCGTTGATGGTGAATATGCCGCGGTTCGATCGGGGGAGCAGGCCGAAATGCATGGTCAGTTCGTGACCCAGGGTGTGGCCGCCGCGGGCGGCCTTGATCGGGTCGACGTCGCCGATCATGTCGGCGATCGTGACGTCTGGGGTGGCGAGTTTCTCGACGTACCGCTCGTCGCGGCCCAGCCAGGCGATCGGGGTCTCGTCACCGAGGCGATCGATGAGATCGATCGCCTCGCGCGAGATCGGGTGGAACGGATCGTCTCGGAGCTCGCTCCCCGCCACCATCGGAATCGCCTCGTCGAGGAAGATCCCGAGGGAGCGGAGGAGTCGGCTTTTGGCCTGTCCGCGGGTGCCGAGGAGAATGAAGTGCTGCCGGGACAGGATGGCGTTGTAGACCTGTGGCAGGACGGTGTCGTCGAACCCGACCAGCCCGGGGAAGCGGGAATCGGGCTGCCGGAGGTGCCTTATCAGGTTGGCCCGGAGCTCATCGCGGACGGTTCGGCCCAGGAGCGGCGGCTGTGCCCACGGGGTCTGCCGGAGGGCTCCGAGGGTGGTCGCACGGGGGGTCATGGTGTTCTCCAGATGGGCGCGCCGTGGCTCACCGACAGGTGGTCGTAGGCCGGAAGCGATTGACAGGATTGAGGTTAGGTTCTTGACAGAATGGTACCATGCCCTAACTTGGACGGCGGTGCATCGAGTGTTAGCGGCCGATACATGGTACCGGCCTTCGGTGACCCATCATCCAACAGGGGAGAGGCGATGCGGAAGTTCATGATGGTTGCGGCGTTGGTGGCGGTTGCTGCATGCGGAGACAAGAAGGCCGAGGTCATGGAAGACAGCTCGGCGATGATGATGCCGAATGCTGACTCAATGCGTGTTGCGGATTCGATGCGCATGGCCATGGACAGCATGCACATGGCCGACAGCATGCGCATGGCTGACTCGATGAAGATGATGAAGCCCTGAGCTGACTGGTCACCAACATTGATGCACCCAGACGCCCCGGGCAGTAATGCCTGGGGCGTCGTGTATTCACTGCTCATCGAACGGCAGGTCGACGACCGTCGCACGAGCGCCACCGGCATCGACATCTGCGTTGGTGTCCACTTCGCGTCGGACCTTCGCCATCCCGACCGGTCGGCCGGCAAGCAAGCCCCATGTAGAGATCGTGCCG
>JBKJMX010000171.1:0-3110 GCA_046596135.1 Gemmatimonadales bacterium
CCCCGACTCGACGCGTTCGCGCTGGGCCGAGACACCCGCAGACAATCACGCGCGCGCGCGGCGAAAGGCGCCGATGTTGAACGCGAGGTAGATCGCAGACAGGCCGACCAGGCCATACACGATCACGCCGAGGATGTTCTTGTCACCGAAGCCACCGGCACCGGTGATCATCGCGACGAGGTCGAAGTTGGCGGCCGCGATCAGGCCCCAGTTGAGCCCGCCAACGATGACGAGGATGGTCGCGATCAGGTCGAGTGGTTTCATGGGTATCTCCGTGTTCAGAAGTTGAACCGCAGGCCAGCCGTTACCGGCCAGACCCAGGCGTTGGACGTACCGAGCTCGTCTTCCTTCGCGAAGGCGATATCGCCCTGCGGTGAGACGACGAGTGCAATCGAACGAGTGAATCCGTAGGTGATCTTGGCGCCGGCGTTGATCGCGGGATAGGTGTAGGACGATCCGCCATCGACGTCGAACTTCACGGCTCCAGCGCCGAGGTTGACCGAGATGCCCAGACCCCGCTCACGCGGCTCCATCAGGGCGTAACCGACCTTTGCCATGTAATGGGTGGTCGTGACGTCGACCGTACCGGTCGCCTTGTCGTCGTGCTTGCCGTAGTCGAACTCGCCAAGCAGGCTCAGGCGGGACCCAATGCGGTAGCCGATAGTGCCGCCAAACGCTGAGCCGGTCTTGACGTCATCCGCGATGTCGAAGGTCGGCACCATGGCGCCGACGCGGGCCTCGACAAACAGGGCGGTCGAACTGTACTGGGCCGCGAGGGGGGCCGCCATGGCGGCGCCGGCGAGGCCAACGAGGGTGAACACGCTTCGCATTTCATCTCCAGAAAAGGTCAGGCAGGCGCCCACAATGGACAGGCCTTGAACAGAATATGAACAAGTTATGGACAAAAAACAAGCCCCGGCGATTAACCGGGGCAACGGATGATTACTGGGCTGTTAACCCGGCGCTGGAACTCAAGGCGCGAAGCCGACTCCGATGCTCAGGATCGACGGCTTGCTGCCGTCGCGGAAAATCCGGTCGTACGCCGCGCGGATCGTAATACCGTTGAGCATCGACAGATCGATGCCGCCGGCGATCGCGAAATCGGACCCCGTGTCCGTCGCCCCTTCGAGCGAGGTGCGGAAGATGTCGACGCGCGGTGCGAGCCACGGCTTGATGGCGAACGCCGGATTCGGGATGGTTGCCGCGAACCCGACAGAGATGGGAACCCGAGTGGTCTTCGCAGTCACCGGACCCTCAAAGCCGACAAGGTCCTGCTGCCAGTGCGCCACTCCGGCCTGCAGCAGCACGCGGAACGGAATCAGCGGCCCACCGAAGAGGCGAAGCGTCGCCGAAACGCCGCCTGACGTGATCGCATCATCATTCTTGGGATTGAACCGCGCCACCGACGCGGTGACGCCGAGCAGTCCGATGCCGAGCGCTGCGCTGGCACCGATCGCGGTGCCTTTCCCTGCATACTCATTGGAGAACCCGACGTCGGCCGCGAACGCGATCCCTGTCGGCACACCATTGTTGACGACGGGGAGCCCGAGGACCTGGGCGCCCGCCCCGGTCAGGGCGGTCGCCAGCAATGCGACGGTGTAGAGCGGAACGAGGCGGCGCATGGGCAACTCCGGGAACGCTGGTGGGGCTAGCGGAGGAACGCCACCGTGAAGCCGATGCCGTCACGGTCGCCGATCGCGGCGCTGAAGCGCAGGTCGATATTGGGATTGAGGCGGAGGTCCACACCGAAGCCGATCGAGAGGTCGATGCCATCCTCGTCGCCGAAGAGCGGCGTGAGCACGGGATGCACGTACGGAACCAGCGAGAGGTTCGACCCATCCACAAGAATACGCCGGCCCATCGTGAAGCCGATCGGCAACATCGCGACGGTGTGCCCGCCAGACGACGAAAGCCCGAAGCCGAAGGTGAATGATCCGTCGACGGGGAACGCCTCCGAGTGATCAAGCACGCGGGCACGCCCATCGACGCCGAGCAGCAGCGCGGCATCACGACCCTTGCCGTCGGCGAGACCAGCACGAATCCCGCCATCAATGATCGGCCCGAAACCGATCCGGTACGAACCCTCGATCGCGAAGCCCGGCCCTGGGTCGGACAGCGACGCGCCGATCTCGCTGTTCGAGAACGCCCTATAGGGCGCCGCAAACACCGGTGTCCCCGTCGACTGCGCCGCCATCGGCCCCGCCGCCAGGATCAACACCACAACCATCGCTCCATTACGCCGCATCGGATACCCCCTCAACCTGTTCGGCCAGCACGCGAACGGTGTTCTGCACCACCTGCAGGAATCCGCCCTTGACGTGAAAACGCCGCGCCGATCCACCTGCGCGGATCACCAACGTGCCATCGCCGAGCACGGTCATCAGCGGGGCGTGATTGGCAAGGATTCCGATCTGCCCATCGAACGCCGGTGCGGTGACCGCATCGGCCTCGCCGTCGAATACGGCGGCTTCAGGTGAGATGACCGTGACTCGCATCTTCATCAGCCCTTGAGTTCCTGCGCACGCTTGATCACGTCCTCGATACCGCCCTGCATGTAGAACGCCTGCTCCGGAAGCTGGTCGAACTCGCCCGAGAGCACGCGCTCGAACGACGCGATCGTATCCTCGAGATTGACGTACTTGCCGGGGAAGCCGGTGAACTGCTCGGCGACGTGAAACGGCTGCGAGAGGAACTTCTGCAGCCGCCGCGCACGACCGACGATCAGCTTGTCCTCCTCGGAGAGCTCGTCCATGCCCAGGATCGCGATGATGTCCTGCAGCGCCTTGTAGCGCTGAAGGGTCCGTTGCAGCCCGATGGCGACGTCGTAGTGCCGCTGCCCGATGAACTGCGGCGCCAGGATGCGCGACGTCGAGTCGAGTGGATCAACGGCCGGGTAGATGCCGAGCTCGGGGATCGCGCGGGAGAGCACGACCGTCGCATCGAGGTGGGCGAACGCGGTCGCCGGCGCCGGGTCGGTGAGGTCGTCTGCCGGCACATAGATCGCCTGCACCGACGTGATCGAGCCGTTGCGCGTCGAGGTGATCCGCTCCTGCAGGTCGCCCATCTCGGTGGCCAGCGTCGGCTGGTATCCGACAGCGCTCGGCATCCGG
>JBKJMX010000052.1:0-7341 GCA_046596135.1 Gemmatimonadales bacterium
GGATCATACGGCTGCCGAATGGGCGGGCTTCCGAGCCGACGGTTGTCGAACCCCCCGGCCGAGCCGCGTGACGGACCCCCTAAACCGTTGACCTGAAACACCTTCGCCAATGCCAACTGGGGTAGGAAATCGACCCCTTTCGAGGGTATATTTGATGCTTGCTGCCCGGCCGCCCGGGCGCCCGCTCCTCCTCTGTCGCCAGGCCTCATGACCGCACCGATTTCCCGCGAACGCATCGTCCCGCGCCCGATCGAGGACGAGCTCCAGCAGTCGTTCATCAACTACTCGATGAGCGTGATCGTCTCCCGCGCACTGCCGGATGTGCGCGACGGTCTCAAGCCGGTGCACCGCCGGATCCTCTACGCCATGAACGAGCTGGGTCTCCTCCCCACTCGCGCCTTCAAGAAGTCGGCGACGGTCGTGGGCGATGTGCTCGGCAAGTACCACCCGCATGGCGACAGTTCGGTCTACGACGCGCTGGTGCGCATGGTCCAGGAGTTCTCGCTCCGCTACCCGCTGATCCAGGGGCAGGGCAACTTCGGCTCGGTCGACGGCGATCCCGCGGCGGCCTATCGATACACCGAGGCGCGCCTCACCCGGATCGCGCTCGAGCTACTCGACGACATCGACAAGAACACCGTCACCTTTGTCCCAAATTTCGACGATCAGCGCGAAGAACCGTCGGTCCTCCCGGCGAAGATCCCGAATCTTCTCATCAATGGGTCGAGCGGCATCGCGGTCGGCATGGCCACCAACATCCCGCCGCACAACCTGCGCGAGGTGGCGAAGGCGATCGGGGTGCTGGCCCGCAATCCCGAGTGCGAGCTCGACGAGCTGACGAAGCACATCAAGGGCCCTGACTTCCCGACTGGTGGCTACATCTACGGCGAGCAGGGGATCCGCGAGGCGTACGAGACCGGGCGCGGCAAGGTGATCATGCGCGCGCGGGTGCGCATCGAGGAGAACGAACGCACCGGCCGCGAGGCGCTGGTGATCACCGAGCTGCCGTACCAGGTCAACAAGGCGACGCTGCACGCCAACATCGCCGACCTCGCGATTGCCAAGCGCGTCGAGGGGATCAGCGGGGTGCGGGACGAGTCGGACCGCGAGGGAATGCGCCTCGTGATCGAGCTCAAGCGCGACGCGATCGGGCAGGTGGTGCTCAACCAGCTCTACAAGCACACCACGATGCAGAGCACCTTCGGCATCATCAACCTCGCGCTCGTCAATGGCGCGCCGAAGGTGATGGCGCTCAAGGAGATGCTGCAGCACTTCATCGATCACCGCCATGTGATCATCGTCAAGCGGACCGAGTTCGACCTCGGCGAGGCGAAGAAGCGCGAGCATATCCTCGAGGGGCTCAAGATCGCCGTCGACAACATCGACGAAGTGATCCAGATCATCCGATCGTCGGCCGACACGCCCGAGGCCGATCGTCGGCTGCGGGAGCGCTTCAAGTTCAGTGAGGCTCAGGCCGACGCGATCCTCAACATGCGCCTCGCCAAGCTCACCGGGTTGGAGATCGAGAAGCTCGAGGCCGAGCTGTCGGAAGTGCGCGCCACGATCGCCGAGCTGGAGAGCATCCTGGCATCGCACGAGAAGCGGATGTCGATTTTGGTGGGTGAGGTCGAGGAGATGGCGACCACTTACGGCGACGAGCGCCGCACTGAAATCCTCCGGGACCAGGGCGAGTTCTCGATCGAGGACCTGATCGCCGAAGAAGACATGGTGATCACGATCTCGCACACCGGCTACATCAAGCGGATTCCCGTCACCACCTACCGCAAGCAGCGGCGGGGCGGGCGCGGCCTCAACGGGATGGACACCAAGGACACCGACTGGGTCGAGCATCTCTTCATTGCCTCGACGCACGACTACCTGATGTTCTTCTCCGATCGCGGCACCGTGTACTGGCTCAAGGTGCACGAGATCCCGCAGGGCAGTCGCACCACGCGCGGCAAGCCGGTGATCAACCTGATCAACATCCGCGAAGGCGAGCGGATCGCTGCGCTCGTCCCGGTGCGCACCTTCACCGACGACGAGTCGTTGATCTTCGCGACCCGCAAGGGCACCGTGAAGAAGACCGTGCTCTCTGCCTACGGCAACGTGCGCGCGGCTGGCATCAACGCGATCAACATCGACGACGATGACGAACTGATCGACGTCAAGAAGACGCTGAGCAACAACGACATCGTACTTGCCACGTCATTCGGCATGAGCATCCGGTTCCACGAGAGCGATGTCCGCGACATGGGACGCGCAACAACGGGCGTGAAGGGCATCACCCTCCGGAAGGGCGACGCCGTGATTGGCATGGTGGTAGTGCGTGAACGCGCCGAGCTGCTGGTGGTGAGCGAGAACGGCATCGGCAAGCGCAGCGTGGTTGACGACTACCGAGTGCAGAAGCGCGGCGGCAAGGGCATCATCACCATGCAGAAGACCGCCAAGACCGGTGCACTGGTTGCACTCAAGGATGTCGTGCCCGAGGATCAGCTCATGCTGATCACGCGCGGCGGGATCATTATCCGTTGCCCGGTCGAGGGCATCCGTGTGAGCGGGCGCAACACCCAAGGTGTCAAGTTGATGAACCTCGACACCGACGACGTGATTACCGATGTTGCTCGCGTCAAGAAGGAAGATGACGAAGACGATGAGGTGGGCGAGCTCGCCGAGATCGAGGGCGAGGCCGAAGCCGAAGCCGACGCGCCAGAGCCGACTGCATGACCTCCGGCGCGCCTACTGCGGGCGGCGTACATGCTTGACCTGACACTCGAAAACCTCCGCGAGGCGCACGCCGGCCTCGCGGAGGTTTCGCCACCTACCCCGCTGATCCCGCTCGACATCCCGGCGTTCCCCGGCGAGGTTCGCATCAAGGCCGAGCATTTGCAGCCGATCGGTGCGTTCAAGATGCGCGGTGCGTGGACCGCGATCCGGCGCCTCGACCCAGCCGCCCGCTCCCGGGGCGTCGTCACATCGTCCAGCGGTAACCATGGCCTTGGTATCGCCTTCGCGGCGAGGGGCCACGGTGTCAGGGCGGTGATCGTCATGCCCGAGAACGCCCCGCAGGTGAAGATCGACGGGATTCGCGAGATGGGTGCCGAGGTGGTGTTGATCGGGGCGGTCCGAGGGCCGGAACAGACGGCGGAAGCTGACCGTCTCGCCGCTGAGGGGATGACGTTGGTGCCTCCCTTCGAGCACGCCGACGTGATCGCGGGTCAGGCAACCTGCGGCATCGAGATCCTGGAGGAGTGGCCGGAGGTGCAGACCATTGTGGTGCCCGTTGGAGGTGGTGGCCTCCTCGCCGGGATATCCACGGCGGTCCGCCTGATTCGCCCGGGGGTGCGGATCATTGCCGTGGAACCGGCGGGGATCCCCAAGCTGTCCAGGGCCGTCGCGTCGGGAAACCCTGTCACCCTCCCGCCCGGCACGAGTCTGGCAGACGGACTCCTCACCCGCTCCGTGGGCGAGCTGACCTGGCCACTGATCAGGGACGCGCTCACCGGGGTCGTCAGCGTCACCGATCCGGAGATCCGGGCGGCGATGCAATGTCTCGCTGACCATGGTCAGCGGGTGGAACCTTCGGGCGCGGTCACCCTGGCCGCCCTCCTGGCCGTCCGCATCAATGCGGACGGCCCTGTCGCCCTGATCTGTTCGGGCGGGAATGTGGACCCAGTACGTTACGCGGAGCTCGTGGCCTGATGCCCCTGAACCCCCGTCTTCTTCTCGCCACGGAAGACACCGCTCTTGCCCGCACCCTCTCATGGGTGCTCAAGGAGAACGGCTACGACGTGGTGACGGCGGCGGGCGGGCCGCAGCTTATCGAGCGACTCGAGCAGGAGGAGTACGACCTCTTCATCGTCGACATCGCTGGCGCCGATGCCGGCACGATCGACCGGATCACCCGAGTCCGCTCCGATCCGAGCTACCAGGACATGCCGCTCCTCCTTATGAGCGAGCCAGAATTCGATACCGGCCTGCTCGATGTCTTCGGACTGGGTGCGGCCGACGTGGTGCAGCGACCCTACCGGGTCCGTGAACTGCTCGGTCGGATCAAGGCGCACCTCCGTGTCGGTCGCGAGCTCAACAAGAGCCGCACGGCTGAGCGGTCGCGCACCGAAATGGTGGCGATTCTCAAGGAAGTCACGGGGATGACGGATCCGGCCGAGATTTACCAGGTGCTGGTGCGACGCGTGGCCAATGGCCTGCGGATCGCCCGCTGCTCGGTCGTGCTCGCAACGCCCGGCGACACCGAGGGAACAGTCGTGGCCGCGTTCGAGAACCCGACGCTGCGTGACCTGCGTGTGGAGCTCGCCAAGTATCCCGAGATCATTCGCGCGCTGGAGCAGGGCGAGACGGTGATGGTGTCGGATGTCGGCGTCGACCCGCTTTACCAGACGGTGCGCTCATCATGGGGAGCGGATCCAGGGTCGGGCCGCACCCAGTCGGTGATCGCCGTGCCGTTCCTGCTTCGTGGTGAGATTGGTGGCGTCTTCTTTCTCCGCACCACAACTGAAGACCCGCCGCTCAACGATATCGACCTCAGCTTCGCCGAGCAGGTGATCCAGTCGTCCGTGGCGGCCCTAGACAAGGCGTACGACATCGAGCGCGGACGGACCGGTGAACCGTCGCTCCGCGAACTTGCCGACACCGACCCGCTCACCGGGTGCGCCAATCGCCGAGTGCTCGACCAGCGACTCGCCGAGGAACTCGATCGCGCCAGGCGCTACGACCAGGTCGTCACCGTCGTGATGATCGACGTCGATGACTTCAAGCGGATCAACGACACCTACGGACACGCCACCGGCGACGAGGTGCTGCGCCAGCTCGCCGCGCTGTTGCGCCGCGAGCTCCGCACCATGGACTTCCTGGCACGCTACGGCGGCGAGGAATTCGTGATCGTCCTGCCGGAAACTGGCGGTACCGGAGCCCGTCTCTTTGTTGATCGCATCCTGCGCCGGGTACAGCAATTCCAGTTCGGCGAAGACGGGGTGCAGATCAGCGTTACCGCGTCCGCCGGACTCGCGACTTTCCCCGATGATCGCGCCGTCGACGACCACGCACTGTTGAAGCTTGCCGACCAGAACCTGTACAAGGCGAAGCGGGCGGGAAGGAACAGGTATAGGGACTGACGGAGAACGGAGAACGGAGAACAGAGAACAGAGAACAGAGAACGGAGAACGGACGACTCACGGCTGACGGTTTACGGCTCCCACATAACTCGCATCCCGCGGATTCGCCGGCGCGCGCCGCCAGGTGACACGCCGAGCAGGACCTGGTCCCAGCCCGCGCACGATCAGGTTATCCCCCTCGAACCATGCTATTGAATCGGCGCCCCAGCGAAGCGGGCTCGCACCTTGTGGCGCGATCTTCGTAGTGTCTCCCCGCGGACCAGTCACGCACACCCCGCCATCAGGGCATTGGACAGCTTCCGCGAATCGCGCGGCGCCGAGCCACGTTCCGACGGCAGTGTCCGCGATCAGCATTTCGGGACCCGTCACCGACATCATCTGAAGCGGTGCCGGCGGTGCGGCGATCCGCCACGTACCGGTTGGCGCTCGCAGGTAGACCGCCGTACCATCGGCGTTCCATCCGAGAGCGGTCGGTACCCCGGAATCGTCGGGAAGGTCCAGTCGCCGTTCACTCGCACTCAGCAGATTCATCACGATGAGCGCACGGGGTGCACCCGCGGTGGTATCGCGCGCACGGATGAATGCCAGTACACCGCCGTCACTCGACAGCCGAGGCAGCATCTCGACCGAACCGGTGTAGGTGAGCTGTGTCACGCTGCCGCCGCTTGCCAATGAGACGAAGAGGTCGGTGTTGCCGTCGACGCCCTCGCCGACGAAGACCACAAAGTCGTCGCTCCCCAGATCGACACGATTGGTGAGTGGCGTGAAGCTGCATGCAGCGACGGCAATTACCGCCGCCGCTGCACTGGTCCAGCGCTTCATTTGCGCTCGAGGTGTTTGGCGAAGAATGCGTCGATGTCGCGCTGTGCTGCCGCGGCGGCCTCTGTTCCGCTGCCTCGTCGGCCCGGCTTGAGGAATCCGTGGCCGGTACCCGGATAGCTGTCCGCGACGAATGGCTTGTTCATCGTTTCCATGATCCGTGAAATCGCGGGGAGCGCATTGTTGACCCGTCCATCGTTCTCGCCATACACGCCGAGCACGGGCGCCTGCATGGTGCTCAGCACGCTGGTGTCGGCAAGCGGACCGTAGCACACGACGGCGGCCTTGAGGTTCGGGTTCGCCGATGCGTAGCGCCAGACTGTGCCCCCACCCCAGCAGAATCCGATCACACCGATTCGATCGGCATTGGTGGCGGGGAGCGTCCTCACATAACCGTATGTCGCATCGAGGTCGGCCACCACATCAGCAGGCACTAGTGTCGCGACAAGCTTGCGGCCGCTATCGTCGGCCACAGGCGAAATGCCGTACCGCGATGAGAGCAGGTCGGGGACGATCGCGACATATCCCTTGCGGGCGTAATCGTCTGCCACCGTCGGCTCCCAACTTGTCAGGCCGAAGATCTCGTGGATCACGATGATCGCCGGCGCTTTTCCCTTGCGCTCCGGATAGGCCACGTATGCCCGCACGCTGTCGCCTGCGGCATTCGCATACTTGACCCATTCGCCGTGCGTGGTGACCGACGCCGGATTGCTGGAAGATGTTCGCGATGCACACGCGGTAGTGAGCGCAAAGGCGAGGAGCAGATATGGACGCATGGACGATCCTGGGCGGTGGACGGTGGAGGGTGGACGGAGACCGGAGGACGGAGACCGGAGAACAGTGAACGGGCTGGCATCATCGGGGTGTCGGCCTCCCTTTTACATTGAGGGATCCGTTCTCCGTTCTCCGTTCTCCGTTCTCCGGTCTCCGGTCTCCGTCCTCCGTTCTCCCTCACTGCCTCACATAAAACACGAATGACTCAAGCTGCTGGATCGCTGCGTCCTTCTCCTTGAGTTCGTGGGCGAGGAGGTCGCCGGTGGTGACCAATCCGACCACGCCGCTCTCGTCGACGACTGGCAGGTGGCGGATCCGTCGCTCGCTCATCACCGTGCCGCAGTCCTGCATCGTTGCATCAGGAGTACACGTGACGAGCGACGACGTCATCACCTCACCCACCTTGGTGGCACCGGGGAGTCGGTCGACCGCCACGACGCGTCGCATCAGGTCGCGCTCGGTGAAGATGCCCGTCAGCGCGCCATCTGTCATCACCAACACGCTGCCCACGCCGCGATCGTTCATCAGTCGCGAGGCCTCGAGCACGGTCGTGTCGGGATCCACCATGAGGAGGTCACTGCCTTTGCGGTCGATAAGCTCGCGCACGGTTGCCATTGAC
>JBKJMX010000152.1:0-3837 GCA_046596135.1 Gemmatimonadales bacterium
ACTGGTCAACGAACGGATCACCGGCAAGTTCCACTGGCGGCGCGCGATCGTGCTCGATCGTTTGCAGTGGGACGTGTTCAACTGGTACTTCAAGCGGATCAAGCCTGACTTCTCGACCTTTTTCCTCAACAGCACCGCGCACTTTCAGCATGTGCACTGGCGCAACATGGACCCGACTCCCTTTGCTGTGAAGCCGACCGACAACGAACAGGCGAACTACGAGAACGCCGTCCTGTATGGTTACCAGCAGATGGATGAGGTGGTTGGCCGCGCGCTCTCCCTCGCGGGAAAGACCCACACGATCGTCTTCTCATCGGCACTGGGTCAGCAGCCATGCGTCAAGTACGAAGAGTCAGGCGGCAAGGTCTTCTATCGGCCCCACAATTTCCGAGCGTTCACATCTTGGGCGGGTCTCACCATGCCCCACGAGATCCAGCCGGTGATGTCCGAGGAGTTCCATGTCATTCTCGAGTCGGAGGACGACGCCAAAGCGGCCGAGGCGCAGCTCGCCACGTTGACGATCGACGGGCGGCGCGCCATGCGGGTGAAGCGCGACGGAACCGACCTGATGGTGGGCTGCGGGATCTTCGACCGAATCGAGGGCGAGCCTGCGATTTCTGCGGCCGGGCAGCCCGACGCCAAGTTCTTCGAGCTGTTCTACCTTGCCGACGGCCTCAAGAGCGGAATGCACCATCCCGATGGCATTCTCTGGATCAGGGGAGAGGACCGACGCCACGTGGTGCATGCCGACAAGATCCCGCTGCGGAGCGTGGCGCCGACGTTGTTGGCGATGTTCGGCGTCGAGGCCCGGGAGCTGATGGGCGGCGAAGTGCTTCCCGAGGCGGTCGGCGCAGCGGCCTGACACCCGCGCAGGCACACCTGAAATGGCCGACTCGAATAGCCTCGAGTCGGCCATTTTTGCGGCCAAGGATCAACCACCCAACCCTGCCCAAGCGCCCATCGCCCCAAAAGTTCGTGTTAGTTCGCGCCAGCGGAACCGGCTGGTACTGTTGCGCTGTCACAACAGTTACTGTGGGTAGTGGCAACACCACGACAGAAAATACCTGTGGCAAGCGTCCCCATCAGAACATGTAAATCCTTATTTTACAACGATTTATAACTATAGCATCAGGTGCTTGCGAGGTTCGCACGGGACTTGCTTCCTCTGTTTGCAGCAAGGTGGCACCCGGCTGAATGCGGTGCCTGTCACGCGAAGCAGGTCTCGTTCAGCCGAGCCGATTCCGATTGGCTCTCGACAATCAAGCAAGGGGTACGCACATGAAGAATCGTCTACTCGCAATCGCCGGCTTTGCGTTCGCCGCGACCACCCTCACCGCCGCTCCAGCCGCGGCTCAAACTGCCGCCTGCACCACCCTGGCATCAGTCCAGCTCGGCTTGGGGGGTTTCTTCTCCGGCTGCTGGGGCGGGTTCCAGGTTTCCCGCTATTTCGAGAACGCGCAGGACGTTTCGAATATGTATTGGTTCAACGGAATGCCGACACGCAACACCACCCTGGGTGGGCTGAACTCGCCGACGCCGGGTGGAACCTTCCTGTTCAACAGCGAGTGCGGCGCCAGCGGTGGCGGTGCCGGTGTGTTCTGCGCGGCAAATAGCCAGACCATCCTCTGGGGCTCCAACAACGAGCTCGTCTTCGGCCTCCAGAAGACCGGTCTGAGCGCAGACAACTGGTGGCTCTACTCGGGCAATGACCCCGAACGCAATAACCCCCCCTTGCCTGCTGGCAGGCAGAACTACATTTGGTACATCAACGGCGGTGTCTACGACCGCCAGTACCTGCTGGGGTGGGAAGACCTGAACAGCGGCTGCCTTACCGCCACTTCGAACACGGGTAGCACCACGGTCCAGGGCTCGCAGGTGATTCAGGGCGGCACCCTTGACGATCTCCTGGCGACGTGCACCAATGCGTACACCAGGCCGACCACTGAAGTCTCTGACGATGACTACAACGACTTCTATGTACTCATCAATCCGCTCACCCCGAGCGAACTCGCCCAAATCGTTCCGGAGCCGATGACGATGTCGCTCCTCGCGACCGGCCTCATCGGCCTCGGTGGCGCGTCGGTTCGGCGGCGCAAGAAGCAGTAGCCTCCAGCGCAGGGTATGCAGCAATGAAGCGGGGTCACCGTTGGACGGTGACCCCGCTTCATTGTGTGCCCCACCCCCGCTTACGTCATGGCGATTTGGATGCACCCGCTGACGGCTTCGCCGGTGCCTCCGAAGCTGGGGCCGAGTATGCCGCTACCCGCTCCATCAGGCTGGCGCTCAGGCGAATTCCCGAGCGGTTCACCCAGGCCAGGAAGTCACCAAGGTCATACCGGCCATTCTGGTTACCGACGAGGTCAAGCGCCTCCCGCTGGCCGCCGTCGAGGCGACCGCCGGAGAAGAGGTCCTCGGCCGCGAGCTCAGGCGTCGGAGCCATCACCTCGGCCACCTGCACGGTGTCGCGTATGATGGTACGAACTGCGGGATTCGACGCGAGGACAATGACGATCGAGTCGACATGAATGCCGGTTCCGAGCGCGCTGTGGTCCCGGTTCCACAGCAGGGTGCCCGGCGCGTTGCCGCTCGGCGTGAGGACGGTGATCCAGCTTGCCGAGCTCGTCGCGAGCCATACAGCCGGCCCGCCCACTTGCCCCTGCAGTTCGACACGCGCCGAGTCGAGCGCGGTCACCGATGCCTGCCCGAACCCCTTCGTGATCTTCTTGTTGCGCCCCGGAGGTGTCGACTTGAGCACCAGCGTCGGCGTCGGCGTCGGCGCTGTGACGATCGTCGAATCGATGGCAATCATCGTCGCCAAGCCGGCGACCGAAACCGAGATCGTGTCGACGTAAACGCCCGCTGCGAGCGAACCGGCGTCGCGAGTCCATCGCACCGCGCCCGACCCCGCCCCAGCGGCCACGGTCAACCGGTTCCACGACTTCCTGTTGCCGGCCGTCCAGCTTGCTCCAGCCCCGGCGCCAGATACCTCGAGCGAAAGCGAATCACTCGATGGTTGGTCACCTTGCATCACGACCGTGCTGCGCGAGAACGGGGAGAGGCTGGCGACGAGCGGAGTGCTGCTGTTTGTCACTTGCAGGGTATCAATGATCCTCGCCGACGCACCGGCGACCCCCACCAGCGCCACGGTGATTGTGTCGACGTAGGTTCCCACCCCCAGTCCGGCCGTGTTTCGTTGCCACGAGATCGGTCCGTTGCCGGTTCCCGACACCGTGAGCAGCGCAGTCCACGGCTTCTTCCGACTCGCCGTCCAGGATGCTGCGGCGGCGCCGGTGCCCTCTACGGTCACGACTCCGCTCCCGTTCGGTGCGGGCGACCCGACGACTGCGCCAACCCTCGCGCTCGGCGGCGTCACCCTCACGGTAAGCGGCGTAGCGCTCGCGGTAACCCGGAGCGTGTCGTATACGTAACGTGCGCCGGAGATGGTCGGCGCCTGAACGACGATGGTATCGACATAGGTGCCGGCTGCAAGTCCGCCAGCATTTCGGCTCCACCGGACGGTCCCGCTTCCGGTTCCCGATCGGGTGGCCAGGGTCAGCCACATCGCTCGATTGGTGACGTCCCAGGCGACGCTCTCCGAACCGGTCCCGGCCACCGTGACGGTGACGGAATCGCCCAGGGCGTTGGCCCCCGCCTGGACCGTCGTGGACCGCCCCGCCGGAGCAGCCTGAATCGTGAGGGGCACTGCCGCTGCCGTGATGCGGAGGGTGTCGTACACAAACCGTGCGCCTGCGATGGTGGGCGCATGAACGACGATGGTATCGACATAGGTGCCGGCCGACAGACCGGCAGCATTTCGGCTCCACCGGACGGTCCCGC